>NZ_JABUYX010000021.1:0-59676 GCF_014898005.1 Halomonas citrativorans
TCATTTAACGATGGTATGCCTCCCGTTGTGGCTGAGGAAAATCTTAAATTACTGTCCGGTATTAGTTGACCACTACAATTATATGCTGCTTATCTGCCGGTTCTTGGCGTGGTTTCAGCCACTCACTGCATCGCCAACCTGGTCCTTGGCTTGGGTCAGGTTGTTTTTGATTATCTTGATGGCACTTCCAACACTTAAAAGGAGTATACCATGGCGCGTTTTGACAACAGAATTGGTCTTATTACTGGGTCTGCCAGCGGCATCGGCAAGGAAATTGCCATTCGTTTTGCTGCCGAGGGTGGTACTCCTATCATCGCTGATCTCAACCTGGATGCCGCCAAGGCCACTGCCGAAGAGATCAAGGCCTCGGGCGCCGATGCGTTTGCGGTGGCAATGAACGTCACCGACGAAGCGCAAGTCGAAAAGGCGGTCAATGAGGTCATTGCCAAGTACGGCAAGATTGACGTCCTGGTCAGTAACGCAGGTATCCAGACCGTGCATCCGCTGGTCGACTTTCCGTTTGAGGACTGGAAAAAGCTGCTGTCCATTCATCTTGACGGCGCATTCCTTACTACGCGAGCCTGTTTAAAGCACATGTACGCCGCCAATTATGGCCGTGTAATTTATATGGGCTCGGTCCACTCCAAAGAGGCCTCTAAGCTCAAGGCGCCCTATGTCACCGCCAAGCATGGCCTGATCGGCCTTAGCAAGGTGCTGGCCAAGGAAGGAGCAGAGTACAACGTGACGTCCAACGTGGTATGTCCAGGTTTTGTGCGCACACCCTTGGTAGACAAACAGATCCCTGAGCAAGCAAAAGAGCTGGGTATCACTGAAGAGGAAGTGATCAAGAACGTCATGCTTAAAGACACCGTGGATGGGCAATTCACTACCACTGACGATGTGGCCGATGCCGTACTGTTCTTTGCGGGCGCCGAGAGCAATGTGATGACCGGTCAGTCGTTGGTAGTAAGCCACGGCTGGTTTATGCAGTAACTGCTAGTCTGCTGAAAGCGGCTTGGTGGCTGAGGCCAGGTGGGTAAGAGAGTAAAAAGCTGTGCCAATCATGCTACAAGAATGCGCCAAAGCCACCGCGCTTGCACATTCTGGACACAATGAAAGACCGGTGCATTCTATAGAGGAGGTATTGGGACAAAAATGCAGAGCTTAGAATCGAAAAAAGCCTCTGAAGAATCAGGGGCTTTTCGAGATAAGTGGCGGAGGGACAGGGACTTTCTGATAAATCACATAACTAATTGTTTTATATATAATATAAGAAGGTATTTAACCTTTTGGTTAGAACTATTGGTTAGAAATTGACTATTTTTTGAGCTAAAATATCCTGACTCAATCAGGGAATCATGAAATGGCTGACCATCTAGTTCAGAAAAACGGAATGTATCACGTAAGGCTTGACATACCCGAAGATGTAAGGAAAGCCTTCGGTGGTCGCAAAGCATTGACGAAGACCTTAAAAACTGGGAGCAAGAGAGAAGCCAACGAGAGAAAGTTGCCAATTCTCCATGCATGGCGGAAGCAGATTCGAAATGCCCGCCAAGGTCAGCCCTTGGCCGAAGCCGAGCGGAGCCAGTGGCCGAAAGCTCAGCAGAAGTACAGCACAAAGCTACCTTTCACTCCTAAACAACTTGAAAAGTTTGAGAAATATCAGAAGGAAATCAAGGAAATATCAACAAAGACCATCGATACTCAAATATCCAAAATTAAACAAATGGATGCTTATTTTAAAGAGAATGGCGACGACCTGACGTTTGGAGCAGTCCATAGGTTCTTAGAAACCCTGGAAGTCACCCCGAAAACAAAGAAGCAATATCTCTATGCTGGAAATAGTTTCCACAAATGGATGTATAAGTATAGTCGTGAGTATCGCACGAAATACAAGCAGAAGTCCCCGCCCTTTGAAGGTCACGACCTGCCATCTATCAAGAAAGGCAAGAAGAAAGAAGAAAAGCGACTCCCCTTTCCTATTGAAGATCTGCCCAAGCTTCACAGCGAAGCAGTAGCAAAAGGAAAGCTAGCACTTGCCGATATGATAAAGATAGCAAGCTATACTGGATGCCGTATTGAAGAAATATGCAAGCTTAAAAATGAGCATATCATCGAAGAAAAAGGTATAAAGTGCCTTTTCATTGAAGAAGGCAAAAATGATTCCAGCATCAGAAAAATACCAATTCATCCTAAAATCAAAAGGTTGATTGATGAGCTGGCGACCAAATCCAGCGACGGCTACTTAATAAAGAGTTCTGGCGGTAATAAGTATGGCATTCGCTCAGACTCCCACAGTAAGGCTTTTGGGAGGCTTAAAACGGGAATGGGCTATGATGCCCGCTATGTCTTCCATAGCATCAGGAAGACGGTCATAACAGCTTTACAGCACATTGATACCCCACCGCTTATCATAGCCTCCATAGTCGGTCATGAAACCGGAACCGTGACGTTTGATATTTACAGTGAAGGAGCAAGTGCTGAACAGATGTTTAAATCTCTAAAAAAGTTAAACATTCCACCCTTCAATACCTAGGTGGCGAAGCCACCGCATAGGATTAAAAACAAAATAATGCCGAAGGCTTAACGTCGTTTTCAACAAAAAATTGAGCTATTGAGTAGACCAGCAGAAAGAAGCAAAGATTTTATGTCATATATAAAGCACTTTTGCTTTATAAAAAAAATCATGGTTGAGTATTTGCTCAACTATAGTTGACCATAAGCTCAACTCTTTGAGTATATGGTCAACTTTTATGCCAAAGATTGAATATCTCTAGCTTTATTTGAAAGAAACCCCACCTTTCATCAGTGGATTATCGCTCTATCAAAATATTTTACCTTAGCCCAAACACTTCTACGTAAACTTGTCCATCCTCCGTATGCTGAGCAGTATAATCGATATTCACGCTTTCATTGTTTCGCCCTTGCAGAGATGCCCCACAAGAAATCTGACCAGTATCTTCATTTCTAGAATTAAGTCTTATATTGGCTAGGTTAAAAGCTGAAACAGTAGCCTCAGTTTCTGACACAACTCTGGCTTGAACCTCATTTGGTTCCATAGACTTATACTCATCATAAGTCATGTTGGCAGCAATCTTTGGCAATCCACCGAGCTCACTATAAAGATAAACTTTAAAAAGCTGTTCTCTTAGCTCTGAAACTGTAATATTCATAACTGTTTCTGTGATATTTTGATCACTACATGAAACATCTGCTTTTGCAGAACATCCCACCAGGAAAGACGCAGCACCAACACAAAACAATTTGGCTATATTCATACTTTTTCCCTTTTGTTTTTACAAACCTCATAAATAGCAGTATGGATGTTTTCCACCTGCTCGTTGTTAATATTTTGGCTATCTGATAAAGAAGCCTCAAGTAACTTAAAAAGAACAGGAAGAACGAGAAAATCCGGCTCTGCATACCAAAGTGAATTACCGCCTTGCGAAGGGTAGCCTATATCACTTCCTTGGCCATTCCAACGTACTCCAAGCCTTCTTAAGGCAGAGCCATCAAAGCTTCCCCATATAGCTGAGTATATTCCATCATCATATAAATCCAATATTCTAGACCACTTGGCAGGCCTGACATCTTTTCCTTTAGGCACTTAAGTTCCCTCCTGCATAAGCATAAAAAAGTTAACAAGATGAAACTTTAAGTTTCTTATTTGCTAACTTTATGTTATAATTAACATTTGCTGTATTTAATATTTTAATTTTAAAGCATATAAACAAGAGGACATTATACCATGAAGAAAAAGAAAATCAAAGTTTACTCAGCCAGCTTTTTATCTAGCTTGGAGGAACCGGGCGGGTTCAAAGGGCTGTTTAATAAGGTTATCAATCTACATGACGATATTGATAGAAAGATAAGAAATCTCAAAGGAGAAGGAATGAATGCAGAAAATAAATCACTCTATAACAAGTTAGGAAAAATGAAACTAGGTGGTTCTGATTATCTGGTCTTTTTATGCTTACTTGGGCACCTGGATTATTACAATAGGGTCACAGTAAGGCAAAAAGATATTGCAGAATTATGCCGAATGTCTCGCCCTCAAGTAAGCAGATCAATAAAAAAACTAAAAGAAATGGGTGTCTTAGAAGACACTAAAGACCTCATTGTTCACTTTGACTTGTTATTTAGAGGCCCAAGTGAAGAGTATGAAGTTAAAAAATCTGAAATACAGATGAAAAAATCCCCGTTCAACCGGATAGTAAGAGGTGATAACTGGGGAGGAGATATAACCGAAAAATACAGAGAGGAAGAGAGAAAGAAGGCAATTCAAGAATTAGACGAAGAGGAAAAAGTTAAAAAAGAATATCTGGAAAAAATTGGAGAAGGGGAATATTTATGAATCATGATGAGACGAGAAATCTAAAAATTAAAGTTTTTATAAAGAAGCTGAGTTCAAAGAGGAAATGAGAAAAACTGTATAATCCAGGTCTGCTTGCACCTTATCAAGGTGGACTCACTCCACCTAGCAAGCTAGGTCGCACTCTGTGCGATGAGCCCGCTTCGCGGGAGGGACCAATGGATGGTCCTAAAAATAACAAATAATATAGGAGGGCCAAGGAATGGCTAATTATGCAATACTAAGAACGAAAAAATTAAAGACAATTCAAGATGTAGCGGGAAGCGGGTCGCATACATTCAGGCTTCGAGATACCCCCAATGCAGACCCCTCGAGACTAAACCTCAACCAAGTTCTAGTTGGTGGTAAAACTAACCTTCTGCACCGTATGGTGGCTGACAGGATTGAGGCAGGAGCCTTCAATGCAAGAGTTCGTAAAGACAGTGTGCGAGCTATTGAGTTCATACTTACGGCTTCTCCTGAATGGTTTGAAAAAGCCACACAAGACCAGTTTAATAAGTGGCAAGAGGAAAATATTAAATGGCTTACAGAAAAGTATGGAGAAGCCAACTTAGCCAGTGCAGTTTTACATATGGATGAGTCCTCCCCCCACATACATGCTCATGTGGTTCCAATAACAAAAGATGGAAGACTTTCTGCTAAAGATTTAATTGGGGGAGACAGAAAAAATCATTCAATACTTCAAACCGATTATGCAAAAGCAATGACACAATTTGGGCTAGTTAGGGGCGAAGAAAAAAGTGTAGCAAAACATCAAGACATAAAGACCTATTACCAAGCCGTAAACGAATCTAAGCAAGAAAAGCTTAAGCTTCCAAAAATAGAAAAACCGCCATTGTTTGGCAGAGATGAATACGTCAAAAAGACAAGGGAAAGAGTAAGAAAGATGGCAAAGTCTGCCAAAATATGGAAGTTTGAATGCCAAAGGCTGAGGAAAGGATCTCAGGTTAAAGCTACGGAAGAAGCTGAGAAAAAAGCCAAAATTGCTAATGAGAAAGTTAGAAGGCTACAAGACAGAAACCAAGAGTTATTGAGGTTTAGAAATCGCATTCATGAAGAGTATGAGCGATACAAGCATGAAAAAGAAAAGGAAAATAACTTTCTCAAAAGTGAAAACGAAAGACTCTTGACAAAAAACCGAAAGTATGCAAAAGAAAATCGCAGATTAAAAGAGGGTAAGACCAAAACGTTTAGCATGAGATGACCAAAGCACTGGCTTCCCTTCTCAATCGCTCCAAAACGGCTTTGAGAGGCTTTTCTGGACAGGAGCAAGGGCTAGGCCTTGCCTAACTGAAAAAACCGGCATATGCCTGAATAGAGCCATACAGTTTTGGTTAGAAACTGTGGTTAGAATACAAAAAAACAAAGCCCGTAAGTCATTGACTTTACGGGCTTTTTAAAAAATGGCGGAGGGACAGGGATTCGAACCCTGGATAGGCTATTAACCTATGCCGGTTTTCAAGACCGGTGCATTCAACCGCTCTGCCATCCCTCCGGCTTATGGGTGCGTATAATAGCAGTATTCCCTTGGAAGTCAATACCTTCTAGCCCAATTAATACAATCGCAGGCCTACACGGGTAATCGTGCCCTTTTCCATTTCGCTGACGACCCAGTGAATACCATGCCAATCCACATCATCACCCACTACAGGATGCCCACCCACGCGCAGTGCGACGAACTCGGCGAGGGTCATACTATGCTCCCCCGGGCTTAGCGTTAAGCCATATGCTTGAGCAACGTCCTGCATAAGTGCGTCGCCCTCTAGCGTGAAAGTACCAAAGAACGCACGCTCATGCTTGAGGCCAGCGTCGCCATTGAATAAGCGGTTTAGCGCAGAAAGATCTTCTGTGCGTCCTATCACGCAGATGACATCGTCTAATTTCAGCCGGGTACTGCCCTTGGGATGCAGCATGGTGTGATTACGAAACAGCGCTGAAATCAACGCACCCGATGGGAAGCGCAGCAGCCGGATGGGCACATCTTCTAGGTCCCGATTTTCGACCACGTAAACAAACATCTCAAAATCGTTATCTGGCAAAATCCCCAGCGGCCCACGGCGGTTAGGCGTTGTGCCTACTGGCACCTCCACTTTTAATAATCGGGCTGCCAACGTGAGCGAGCCGCCTTGTATCAATAGAGACAACAACACAACCGCAAAGGCGACGTTAAAGTAAAGTGACGCATTTTCTACCCCACCAATGACGGGGAAAATGGCCAGCACAATGGGCACTGCTCCCCTTAAGCCTACCCAAGCGATAAAAAAGGTTTCACGCCAGCGAAATTTAAAAAATGGCTTAATGGTAATTAATACCGCCAAAGGGCGCGCAATGAAGATCAGTGCCAGCGCAACCAGGCTTGCGGGTAATGCAACGTCCCACAGCTGGCTGGGTGTTACCAGAAGCCCCAGCACCAGGAAAAGGCCAATCTGGCTTAACCACGCCAGGCCATCGTGCACGGGAAGAATAAAGTTGAGGTGTCGGCCAGGCTGATTGCCGATCATCAGGCCTGCCAGGTAAATCGCCAGAAAGCCACTGCCTCCCAGCACACTGGTAAGCCCGAAAACGCTAAAGCCCAGCGCCAATGCCAGCATGGCATAAAGGCCAGGCGCTAAATCCAGCCAGCGGAGCAGCTTGGCGCTTAGCCAACCACCGCCAATGCCGACAATCAAGCCAATACCAAATTGAGAAACAAAGAAGGTCAGAGTCTCAAATACCCCGCCCATATCACCGACCAAAAGCTCTACCAGCATTAAGGTCAGAAAAATCGCCATTGGGTCGTTGGTGCCCGATTCGATCTCAAGCGTTGCCCCTACCCGCTCGTTGAGGTTCACGCCACGACCGCTAAGCATTGAGAAAACGGCGGCAGCATCGGTGGAACCCACAATAGCGCCCACCAATAACCCTTGCACCAGCGTTAAATCAAACACCCACATAGCGATCATACCCACGACCGCACTGGTGATAAAAACCCCGAAAGTCGCCAGCGAAAGTGCCGGCTTAAAACCTACCCGGAACGTTTTAAGGCGCGTACGTAAACCGCCATCAAGCAGAATCATGGCAAGCGCGAGGTGGCCAATTGTGAACGCCATTGAGTAGTCGTCAAAGGCAACGCCAAGAACGCCTTCCTCCCCTGCCAGCATACCTAGCCCCAGGAAGATGAGCAGAAGTGGCACACCAACCATTGACGAGAGTCGGCTCGCCAAAATGCTCAGTGCCATTAGAGAACCACCAATTAAAAAGAAGGTGTAA
Source organism: Halomonas citrativorans (assembly GCF_014898005.1). Taxonomy (NCBI): domain Bacteria; kingdom Pseudomonadati; phylum Pseudomonadota; class Gammaproteobacteria; order Oceanospirillales; family Halomonadaceae; genus Halomonas; species Halomonas citrativorans. The sequence goes on from NZ_JABUYX010000021.1 coordinate 7,622, forward strand.
ATTCCGTCCATGTCTCTCCGTCTCTACATCAATGCCACACTATTATTGCATGCTACCGGTAAATTTACTGTGCGAACTCAGCAGACCAACACGTTCAAGGCTAGTCACGCACCGTTTGTCAGGGATAAACTCCGCATCTCGATATCAGGAGTTATGATTATGTCATGCTGCCTTTCTGGTTATAGGCACTTACGCTTTTTGATGGTGATTTTTTGTTTATTTTTCGCATATTCATTAGCTTATGCAGAACAAGACACGCCGAAGGAGGATCAGACACCGCTTTCTCTTGAAAGTGACATTATGATTCCTGACATGCTGTGGCTATCCGTTGACAGTGATGCTGTTGATGAAGTGCCCACTACGGCGCTAACACCTCCGGCTCCGCTTGAGCCGCCGCCATTGAAAAGCGTGCGTTTAATGCTGGACTGGTATCTTAGTCCTCAGCATGCGGCCTTGGTCGTTGCGCAAACGAGAGACCTGTTTAGCGCACAGGGGTTGGAAGTGGAGCTTCAAACACCGGCGGACCCTGCGATCGCCATAAAGCTGCTGACAGCGGGAGAAGTGGATTTAGCGTTAACGCGCCAGCCATTGCTGCATCTACTTGCCCACGAAGATGCTCCCATCACGCGCATTGCGACACTGATTGAAACGCCGCTTAACGCCGTCATTGTCACTGGCGACGCTCAACCGGAAAATGCGACGCACCTGGCCGGGCTTCATTATGGCTACAACACCCGAGAAGGTGCCAACTTGCTGGTTCCCAAGCTCGTGCCGCGCTCCGTACGCCAAACCGATACATTTTTAGCGCCCCAAAGCGTTCATTTTAATGTGGTCAATGCGTTTACTGAAGAGAGCATAGATGCCATTGCTGACGGCTTTTATCATTTTCTGCCCGAGCAATTAGCCTCAAACGGCATTGCCACGCACACCGTGCGCTATAACGAGCTGGGCATTCCACGCCATGATGGGCTAATTGTAGTGGCCAATAGCAACTCATTAGCCAAAAAAGCCGATACGTGGTCGCGTTTTTTGGTGGCGTTAGAAGAAGCCAGCAACTGGATGGTGGAAAATCCGGAGTCCGCTTGGGAAACGCTGATTGGTGCTCACCCCATTCTTGATAACGCAACCAATGCCAACGCCTGGCCGGATATTCTACGCCGGATCGCATTAAGCCCTGCTACCTTGAACGCACGCCGTTATGCAACGTTTGAAACGTATCTTTTACAGCAAGGGCTAATAGACGCTGAACTGCCCACATCACGTTTGGCCATTGACCCTTACACTCTTTAATCCGGGAGCGCTGATTGTTCAGGAGAAACTCGTAGCGGGGGCTTATCATTAAGACCTGTTAAGTGCAGGCACTGTTTTCAAGCAGCCTAGCGCTCATGGTGTTCCAAAAAGGCCTCAACGGCTTGCTGAAACGCCTCAGGCTGCTCTGCGTGAAGCCAGTGACCTGCGTTTTTAAGCGTTACTACGCGCGCCTGGGGCATCATCTCACGCAAGGCAGGCAGCATATCGTCCGTCACATAGTGCGACTGGGCGCCGCGAAGCACGAGCGTCGGGCCTTCGTAAGGGGCTTCTCCCGCAGGCAAGTCCATAATATCGTCATACCCTCGCTGAATCTCATCCAGCCCTATGCGTAGCCCCAACTCGCCTTCTTCAGTACGCGCTAAGTTGGTCGCCAGAAATAGCCGTGTAGATCGCGAATCAACGTGTTCAGCCAGCAGCTCATCGGCTTCACGACGATTTTTTGGCCGGCCTTCTCTAACACGCTTAAGGGCCGCAAAAACATCATCATGGCCATGCTCATAAACGACCGGGGCGATATCGCCTATTGTCAACGTCACTACGCGCTGGGGCGCCAGCCTTGCAAGGCTGATAGCAACTTTACCGCCCATGGAGTGGCCAAGCACATGCGCCTGAGTAATAGAGAGACTATCGAGCAGTGCAATGACGTCCTGGGCCATCGTGGCATAACGCATATCATCGCTATGCGGTGAACGACCATGGTTACGTAAATCCACGGCAATGACGCGGCGCGAACGCTGCCAGACTTTCAAATGGGAGCGCCAGTTGTCGGCACTACCCATTAAGCCATGAATCACCACAAGCGGTGTCGCATCGGGAGTTCCTTCACTCTCCATGTCCAGATAGTGAAGGTCCACCGTGGCAGCATCAGTCATGTAAACTCCCTAAGCGTTGATTAATCAGGTGATTGTCAACAAGGCCGTCATTGTTAAGCAACAACGATTAGCCGTACATTATTAAACCGTACGCGGAGATAGGTCGGTATGCCCCGTCCAAACCACTAAACGGCGCGTCAACCAGGCAAGCAGCAAGCCGTATAAGGGTAAAAAGAACAGCAGGCTGATGGCGAGCTTTATGGCATAGTCCACCGCAGCAATTTCTAGCCAGTTTGCGGCCATAAAGGCGTCAGGGCTGTTATAGAATGCGGTGGAGAAGAACGCGTAAGTGTCAGCAAGATTGCCAAGCACCGTCGAGCATACCGGCGCTACCCACCAGGCCAATTGACGCAAGCGATCAAATACCTGCACGTCCAGTAACTGCCCTATGACATACGCAAGAAAGCTTGCCAGCGCAATGCGCGCCACAAACACATTCCACTCGCCAAGTGCTTCAAACCCGGCAAAACTGCCTCGCGGAAATACGACCGACACAACATACGACACGACCAGAGCGGGCAACATCACGCGCAAGATGATGGCGCGTGCAGCATTTTTGCCGAAAAGGCGGACCGTTAAGTCAGTGGCCAGAAAGATAAATGGAAAACTAAACGCTCCCCAAGTGGTATGGAACCCAAAGAGCGTAAACGGCAGCTGAACAAGGTAGTTACTGGCAGCAATAATGCCGATATGGAAGGCGACCATTACCACGAGGCAACGGCGGTACTGCGTATCACTTAGTGCAAACATGCAAAATGACCTTTTTTTACAAGCCAAGAGGGGTTAGGGAACCCTCATAAGAAAGCGCATAGCGCTGCTGGCCGCGCATTATACGCGTTCTTAACTACATTAAAAGTCGCCACCCTGCCTGTCAGCACTTAATTGACTCAATCACTCGGCGTTGCTTTATCGGCATCGCCGATAGCGCGTTCACACATGGCGATACGCACATCCTCCAGGCTTGCCGGGTCATCAATGGTGGAGGGGATCCCAAACGCCTTCCCATCTGCAATCGTGCGCAATAGCTTTCGCAATATTTTTCCAGAGCGGGTTTTCGGCAAACGGTTGACCACCAGCACCTGCTTAAAACATGCGATAGGACCAATATACTCACGGACACGCGCGATCAGCTCATTTTCAAGCGCTATTTCATCGCCGTTAAATCCATCCTTGGGAATCACCAGGCCAAGGGGGATTTGTCCTTTCAGCATATCGTGGATGCCAATCACCGCACATTCAGCCACCGCAGGGTGCGCCCCCACCACCTCCTCCATTTCTCCGGTGGAGAGCCGATGCCCTGCCACATTGATCACGTCATCGGTGCGCCCCATAATGAACAGATAACCCTCTTCATCGAAGTAGCCGCCGTCGCCAGTTAAGTAGTAACCCGGAAACGCCGCCATATAAGCGCTGTGAAAACGCTGGGGGTCATGCCAAATGCCCACCAGGCACCCAGGCGGCATCGGTTGCTTGATAACCACACTCCCCTGCTCCATGGGTGCTGCGGGTTCGCCGTCGCGGCCTAACACCTGTACATTAAATCCAGGCACCGGCAAGGTCGCCGACCCCGCTTTAATAGGCATGGTTGCCAGGCCTGGTTGGTTAGCAGCAATCGGCCAGCCTGTCTCGGTTTGCCACCAGTGATCAATCACCGGCACATCCAGCAGATCATCCAGCCAATGAAATGTAGGCGGGTCAAGTCGCTCACCCGCTACAAACACGTACTTCAAGCTACTGATATCGTACCGGGAAAACAGCGCGGCATCCGGATCCGCTTTTTTAATTGCCCGAAAAGCCGTGGGCGCGGTAAAGAAGCTTTTGACGTTGTATTCCTCAATAATGCGCCAGAAGCTACCCGCATCGGGTGTATTGACCGGTTTGCCTTCATAAACAACGCTGGTACAGCCTCGCAGTAGCGGGGCGTAAACAATATAGGAGTGGCCTACCACCCACCCCACATCTGAGGCAGTAAAAAATACGTCGCCAGGCTCCAGGGCGTAAATTGCCTCCATCGAGTACTCAAGCGCCACCGCATAACCGCCAGTATCCCGTACCACACCTTTGGGTTTTCCCGTCGTGCCTGAGGTGTACAAGATATACAGGGGATCGGTCCCTTTTACGGGAACACATTCGGCAAAGGCGGCGCTGGCCACTAAATCCTTCCAGTCATAATCACGCTCGCCCAAGGTAGCCGGTGCTATGTCACGCTGATAAATCACACAGGCATTCGGCTGGTGAGTACTTAATGCCAGCGCCTGGTCAATGATTGGCTTATAGGGAATGACCTTATCTACCTCAACACCACAGGAGGCAGCAACCACCACGCTGGGTTCAGCATCCTCGATTCTTGCCGCAAGCTCATGAGGCGCAAAACCGCCAAAAACGACGGAATGGACGGCCCCAAGCCGCGCACAGGCATACATCGCGACCAAGGCTTCAGGAATCATGGGCATATAAATCACCACTCGATCCCCTTTTTTTACGCCAAGTTCGGAAAGCGCACCGGCAAAGTAGGCTACCTGATCACGCAGTTGCCGGTAGGTTAACGTTGCCTTGGCATGCGTTACGGGTGAATCCCAGTAAATAGCAGGCTGTTCCGCTCGGCCCTGCTCAACATGGTGGTCGAGCGCGGCATAGCAGATGTTGATCTCACCATCGCTAAACCAGCGAGCATGCTGCTGGTCATCATAGGTAAGAATCCGTGTAGGTGGCGTAAACCAGGGCAGGCGTTTGGCCTGCTCAGCCCAGAAGTGTTCGGGCTGACTGTTCGCTTGCAGGTAGGATTCTTGGTAGCGGCTCATAATGACCCTGTCTTTATTGTATTATCGAAGTAGCATTGAATAGCTCCTACTCTATAAAGTAATTGCCGTACTCACCCTCATACTATCGGCTAAAGACGGACAATGGGCCAGGGAAGACGTTAAAGAGCCAGCGTTATCATTGATTAACCGTTAAATGAAGATTTGGACAAAACTCACTAAATTACCGATTATTAAATTAATCATCGTTGCACTGCGGCGATGGCATAACAATTGATAAAAATGCATGTATAAACACTAAAAATGACCGCTTCCCGTCCAGTGTAGGCAAGGAGATTATGATGTCTGCGTCCTCAAGCGCCGCTGCATGTCTGCTCGAAAATAACTGCCAAAACCTTGTATCAGCTACGAATTTATTAAAAGCCTTGGCGAATGAAAAACGCCTACAAATACTCTGCTTACTGGCCGAGGAGGAGCTTTCGGTCACGCAGATTAATCAGCAGCTTTCACTGAGCCAATCGGCGCTTTCGCAGCATCTGGCTATTTTACGCAGGGATGAGCTGGTCAATACACGACGTGAGTCACAAACCATTTATTACTCCTTGCGTAGCGACAGCGCCAAGGCAATTTTAGACACCCTGGCGCAGCACTATACAACGTAAAAAACGCACTGTTTTTAGGGACTACCGACGCTGCCAGCCGGAGGCCTCCAGCATGCTGAGAGCCTTTAGCGCGGCGTTTTCTACACCCGCCGAGACCGCCAAGCCTATTTTGCGGCTGATAGTTTTCGGCGCTTCAAGGCGCACATGGTATACATTGGCGTCGGCCATTCGTTCAACCAGATACGCCTCACTGGTGCCCAGGCTATCGATCAACTGATTGACAACGGCTTCGCTGCCGTACCAAATTTCCCCTGTTGCCAGGGTATCGATATCCATTTCAGGGCGGTGGCTACTCACGTAGTCCTTAAACAGGCGATGAGTATTTTCCAGGTTTTCTACAAATTTTTCACGGCCTTCCTGGGTATTCTCACCAATCACCGTTAGCGTGCGCTTGTACTTACCCGCCGTAAGTAGCTCAACGTCAATATCATGACGTTTAAGAAGGCGGTGAATGTTCGGCACCTGAGCGACCACACCAATTGAGCCAATTACCGCAAACGGCGCAGCTTTAATATGCTGAGCCGTACAGGCCATCATATATCCGCCGCTGGCCGCCACCTTATCGACACACACGGTGGTAGTAAGGCCCGCGCTTTGCAGCCTATCCAGTTGTGCGGCAGCCAATCCATAGGCATGCACAAGCCCCCCAGCAGACTCCAAACGTACCACTACTTCGTCATTGGGCTCAGCGACATCAATAATGGCCGATACTTCCTGAGCGAAAAGCTCCGTTTGAGAAGCTTTGATATCACCGTGAAAATCCAGCACCCATACTCTGTTCTTTGATCGAGTAGCCTCTTTGCTTTTCGCTGTTTTTTGACGACTCTTGTCTTCCTGGCGAAACCCCTTAAGCAGCTTTTTACGCGCGCCCTGCTCAGTGGCAGCCATGCGAAGACGGCGATTACGCGACTGACGCTGCTCATTGAGTGGCTCAATATGCAACCGAAGATCACTTTCTTGAGTTGCTTTGCTGCGCAAGATCAGCAAGGCGACGCCTCCCAGCAATCCAACAACCATCGTCGCTTGCACCAGAAAGGTGCCCATTCCTGCTATCCATTCACTCACGTATACGCTCCTGCCAAGGTTTAGCACTATCGTTCAATATCCGTTCGCACGGCTTGAACTAAACGATTGTTTAAAATACTCTCATTCACATTCATCGGGTCATTGATGACCCATTTATATATTTTACCGCCTTTGGAGAGATAGTTATGTCAAACAGCACGCTTGATAAGTTGAAAGCACGCTTTAATCCGGATGCGGCTGAGGGTATGGACGAAGTATTTCAATTTCACTTTGAAGATGCGGGTGATCACTACCTTGTTATCAAGGATCGCGCTCTGGATGTTCAGGAAGGCGAACATGATGATCCTTCGGTCAGCTTGAGCATGGGCACAGATACCCTCAAGGGTATTATGACAGGTGATATCAATGGCATGACCGCCTTTATGACTGGCAAGTTAAAAGCAACCGGCAACGTAATGCTGGCCACCAAACTCACCAGCCTGTTTCCCAACTAAACGCTCGCCGTGAACTTTTTAAGCCAGGGTGTTAGTGGCTTACTCACGCCATTTAGCCAAATGCGTTTCAATCAGTTCACGTGAAATGGAGTACGGCGGCGGCAACGAAGGTAGTTGCCGCGGCGAAAACCAGGCCGCATCGCTAATCTCTACCCCATCGATATTAATACGCCGCGTGGTCGCTTCAGCAAAAAAACCAAACATCAGTGAATGGGGGAATGGCCATGCCTGACTTTGGTGGTAGCGCAGCTTATCAACATGTACACCCACTTCCTCGAACACTTCACGATGGACAGCCTCTTCGGCTGACTCACCCGGTTCAATAAAGCCTGCCAGGGTCGAGTAACGTCCTGGCGGGAAACGTGGGCTTCGTGCTAACAGCATCGCTTCACCGCTGGTGACCAGAGTGATAATACACGGTGAAATACGTGGGTAGTTGCGATGCCCACACGCATTACAGTGCATGGCGAATTCAGCTTCAAGCCTCGTGGCCGCAGCGCCACAACGTCCGCAAAAACGGTGATTCTCAAGCCATGCGCCAACCTGAAGCGCGGTAGAAATCAAGCTAAACCACCCGCTGGGAAGATCCGCCATCCATTGGCGCCCATCAATCCAGTCATCACCCGGCTCTTTATCAACCCATAGCGCTACTGGCTCGTCATTCCAGTAACACAACGGCTGCATTTGTTCAGTCCAAGGTTGATAAGGCTGAAGCGGCGTCAGCTCCTGGTCGCCCGATAGAGGGGCTGGCGCCAGTTGGCTGCGCGATAGACGAACAACGCGCCCTTCACGTACATGGTGGGGAATCTCACGCCTAAGCATTGTGATCACGTTCCTCAAACCAATTCAGCTTATGTGCCTGGCATTTTGCCTGATGAGCGGCGTGCTCTTGTGCGCTTGGACGGATGACACGCAACTGACCGGGTGTAAGCGTTAGCCGCTGAACCGATAGGCCTTCATTTGACGAATCGGCCTGCTGCTCTTCTGAAGACGTGGCAGCATCCAGCGTCAATGCCGTTTGCCCTCCCGTCATGGCCAGATAAACGTCGGCCAGAATCTCGGAGTCGAGCAACGCCCCGTGGAGCACACGGTGGCCGTTATCAATGTCATAACGCTTACACAGGGCATCCAGGCTATTACGCTGACCTGGATGCAGCTCCCGGGCCATTGTGAGCGTATCCAGAACGCGGCAGTGCTCACGCACCGGACCTAATGGCGCTCCACTGCGCTGCTTATTTAACCGGCCAAATTCATGATCCATAAAACCCACATCGAAGGGGGCATTATGAATAACCAGCTCTGCGCCTTCGATAAAAGCCCAGAACTCGTCCGCTATTTGAGCAAACACTGGCTCGTTTGCGACCTTTTCATCGTCAATGCCGTGAATTGCCACGACTTCTGCGTCGATATGCCGCTCAGGGTTGATATATTGATGATAGGTACGCCCAGTAAAACGGCGATTCACCATTTCAACGGCGCCAATCTCTACAATGCGATGGCCATCCTTGGGGTCGATACCGGTCGTTTCGGTATCCATGATAATTTGGCGCATCACGCTCTCCTCTGCTGGTGCTCATCAATGGCTTCATTGGCGAGCGCATCAGCGCGCTCATTACCTGGATGCCCGCTATGCCCTTTTACCCAGTGCCACTCTACCTTGTGTCGATGGGTCTCTTCGTGCAGCGCTTTCCACAGCTCGGCGTTCTTGACTGGCTGCTTGGCGGCGGTTTTCCAGCCGCGTTTAACCCAGTTGTGAATCCACTGAGTAATGCCTTGGCGAACATACTGAGAGTCGGTCCATAGCGCGATCTCACACGGCTTATTGAGCGTGCGCAGCGCCATAATGGCAGCCATTAATTCCATCCGGTTATTAGTGGTGTCAGCTTCATAACCTTTTAAGGTCTTTTCATGCTCGCCGCTAGACAGCACCACCCCCCAACCGCCAGGGCCAGGATTTCCCCGACATGCACCATCGGTATATACCGTGACCTGCGGTAGCTGCTCGGCCGCTTGATTACTCAATCTTTCCATCCTTTATTAACAGGTATTGGCGCTACGTATCCTGATGAGACTGGTTATGCGCCGGTTTACCTCTGCGTGTAGCACCGAGCGATGAAGAGGAAACAGGGCGTTGTAGCGCAAACTTAATGCGTTTGACGTAAGCCGACTGCTGGCGGCGATGTGCCTGGATCATGTAACTTTCCCCCCAAGGCAAATTATGCCGACGCCCCAGCGCCTCTCGCCCTTCGGGGCAAGACGCATTCAGCAAGCCTCTAAAACAGCAATAGTCTACGCGTTCGACCTCAAAATCGACAAATGCTAGCCAGTCACGCAGTCGCCCAAGCTTGTGCCACTGCCCGTTCCAAGGGAATTCGGGCCGGCGTTTACGCCACTGATGTGCCAGGCCTTTAACGCTCAGAGGATTAAAACCAAAGAGCACCAGCATTCCGTTGTCCGCCGTCACTCGTGCCGCTTCTTGTAGGGTGTGGTGAGGGTTTTCCAATTGCTCTAGCCAGTGGTGGATGATAACTACATCCATACAACGATCAGGCAACGCCAAACGGTCAGGTGGGCAAACCAGCGTTGATGGGCTGGTGGCGAACTCAAGCGTTGGAACCCAGCGGACCGCGTGCGGTATCGACGACATGGTCATCAAAGAAGGCCCCATGCTTATCTCCAGGCTATGCCTGCCCGCCCGGCTTTCAACCACGGGCCCTAGGCAAGCACGTTGCACGTCCCACAGTGATCGACCAGTATCCGTTTTCCAGTAGGCTTGGCTATTTACCAAGCGGCTGGTCATCGCCTTATCGGCCGTTGTCGAATTTGACATGGACAGCGCTTCCCTCCAAAGTAACGGCTTTTTAACGCTTTCTATGTGTCTTTTCAACGTACTTATCAGCGTAATGACAGCAGGTTTGCAACCCTTAAAAGGATCTCGCCCATGATGAGCGTGACACCGATTCCCGCCCTTAGCGACAACTATATTTGGCTATTGAGACAAGATACCAGTCAAAGCGTTTGCGTGGTGGACCCCGGTGAGGCCGATCCTGTCATCAAGCTGTTAGAGCGTGAATCGCTGACGCTGGACACCATTCTGATTACGCATCATCACCATGATCATACGGGAGGCTTGGCAACGCTCATCAAGCGCTACTCTCCCCATGTCATTGGTCCAGCGAATCCGGATATTCAGGGTATTAATCAGCATGTCGGTGACGGCGACACCGTGCGTGTGATGGGACGCCAATTTGATGTCATGGCAACCCCTGGGCACACGCTTGATCACATTAGCTTTTATACGCCGGGTATTCCGGCACTACTGTTTTGTGGAGATACGCTGTTTTGTGCAGGCTGTGGCCGTTTATTTGAAGGCACACCCGAACAAATGCACACGTCATTGAACAAACTCGCGGAACTACCTGCCGATACACTGGTCTTTGCTGCTCATGAATACACACAGGCGAATCTTGTATTTGCCCACGCAGCTGACCCAGAGAATGACGATGTGACTTATGCCTTAAGTGAGTGTGAAAAGGCTCGGGCATTAAATCGCCCCACCTTACCCAGCACAATAGGACGCGAGCTGAAAATTAATCCCTACCTGCGCGTCGGTACCCAAAGCGTACGCCAAGCGGCAGGAGAACAGGGAGCTAATGACAACGACCTCGCGACGTTCGCCACTCTACGTGAGTGGAAGAACCGATTTTAAGAACGCTCCAGAAACCAAATGAATTAAACTATGACCTATCGAACGATGCGACAGCGCTTGGTATTAAGCGCTGGCAGTACGGTAATTATGGGCTTGTTATTGGCCGCTGCCGCTAACTCACAAGCCTCAGCACTCTCATATAGCCCTTCTAATAGCGCTACTTCCTACACAGAGCACACGTCTTCAGCGCAGGCGGCTTCGACGTCTTTTCACACCAGTTTTTGGGAAGACCTGGAGCTTCAGCATCAGGATGCCTGGACAGCGCTGCGTCAAACGTTTCAGTGGCAGGAGCTAACACTGCCCCCCAGCGCTCAGGCCCGCGTTGATGAGTGGATCGAATATTATCGCGCCAGCCCCGAAAACATAGCCACAATTACTGAGCGCGCCACGCCCTGGCTTGCCTGGATCACTCAGCAGGTGAGTGATCGCGGCCTACCCGGCGAAATCGCCTTGATTCCGTTTGTCGAAAGCTCCTTCGACCCCAGCGCGCGCAGCCATCGTGGCGCAGCGGGGCTCTGGCAGTTCATGCCCAACACAGGTGATGCGTTGGGTCTGGTTCGTAACGGCAATTATGACGGGCGCCTGGACGTACTCACTTCCACCGCAGCGGCGCTTGATTACCTTGAGATGCAGGCGGATCAGTGGTATGAGGGCGGCATCATGCTTTCGTTGGCGGCTTACAACGCCGGAGCGGGCACCGTTAATCGCGCTCTACGCAAGGCACAAAATCAGGGGCTGGCGGGTGACTACTGGAATCTATCGTTACCGCATGAAACCATGCAGTACATTCCCAAACTAAAAGCGATCGCGACCATCATTAATGATCCGGAACGCTTTGATATTAACCTGCCAGACATTCACATGGACCCGGCCTTTGCCAAAGTAAAACTGGAGCAACCCTTAAGTATCGCTCAAGCCTCACAGCTTTTAGATGTAAGCCAATCAGCGCTAGCGGAGCTAAACCCTGGGCTGCTTAACGGCAGCATCGACCCCCGCAATGTACAAACGCTTTTAGTACCTGAGGAAGCCGATACACAGGTATTAGCTCAGCTTTCGCAAACCACGTCTAGCGAGCTTGCCTCGACACAAGCGCCCAACGTTCATCGTGTTGAACGTGGAGACAACCTATCCGCCATTGCCAGCCGCTACCAGGTTAACCAAAATGACTTGATACGCTGGAATGCGCTTGATCGACCTAATGCTTTACAACCAGGCCAACTCCTGACACTTTCAGGGCAATGAGTTGACAAGATCTGCTCACATGGGACGTAACCAATGCCACGTGGTGTGTTTGTAAAGACGCTGCTAATCGTTAGCTGCTTCATCATGAGTATGTCAGCCTTTGCAGAACCGACAGAGGCTGAATCTCAACCGCAGATCATGGCTGGCAATAGCCTAACGCCTGCAGATAACGTCGCAAGCAACAATACCTCTATTCAAACGGTGCATGGGCTGTCACTTTACGATAGCCCTGAGTTACCTGCCGACTTTGCCTATTTCCCTCATGTTAATCCACTGGCTCCCAAGGGCGGCACCATCACCCACACCGCCGTGGGCAGCAGCTTTGATTCCACCAACCCCTTTATCATTCGTGGCACGCCGGCCACCGGCGTAGGCCAGATATACGATACGTTAATGACCAGCAATCCAGGCGAGCCCTTCAGCGTGTATGGATTACTGGCGGAAGGCGTCCGCTTGGACCCTGAACGGGAGTGGATTGAGTTTGACCTCCGCCCCGAAGCACGTTTTCAAGATGGCGAGCCGGTAACCGCGTACGATGTGGTGTTCTCCTTTAACCTGCTGCGTGAAGAGGGTAATCCTTTTTACGCCAGTTACTATGCCGATGTTGATAACGCCATTGCGCTAAATGAACACCAGGTTCGCTTCGAATTTAGCAGTACGGAGTCTCGTGAATTACCATTAATCGTCACACAGTTACCGATCCTCCCCCGCCACTACTGGGAACCCCGTGACTTTACCGCTCCGACACTGGCAGCACACCCAGGCTCCGGCCCTTATCGCATCAGTGACGTCGACCCAGGCCGGCGCATCGTATATCAGCGGGACGACGACTACTGGGGTAAAGACCTGCCCGTTAATGTCGGCCGCTACAATATTGATCGCGTGGTTTACGACTATTACCGAGACAGGGATATTGCCTGGGAGGCATTCAAGGCGGGCTTAACCGACTTCAGGACCGATGCCCGTGCGGCGACCTGGGCCATTGGCTACGATTTCCCGGCGTATCGCGAAGGGTTGGTGAAACGCATCACGGTGCCTGATGTAAATCCTTCACTCATGCAGGCATTCGTATTCAATCTTCGTAAGGAGAAGTTCCAGGACCCGCGCGTACGCGAAGCGCTCAGCCTGGCATTCGACTTTCCCTGGCTGAATACCAATATTTTTTATAACGCCTATCAGCGTACCGAAAGTTATTTCCAGAACTCAGAGATGCAAGCTGATGGCCTGCCGTCAGAGGAAGAACTCGCCCTGCTTGAGCCTTATCGAGAGGAGCTTTTAGCCTCTCATCGCTCTGAGCGAATATTTACCGATGCACTCCCTATCGACCAGCCGACGGACCTGCGCGAACGCTTACGCCGGGCGCTCGAATTGCTGAACGAAGCGGGCTACCAGGTGGAAGACGGCGTACTGGTTCATACTGAAACAGGCAAGCCCTTACAGTTAGAAGTGCTGCTTTACGATGCGAGTCTTGAGCGTGTGGTACAGCCTATGCTGCGCAATATGGCGCGTCTCGGTGTACAGACCACCATGCGGATCGTGGACATTAACCAATATCTTAATCGCCAGCGTAGTTACGATTACGATATTGTGATCAGCCATTTCCCCCAATCCAATAACCCCGGTAACGAACAGCGCGACTTCTGGAGTAGTGAGGCCGCCAAAGCGCCGCAAAGCCGTAACCGAATGGCGCTCGCTCACCCGGCAGTGGATGCATTAATCGAGGACATTATTAGCGCAAAGAGCCGGGAGAAACTGGATACGGCGACGCGCGCACTCGACCGGGTGCTGCGCTGGGGTTTTTACACCATCCCCCACTATCACTCCGGCGAAACGCGTATTGCAGTATGGGACAAGTTCGGCTATCAAGAGCCTTTCCCGAAATACGCGATGGATTTAGATGCCTGGTGGGTCGATACCGACCGTGAAGCAGAATTACAGCGACGCCACCGGCGTCGCTGAAGGGCTAAATAATAACGATTGGAGTGCACTCTGTGGCACGTTACACCCTACGCCGACTGCTACTGATGATACCGACGCTACTCGGCATCATGCTGCTTAACTTCATGATCGTTCAAGCCGCGCCCGGCGGCCCCATTGATCAGATGCTAGCACGTTTTGAAGGCGCCAACGCCATGGCCAGCACACGTTTAGACATGGGCGGCGCAGATGTTCAAGTAAGCGATGATTCGCGGGGCGCACGGGGTATTGATCCCCGCTTTATCGAACAGCTGGAACAGCAGTTTGGGTTCGACAAGCCAGCCCATGAACGCTTTATCGGCATGATGACCGATTATCTTACGCTCGACTTCGGGACCAGCTTTTTCCGCGACCGCCCGGTGGTCGAGCTGATAATTGAGCGCCTGCCGGTATCCATTTCTCTGGGCTTGTGGACCACCCTGCTGGTCTATGTGATTTCCATTCCACTAGGTATTCGTAAAGCCTTGCGCCACGGCTCACGTTTTGATGTGTGGACCTCAGGGCTGGTGGTTGTCGGCTATGCGATACCGGGCTTTCTATTCGCCATCCTGTTGATTGTGCTGTTTGCGGGCGGCACCTATTGGGACTGGTTTCCCCTCAGAGGGCTAACCTCTCCAGATTTTGCGGACCTTTCGCTAGGCGGCAAAATAAAAGACTACTTCTGGCATATCACCTTGCCCGTCACGGCGGCCGCTATCGGCAGCTTTGCCACGCTTACCATGCTGACCAAGAACAGCTTTTTAGACGAAATTCATAAACAGTACGTGCTCACCGCTCGCGCCAAAGGGGCTAACGAACAGCGCATTTTGTACGGTCATGTTTTTCGTAACGCCATGCTCATCATTATTGCGGGATTGCCGGCCGCGATGATTGGGATTTTCTTTACCGGCGCTCTACTGATTGAGGTGATTTTCTCGCTTGATGGGCTGGGCCTTCTAGGGTTTGAAGCCGTTATGCAGCGGGATTATCCGGTCATCTTCGGCACCCTGTTTTTGTACACGGTCATCGGGCTTGTGCTAAAGCTGATATCCGATTTGACCTATGTGTGGGTTGACCCACGCATCGACTTTGCAACGAGGGAGTCGTGAAAATGAGCGGTTTTACATCACGACTATCACCCATTACGCAGCGCCGTTTAGCCGCCTTTAAAGCAAATCGTCGCGCGCGGATATCGCTTTGGTTGTTTGGCGTGCTGTTCATTATTAGCCTGTTTGCCGAGCTGATTGCCAATGACAAGCCGCTTATCCTGAACTACGACGGGCAGTGGTATACACCTTTACTGGTGGATTATCCGGAAACAGATTTCGGGGGTTTTCTTCCCACCCGTACTGACTATTTGGACCCGTTTATTCAACAGCAAATTAGCGACAACGGCTGGGCCATATGGCCGCTTATTCCGTTCTCCTATCAAACGCTGGACATGCAGATGCAGCAACCCTCGCCAGCCCCCCCGGATAGCCGCCACTGGCTGGGCACGGATGACCAAGGGCGCGATGTGCTGGCCCGCGTGATCTACGGTTTTCGGCTCTCTGTCTTTTTTGCGTTAGTGCTTACGACAGGGTCGCTGGCGTTAGGCGTTCTAGCGGGCGGTGTGCAGGGGTATTTTGGCGGCAAGGTGGACCTTATAGGCCAACGGGTCACTGAAATATGGTCGGGGCTACCGGTACTGTTTTTGCTGATTATCTTAGCAAGCTTCGTGCAACCCGGTTTTTGGTGGCTGCTGGGCATTATGCTGCTGTTTTCATGGCTAGGCCTGGTCGATATTGTGCGGGCCGAGTTTTTACGAGCACGCAATTTGGAATACGTGCGAGCAGCAAAAGCCATGGGATTGCCGTCTCGGCTGATTATGTGGCGCCATGTCCTGCCGAATGCCATGGTGGCTACTCTAACGTTTATCCCCTTTCTGTTTACTGGGGCGATTGGTACGTTAACAGCACTCGACTTTTTGGGCTTTGGCCTGCCGCCAGGTTCCCCATCCCTGGGGGAGCTTGCCGCTCAGGGTAAAAATAATCTGCACGCGCCATGGCTGGGTATTACCGCCTTCATGACGCTTGCCGTGATGCTCTCCTTGCTTGTCTTTATTGGTGAAGGGCTGCGCGATGCCTTCGACCCACGCCACATTAATCAGCGCCAAACGCCTGCGCAGGACACCCAACATGCCTAAACCACTACTTCGGCTAACGGATTTCACGATTGCCTTTGATGATAATGTAGTGGTAGATGCGCTTTCATTAACGGTCAATGCAGGCGAAACTCTGGCGATTGTGGGTGAATCCGGCTCGGGCAAGTCCGTTTCAGCACTGGGGGCTATCAACCTTTTACCCCGTAATGCCATGATAAGCGGCGAGCGCTGGCTAGAGGAGACTGACCTCAATCAACTTGGCAAGCGCGATTGGAACAGCGTGCGTGGCAACCGCGTAGGGTTTGTGTTTCAAGAACCCATGACATCACTCAACCCTTTACACCGTATCAGTAAGCAAATTGGGGAAACCCTGCGCCTGCATCAAGGGTTAAGTGGGCAAGCGGCGCGAGCGCGGGCCAGAGAACTGCTTGAACAAGTGAAACTGCCCCGCGTTGATGAGCTGTTGGATGCCTGGCCTCATCAACTCTCCGGTGGTCAGCGTCAGCGCGTCATGATTGCCATGGCCATTGCCAATAACCCAGCACTACTAATCGCCGATGAGCCGACGACCGCGCTGGATGTCACCGTCCAGCAAAACATACTCGGCCTTTTAAAAGAGCTTCGCGATCAGCATGGCATGGGCATGCTGTTTATCAGCCACGACTTGAATCTTGTAAGCCGCTATGCCGAGCGGGTTTGTGTGATGTATCGCGGTAAGATTCAGGAAATGGGGCCAGTTGAAGAGGTTTTTCAAAACCCACAAAGTGATTACACCAAAGCACTGTTAGCAGCGGAGCCGGAAGGCCGCCCGGCAGCGCCGGCCAATACGGCGCCCTTATTAACCGCTCGCCAGCTAAGCGTTAGTTTTCAGCGCCCCAAAACCGGGCTATTCAAACGCCAGCCTCTCCCCTTTGAAGCGCTTAAAGCAACCGACTTGAGTATTTCGCCCGGTGAAACGCTGGGCATTGTCGGCGAATCAGGCTCAGGTAAAACGACGCTGGCATCCGCGATTATGCGCTTGGTGCACAGTCAGGGAGACGTTATCTTGGGTGATGCTACCTTGAGCCAGCTTACGGGCAATGCGCTACGGCACCAGCGTCATCGATTACAAATGGTATTTCAGGACCCATACGGTGCGCTTTCACCGCGTATGCCGGTGTTTGATATCGTGAGTGAGGGGCTACGTTTTCACTATCCCGCGCTTTCACTCGATGAAGTTACCCGGCGTGTGCAACAAACGCTGCTTGAGGTGGGGTTACCTGAAGGCTGTGCGGCACGCTATCCCCATGAGTTCTCCGGCGGACAGCGCCAGCGAATAGCCGTGGCCCGAGCCATTATTTTAGAGCCTGAACTTCTCGTGTTGGACGAGCCTACCTCAGCGCTGGACCGTACCGTACAAAAGCAGCTTGTGACGCTACTTCGTCAGTTACAGGAGCGTCGTCAGCTTAGCTATCTATTTATTAGCCACGACTTAGCCGTAGTACGTGCCATGGCGCACCGTATTATGGTGCTAAAGGATGGTGAAGTGGTCGAACAGGGCCCCTGCCTTGACGTGCTGTCCTCGCCTCAGCATGCATATACTCAATCGCTGATTGCCGCCGCCCATTTGCCACGTTTTTCTGCCTAGCGTTTCTTTGAAAAATGTAAGCAGATGACTCTGATAGTAGGCGTTGTTTAAAGAAGCAAGATAACGGTATAAGTCGAGTATTGAATACGCACTTGACCTACTGCCGTTTGGCCAAGTGCGCTTAGCGGCTGAGTTTAGAAGCTGTCGATTTCTTCCTGCGTTAACTCGCGCCACTCCCCGGGGCCCAAATCATCCGTTAATACAACATCACCAATAGATTGACGGTGCAGCGCGTTAACATGGTTACCCAACGCGGCAAACATACGCTTAACCTGATGATAGCGCCCTTCAGTCAGGGTAAGCTCCGCTTGTAGAGGCGTTATAAACCGGAGTAACGCAGGCTGCGTTGGCGTCTCTTCATCATCCAGCAGAATGCCCTGGGCTACCTGATTGATTGCCCACTCCGCATCGTTGCCTTCCATAGGCTCAGCCAAGTCGGCGATATAGACCTTGGCGCAACGATGACGCGGTGAAGTAACACGATGTGACCACTGGCCATCATCAGTCATCAGTATAAGGCCAGTGGTATCAACATCCAGCCGCCCTACTGGTTGAAGACGCTCTACTTTGGGCAAATCAATCAAATCAATTACCCGTGGGTACAGCCCGCGCCTGGCAGTGCACTCAACATCCGTTGGCTTGTGCATGATTACATAGCGAAGCCCGACCAGCGAAAGCGTTTCGCCGTTGAATTTCACCTCATCCTGCTCGGTATCAATCTGGGTGGCTGACTGCTTAATAGGCTCACCATTAAGCGTGACGTCGCCATTTTTAAGCGCTCGTTTTGCCAAACTACGCGTTAGCGGTGTGGTTTCACTTAAAAATCGATCAAGGCGCATTATTGGCCCACTCCTGGCAGTAACGAAAAGTGGTCGGCATCTTGCCAGGCAGGAAATTTTTCACGAAAAGCATTTAACTCCGTTTTATCAAGCGTCCCCGTTTCAATAAACGGCGTATTTTCAGGGTGGTCGATGAGCGGTTCGCCCTTGAAATCGACCAGCATGGAGTCGCCACTGTAAGCAAGACCCTTGGCATCTTCACCAACGCGATTAACCCCCACGACATACGCAAGGTTTTCCACCGCCCGAGCCTGAAGCAGTGTTCGCCAAGGCTGCCGACGCGGTGCTGGCCAGTTGGCAACACACAGTAGCGCATCATACTCGAAGTGCTCTTGCGCTGCTGGCTGTTGACGCAACCAAACAGGAAAACGCAGGTCATAGCAAACGCTTAACAGTAGCTTAAACCCCTTGAGCTCGACTATTTCACGCTGGCTGCCCATACCATAGCGTTCATGCTCGCCCGCCATACGAAACAAGTGGCGTTTATCGTAATGGCGGATATCACCCTCGGGCGTGGCCCATATCATACGGTTGTAATACTGGCCGTCATCAACGATGGCCACACTCCCGGTTATGACACAGTTACGCGCTTTAGCTTGCGCTTGCAGCCAGGCGACGCTTTGACTTTGCGCCATGGGCTGGGCCATTTCGCGCGAGTTCATGGTAAAACCCGTTGCAAACATCTCGGGTAATACGATGAGATCGGTGTCACGGCTGTCCAGATCGCCCAGCAAACGGACTAAATGATCATGGTTGGCCTGTGGGTCTTCCCAGCGCAAATCGCACTGTACCAGGCTCGTTCTTAGCTGACTCATGTCACGTCTCCTTTGCCAGTATGTTTTCGCAATTATGTGGTAGATTAGCATTTTTAAATAATGAGGCTGCTATGCATTCCCCTCCAGCGCGTGATCCACAGGCCATCAAAGGCGTCACATTTGGGTTAGCAGCCTATATAATGTGGGGGTGTTTCCCGCTTTTTTTCGCGCTGTTTGACGGTATTCCAGCGTTTGAAATTCTTATCCACCGCATAGTGTGGTCGTGTGTTTTTCTTGTGGTACTCATCACGATGTTAAGCCGTTGGTCCCCCGTGATAACGGCGTTGAGCCAGCCTCGCCGTTTAGGCCGTGTACTGATTTGCGCCGTGTTAATCGGCTTCAATTGGGGGCTTTATATTTACGCGGTGGAAAGCAATCAGGTGTTGCAAGCAAGCCTTGGCTATTTTTTAACGCCACTCGTTAACGTGGCACTGGGCGTGCTGGTGCTGCGTGAAGTGATGGCACGTCTTCAGTTAGTGGCGTTAGGCCTTGCAGGCTTGGCCATTGCCATCCAATTTGCACTACTGGGTGAATTGCCCTGGATCAGCCTGATGCTAGCACTCAGCTTTGGTAGCTATGGGCTTTTTCGAAAGCAGGTGCCGCTGGACGGTTTATCAGGACTGTTTGTAGAAACTCTCCTGCTGTTCCCGCTGGCTCTGCTCGCCCTGACATGGCTTAGCTGGCAGGGTAATTCACACTTCATGATTGATGTACCAACGAGCGTTTTACTGGCGGTAAGCGGCGTAATAACCGCTTTACCGCTGATGGCTTTCGCGGGTGCGGCTCGACGCTTACGGCTCTCGACGTTGGGCTTTTTGATGTACATCAACCCTACAATTCAGTTTTTGATCGCCTTAACCATTTTTGGTGAACCGCTGGGCACCATACAGCTCGCCACTTTTATTATGATCTGGTTTGGGCTTGCGCTCTATTCCTGGTCATCCTGGCAATCACGCCCGCACTAGGCCGCTATCCGCTAACGCTTCTTGCCCTGAATGCGATAATGTCAGGG
This sequence comes from Halomonas citrativorans, assembly GCF_014898005.1. Lineage (NCBI taxonomy): Bacteria > Pseudomonadati > Pseudomonadota > Gammaproteobacteria > Oceanospirillales > Halomonadaceae > Halomonas > Halomonas citrativorans. Next base: position 28,089 of record NZ_JABUYX010000021.1, read on the forward strand.
CAGAGCTCGCCTCTTCTACCCCCTCTGGCTGATAGCCAACCCGGAAACCACCCCAGTGTTTGCCATGGATAAAAATCGGTACCGATAGATCATGCATGATCTCGCCCGTATCGCGTTTATAGGTTTGAAGCAATAATGGGTGTTGATGAGCACCACATCGACTTCCCGTCGCGTCATCAAAAATACGCTTGCTGCGGCAGTACTTTAAATCATGTTCCATATCGCCCGTGGGCTGTCGGCTAACCGCCTCATTGTGAGTAGGCACATAGCCATCACGATTACAGGCAATCGCATAGCTCAAGCTATATTCCGTCAGCAGAGGCTCTTGCACACTTGGTAAATATTGATCGGTAAAGTTGTCGAACCCTGTGCGATAGAGCGTTGGCCGAGTGTCCGGAAGTGCCTGATAATCTGGCTGAAAAAGGGCTGATTCTACGAGCTCTCCGCGGGAAATGGCCTTTTCCAATAGCTTGCCAATGCGGTCAGCCGTTTGGCGAGCCGCTTTAAATACCTGTTGATGCCGCCCCTGAAGGCGCTGCTGAGCCAGCTCACCATCCACCCCTTCAGCCGCTTCCATTAACGAACGCGCCTGCGCAGCCAAATCATGCATATTGTGATTACCTTCATCTACGTCGCTCTCTAATTGACGCAGACTCTCGGCAACGGTCTGGCTATGGGTTTTGGTGCTCTCCATGGCGGTGGCGACGCTTGTGGTCTCATGCTGAACCTGATCAAACTCTTGGGTAATGGTGGCCAGACGTTTGCCTACCTGTTGCAGCCCTTCGGAGCGCTCTCGAATACGCACCATTATCGCGCCCATCGTAGAGACAACTCCCTGGCCGCTTTGATGCATATCCTTAACCAGCGTTTCTACGTTCTGCGTCGCGGTTGAGGTCTTAAGCGCCAAGCTCCGTACCTCTTCGGCCACCACGGCAAACCCACTGCCATGCTCACCCGCCCGGGCCGCTTCAATCGACGCATTAAGTGATAACAAATGGGTTTGCTCGGCAATGCCTTCAATCATTTCGGTGACATTGCGTACCCGCTCTATTTTGTCATTAAGCGCAGTCAACATTTCTAACGCCTGATCTGAGCGCTCGGCCACATGGCTCATATCGCTGACAATATCCGTCAGCTCGTCATGATTCTGATGGCTGGCATCGCGCGCCTTTTCTGCCAATGTGGCCACGTGAGTCGCGCTCGTACTTACTTGCAAAATAGCGGTATTGATTTCGTTCATGCTTGAGGATGCTTCATGCGCCATCGCTTCCTGCCTGATAAGACGTTGGTCCATAAGATCGGCATAGTGAGAGACCTCCGCCGAAGCAATGGCCGTTTTGCTTGCCCGTTTCATTAAGCGATACGCCATCGCACGAAGCGACGCGTAATCCTTGAGCGGTTTTGGCCCACGAACAGGCTGGGCAAGACGCTGCTGGTCGGCCATAAAAACACTGAGCAGCGCATTAGCGACCAGCCCCGCCCCCGCTAACGCGGCGCAAATAAGTGCCAGGTATTTAAAGGTACCCGCTAGGGCAACCAACCAAACCGATAATCCGAGCAATATCAATGGTGTCAGCACACGAAGTAGGCGCATAGAGGGACTCTTTTGTAATTAAGGTTATCGAGCTGCGTTTGTCGGCGTTTTTGTGGACAGCGGTAAGCAAAACGCCAAGAGGCGCCCAATTTTCTTAACGAGCTTAACGGGTTATGCTGATGAAATAAGTAACACTTTGGGGGAAGAGAGGTGGCTTATTTAAGAAGCCGAGCCGTAATTACTGGCATAACGCGTTAATATAAGGATTAATAAAAGAACCAACGGTTCTTAAAAACCATTGATGCCTGATGGCCCGGAGCCCATGTTTAAGCGTTATTTACCTATTCTCACTTGGCTGCCGCACTATCATAGACGCCTGCTGGGTGCTGATGTGCTTGCTGGGATCATTGTGACCATCATGGTCATTCCGCAATCGCTTGCTTATGCATTACTAGCGGGACTGCCAGCCGTTGTCGGATTATATGCCAGTATCCTGCCGCAGCTTCTATACACCCTAATGGGGACAAGCCGTACGCTCGCCGTAGGCCCCGTTGCCATTATCGCGCTGATGACTGGCGCAGCGCTCGCTTCCGTAGCGCAGCCAGGCACTGATGCCTACTTACAGGCAGCCTTGGTACTTTCATTACTTTCTGGCGCTATATTAGTCGCGATGGGCGCGCTACGGATGGGCTTTTTAAGTAACTTTTTAAGTCATCCGGTCATTTCTGGCTTTTTAACCGCTTCAGGAATACTCATTGCAGCAAGCCAGTTAGGGAGTCTCTTAGGCGTCTCCAGTAGCGGCTTCACGCTAACTGAGCGTGTGATGACGCTACTCCCCAACCTGCCTCAATTTAACCCCTACACATTTGCGATTGGCGCAGGCACGTTGGTATTTCTTATTGCCATGCGTCGCTATGGGAAGCAAACGCTTAGCGCACTGGGCCTTCCTGCCGCGCTTGCTGACTTAATCACCAAGGCGGGGCCTGTTTTTGCCGTCGTTACAACTACGTTTATTACCTGGCATTGGCAACTCACAGAGGCAGGCGTTAAGGTCGTAGGCGCTATTCCAAGCGGCTTGCCAGCGCTTAGCTTTCCGTGGGAGGACGCCTCCTTATGGCGAGCATTGTTAATTCCGGCGCTGCTGATTAGCCTGGTAGGTTTTGTCGAGTCCGTGTCCATGGGCCAAATGCTGGCGGCAAAACGGCGCCAGCGCATCTCACCGAACCAGGAACTGATCGGCTTGGGAGCCGCCAATCTGGCAGCGGGTGTTACCAGCGGAATGCCGGTAACAGGGGGGCTTTCAAGGACGGTGATCAACTATGACGCCGGAGCCCAAACCCCAGCGGCCGGGGCGTTTGCGGCTCTGGGCATTGCACTTATCACCTTATCATTTACCGGCTGGCTTTATTACCTGCCGATTGCCACCCTGGCCGCCACCATTACGGTGGCTATTTTAACGCTGGTAGATATTTCCATGCTGCGTCAAACCTGGTGTTATTCGCGCAGCGATTTTGCCGCAATGGCCGTGACCATTTTATTGACGCTGGTCGAGGGAGTTGAAGCCGGTATTATGAGCGGTGTTGCATTATCGATAGCGCTATTTCTTTACCGTACCAGTCGCCCACACAGTGCACTGGTTGGCCGGGTACCGGATACCGAACATTTTCGTAATACCCACCGCCATAATGTAGAAACCATTAGCCATGTGGCACTGCTACGTATCGATGAAAGCCTCTACTTTGCCAATGCTCGCTACCTGGAAGATACTGTTTATAATCTGGTGGCCAGTCATCCTGAACTTGAGCATGTGGTACTGATTTGTTCAGCGGTTAACCTAATTGATGCCTCTGCGCTGGAAAGCCTTGATGCCATCAATGCGCGACTCAAAGATTCCAACGTCAAACTTCATTTATCGGAAGTGAAAGGTCCTGTCATGGACAAGCTTAAAAAGAGCGCCTTTCTGGACGCTCTAACAGGTCGGGTTTTTTTGAGCACTTATGCAGCTTGGCGAGATTTTTCGTAGATAAGATGGATAACATGCGTATAACTGGCTACTCTAAACGGCGATTAATCAGCTACAGTATAATTACGAAGGAGTAAGTAATACGTTGTTTTGAGAGGGCTTCTCTAGATGGTTCGATTAAAGTAATGTGAATATTTTAGCGAGCCAACGGCGTTTAGGAGCAAAAATGCCAAGTGAGTGGATTATAAAGCGGGACGAAAAATTAGTATTACAGGGCGAATGGACGCTTTCTAATTACAAGCAGCTAAAAAATGCGGCTCAAAACTATTCCCAACCAAACGATATATCCCTTACCGGTATTGAGCGACTGGATACCGCAGGAGCCGCTGTCATTGTTGGCATGATCGGTATTGAAAAGTCTCGCGCAATAAGCGATTGGGCAGGCGAGCTCCCTCTGGAACAACAAGCGCTTTTAAAGCGTATCGCTGAAGCGATGGATGCCCCGATCGAAGCAGTGCAGCATAGTTCCAACCGTCTCACGGATGCGCTGGCAAGTATCGGGGAGCACATGGCGGGGTTATGGTCGCAGCAACGCCAGTTGCTGGCCTTCATCGGACTCGTCATCGCAACACTGGTACAGGTCGCTTTTAAACCAAAACGTTGGCGAATAACGGCCACCGTCGCCCAAATACAGCAAAGCGGCCTTAATGCCGTTCCCATTGTTGCTTTGTTAACCTTCATGGTGGGTGCGGTCGTTGCGTTTCTGGGCGCCACTGTTCTCGAACAATTTGGCGCGACTGTTTACACCATTGACCTGGTGGCATTTTCATTTCTACGTGAATTTGGCGTTTTGTTGGCAGCAATTTTATTGGCAGGCCGAACTGCCAGTGCATTTACGGCTCAGTTGGGGTCGATGAAATCCAATGAAGAAATTGACGCGCTACAGACGCAGGGGCTAGATCCTATTGAGTTATTAGTGCTGCCACGGATCATAGCGCTTCTCGTTAGTCTGCCTCTACTTACCTTTATAGGAATGATGTGTGGCTTAATGGGAGGCGCGCTTGTCGCAGTGCTCTCTTTGGATATATCAACGGGGCAATTTCTTTACATACTGCAAAAAGATGTTGCGTTGAATAATTTCCTGGTAGGGATGAGCAAGGCCCCCATATTCGCCTTTGTTATTGCCGTCATTGGCTGTCTGGAAGGCTTCAAGGTTAGTGGTAGTGCACAATCAGTAGGTTCTCATACCACATCCAGTGTCGTGCAATGCATTTTCATGGTTATTTTGATTGATGCACTTGCCGCTCTGTTCTTTATGGAGATGGGCTGGTGAGCGAATCTACTGACTCCTCAAACCAATCACCCAGCCACTCGTCTGGACGACCGGTGATTGAAGTTCGCGGCCTAGAAAACCGCTTTGGTAACCACATCGTTCATGAATCGCTGGACCTTGATCTACTCGACGGTGAGATTCTCGGAATCGTGGGCGGATCAGGTACGGGGAAATCTGTTCTTTTGCGCAGTATCGTGGGGTTAAAACGCCCCAATGCAGGCAAAATTAATGTGTTGGGTAATGATCTTAACCAGCTAAGCAGCAAGGAGCGCAGCCAAGTTGAGCGACGCTTTGGCGTGCTTTTTCAACAAGGCGCCCTGTTTAGCTCGCTTAGCTTACAAGAGAATGTGGCGCTACCCATTATTGAGCATGCCAAATTACCACGAGAAGATGCGGAATATCTGGCGCGGGTAAAACTCTCGCTGGTGGGGCTTGAGCCCGAAGCTGCATTGCAGTATCCAGAGTCGCTCTCTGGGGGCATGATTAAGCGTGCCGCCTTGGCTCGCGCACTAGCGTTAGACCCTGACATTCTGTTTCTTGATGAACCTACTGCAGGCTTGGACCCTATTGGCGCCGCTGCGTTTGACCAATTGCTGGTCACGTTGCGTAATGCGCTCGGCTTTAGCGTTTTCCTGGTAACACACGACTTGGATACACTTTATGCCGCTTGCGATAGAGTGGCCGTACTTTCTCAGAAACGTGTTTTAGTAACGGATACCATTCAAAATGTTGCCCGGACGGATGATGAATGGGTCCAGAACTACTTTAACGGGCCTCGTGGCAGAGCCGCCAACAAGACCGCCCACTCAAATGATCGTCAGCTAAGGAGTGAGTAGCACATGGAAACACGCGCTCATCACGTTCTAATTGGTTTATTTACAGTAATAACGGCGGCAGCGGCTCTGCTATTTACGCTCTGGATCAGCCATGCAGCGGGTCAGCGCGACTATCAAACGTACCGTGTCTTGTTTGAACGCAGCGTTAGCGGGCTGACAGTAGGAAGTGCAGTGCAATATAACGGCATCAGAGTAGGCGATGTAACAACGCTGAATCTCAACCCTGCAGATCCTCGTCAGGTTATTGCCAAAATTCGTGTCGAAAAAGATACCCCCGTCAAAGAAGATACCCACGCGCAGCTAGCGTTTGCGAGTATTACTGGCAGCATGTCGATACAGCTCTACGGTGGAACACCGGATAGTCCTGCATTAATTGACCATGCGGGTGATGAAATACCTGTTATTCATGCAGACCCCTCCCCGCTCTCCACTTTTTTAGAAGAGGGTAAAGAAGTGGTTGATAACATTAACTCAATTTTGGCCAATGTGAATAACCTCTTCGATGATAGTAATCGTCAGAATGCAAGTAACGTACTGACGAATATAGAACAAATTACCGAAATGATAGCGTCACAGCGTGAAGCATTTGAAGAAAACTTAGCCCTATTAGGCACTGCATCACGCCAAGCGACCACCACGATGGCCAGTATTAATGTACTGAGCGAGCAAGTTACCCAGCTGCTCGAACAAGATGGACAAAACGTTATGCAAAATGCTGCCAATGCCAGCCAGGATATCGCCCGCGCAGCGCAGCGGATGGAGCAGCTAATAGAGCAAAATGCTGGCGCAGTTGATAGTACGTTGCAAGGCACTCGCGATATTGGTCCTGCGCTTTCTTCATTGCGTTCAACGCTTAACTCATTGGATCGTATCGCCCGTGAGCTGGATGAAAATCCAATTGAATTCTTGTTGGGCCGGGACCAGATAAAGGAATTTAGCCCATGAACTTACGCCCTGTTTTTGCCGTACTCACTGTATCCGTACTCTTGTTGAGCGCTGGGTGCTCCATCGTCCCTAAAAACGACCCGGCGACGCTTTATCGCCTACCCTCCACTAACGTGCCTGACATAAACATGCCCTCCAATGCGGCGACTGAAACATTGGGCATTGCTACGCCAGAAGCCGGATATCTGCTGAGCGGTAATCGCATAGTGGTCTATCCGGAAAAAAATATCGTTAATGTGTATGAAGGCGCTCGCTGGTATGAAGATACCCCCGCTCTCGTTCAATCACGGTTAATAGAAGGTTTGCAGCAAAGTCAGCTCTTTGGCAATGTCGGGACCGATCAACTGCCCTCTCAGCTGCAGCTACTTAGCTCACTGCGTAGTTTTCAAAGTGAGTATGAAAATGGGCGCCCTAATGCCGTTATTCAGCTCGATGTCCAGCTTGTAAACACCCATGACCGAATGCCTATTGCTTACCGCACGTTTACCACGACCAGCCAGGCAACCGATGTTGATATATCTTCAGTGGTCGACGCCTTTGGCCGCGCAAGCGACACACTGGTTGAACAGCTGATCACATGGCTGCAAGCCAACAGGTCTTCTTTTTAGACCACTGTCTGACGCCACTTTATGCCTGCTGATGTCTATCCGTAAGAGATCAGCAGGCTTTTATGTTTTTAACGTGTTCTCGTGGATTTTGTGGGTAGTAGCGCTCGGGCTGCCGCTCCAGATGGGTAAAAAAGCGGGTGTCTTTATAGGGCATCTTCATAAAACCAGAAACGCCCAACCCCTGGATCTGGTTAACCGCGCTTAAAATATGGGTAAGCAATGTTTGAAACTCGCGCTCCCTTGCGGGGTCAAGCAGTCGGTAATAACTGTGTATTTTAAGATGCTGAGGGAGCGCCTCGAAAATAATCATTCCGGTATGATGAATATCGTTAAGTTGCTGCAGGATCGTCATAATCTCGGCGGGCAATATCAACAGCTCTTCCGGATCGGGCCCATCTTCAAAATAACTATGCTGGCGGCTCCGATCCTCCAGCTCTGGCACCGCGCTCATTTCGTAGTTAATCGCCATATCAGGCTGGCAGTAAAACGGCTCACGCTCCGTTTCCCGCTCTATATGCAGCGTTTGGCGCGCATTAAATAAGCAGCTTTTGAAAACACCTTGGCGATGAATGGCACGCGCCAAGTGAACCGTATTATTAACAGCTTCAATAAAGGCGGGCTTCACGTCAGAGTCATGCAAGTTGAGGGAAGAATCAATATATACCCCTTCGCGCTCCCAACGTACGGCCAGCCCTCCTACTACCGGATATTTACCCAGCCGACTTACCGAGGCTAAAAACGCTTTTTCTGTCTCCCCCATCCCCTGCATAAACTGCTTATAGTAACGGTCCAGCTGTACATCGTTAACCTCGTTGAGCGTTTCCTCAACGCTGGCTTCTCGCAGAAACGCCTTGCGAGAGCTATACACCACGGTATCAATTTCCTGCTGCACAGGGCGAACCCATACGGGCACAAGAGGCGCCTCGGGGCTGGGGGGAAAATCAAGCATTACCACGTTTGCCATGCGCGTCATTGTGTCGATAAAGTAACTGCCGGCGGTAAGGCGAACCTGCGGGTCGGGGTCCAGCATACCATCCAATGTACGGGCAAATTCCATAGGCAACCCCAGGGAGCTTGCGGGAATAGCGCGATGGCCAAACCGGCACGACTGTGCTGATGCCAGCGCATACAACGTGCCCGCCACGCCCTGTTCATCAAAACGTGGCGAAGAGAGCGCACCGTTTAGCTGCTCTTCACCAATAAAATAGACGTCACCCAAACGTGCATTGGTTTGCTGCAGGTTATCGGACATCAGCTCCATCACATTCGCCCCAACGAACTGTAGTTGAGCATCCAATTGAGCAAAAACAGACGATCCCCAATCAATCAGTGCAATAGACTCCGTGTCAGGGTCGAAGACCAGGTTGGAGGGTTTGATATCGCCATGTACCACTGGCCGGCCATGGGGCCCAGCGTCGCGGCGAAGCGCGATTAAAATATCAACAAGTTGACGCGCTATACGCATAATCAAGCGTGGTGACAAACGTCCTCTTTTGAGGGATATCTGCTCCAGATTCCAACCGGGTGCGCGCTCCATGACTAAAATCGACTGACCTCTTGCGCGCTGGTAGGTGATTAACTTGGGAATGCGAGCATGGGACACTTGATCCAGCATAAACGCCTCTTCTTCGAGACGTTCCTGTAAGTGTGTAGGCAGCGTAATGCGAGAAAATTTAAACACGTAGTGCGCCAGCGTATCGCCACTGGGCACGCTGCCAGAAAACACAAAACCGTAGGCGCCTTTGCCAATCAGCTCAATTCCTTGATACCCAAGCTGACTAAGCTGGGCCTGGCAGAGCGCTACCCAGTCTTTAAGCTTTTGCGCATCATTATGGCTCAGCAGATAGACCGACTGCTCTTCAGGTATATAAAATTGCTGTAACGGCGCCTGCGGCATCTTGTGTCCTAAGCGTGCGTTTATCCCAAATAAAGCAGCATGGTTTCAGGCGCTTCCAAAAAGCCTTTCCATGTATTACAAAAGCGCGCAATGGTGCCGCCATCAATGAACCGATGATCTCCTGCCCAGGTAATTGTCATAATGGCGCGGCGCTGAACGGCGCCTTGCTCATCAAAACGCGGCAGCCACTGCGTTTTGCCTATCGCAACAATAGCCGCTTCAGGGGCATTAATAATAGGCGTAGCATAAGTCCCCCCTAGGGCACCGATATTGGAAATACTGATCGTCCCTCCCTTTAGGTCAGCCTGGTCGACACGGCCTTCACGTGCAGCAACGGTCAAGCGGCCCACTTCACGAGCGATACCAAGCAACGTCAAACGCTCAACGCCTTTAACATTGGGCACTAATAATCCGGTTTTGCTATCTACCGCCATACCAATATTGCACTGAGGATAGTAGTGAAGCTCGTCACCGGCTTCATTGAGTTGCGCATTAAGTATCGGCGTTTCGGCCAAGGCGAGTGCTAACGCCTTCATAAAAAAGGGCATCAGCGTAAGGCGCTGCCCTTGAGCATCTGCCTGAGGCTTCAGCCGCTCGCGTAGCGCCAATAGCTCAGTAACATCAAGCTCTTCGCCATAGTGAAAATGCGGAATAGTCGTTGCAGAGGCAACCATGCGTTTTGCCATCACGGCACGCACGCCGCGTAAGGGCTCTATACGTGGCGCGTCCTGCTCTGGGTTGTGCGCCTCGTTGATAGTAGGCGCTGGCTTGGCTATCGATGGCTCTACCTCGTTGTGGTGAATATGCGCCAGCACGTCTTCCTTAAGCACTCGACCCTCTTTGCCACTACCAGCCACCTCGGTAATTGTTAACCCATGCTCTCGTACTAGCCGCCTTACCGCGGGGCTCGCGGGCACTTTGCCATAAGCTCCCTGTGCAGTTGGGTTACTGGGCGGCGTAGCGACGGGTAACTCAACAGCGTCATCCGGCAGCTTGCTTATTGACGATGCATGATGCGAAACAGAGCGGCCTCCTTCCCCTTCGTTCTCATCCAAGCCCTGGTAGGCGTAGAGTGGAGCATGCACTTTGGCAATTTGCCCTTGTGGCACATAAAGCCGTGTTACCACACCCGCTTCAGGGGCGGTGATTTCCACCAGCGCCTTGTCGGTCATTACCTCAACGATGGGCTGGTCTTCCTCGATATGATCACCTTCCGCAACCCGCCACTCCACGACTTCACACTCAACGATGCCTTCGCCAATATCTGGCAATTTAAAATCGCTCATTGCTCTTCTCCTTGGGCGCTAGAAATTAACGCTTTCACGAATCGCTTCAAAAATCTTCAAATGATCGGGAAAATACTCTTTTTCCAGCACCAAAGGGAAAGGAGTATCCAGCCCGGTCACCCGCTTTATCGGCGATTCGAGATAGAGAAAACAACGCTCTTGAATGGTCGCCGCTATTTCGCCGGCAAAACCTCCGGTTAGCGGTGCTTCATGGCTGACGACGAGCCGACCTGTTTTTAGTACAGACTCAGCAACGGTATCGGCATCCCAGGGAAGCAGGGAGCGCAGGTCAATCACTTCGCAGGCAATGCCTTGCGCTTCAGCAAGCTCTACTGCTTTCTCAATTACCTCCATCTGAGCGCCCCATCCTACCAGGGTAATATCGCTGCCCTCTTTGATGATGTCTGCTTCACCTATCTGCAGCTGATAATCCTCTTCCGGCACCTCGCCCACTGAAGCGCGGTAAAGACGCTTGGGTTCTAAAAAAAGCACCGGATCTGGATCGCGGATGGAAGCCAGCAACAGGCCTTTTGCCTGGTAGGGATTACGCGGCACCACCACTTTTATCCCAGGCGTATGGGTAAAGTAGGCTTCTGGAGACTGAGAGTGATAAAGCCCACCGGATATCCCCCCACCGTACGGGGTACGAATCGTTAGTCCGCCGACGTTAAACAAGTCGCCTGAACGATAACGATACTTGGCCGTTTCGTTAACAATCTGGTCAAACGCGGGAAAGATATAGTCGGCAAACTGGATTTCGGCGACAGGCACCGAACCCTGTGCTGCCAAACCGTTGGCAAAGCCAATAATGCCTTGCTCTACCAGGGGCGTATTAAAACACCGCGCTTTACCGTATTTTTCCTGTAGATGGCTGGTGGCGCGAAACACACCACCGAAAATGCCGACGTCCTCGCCAAAGCAAATGACCTTTTCATCCTCCGCCATGGCAATATCCAGCGCATTGTTAATGGCCTGCAACATGTTCATCGTGGGCATGTTACGCCTCCCCTTTAGAGTCAGTGGGCGCCTGCACGGTCAAGTCTAACGACCGAGCGCCTTGGGGGTACGCCTCAGGGTAGCGACGAATATGGCTTTTAAGTTGGTCGAATTGACGTTGAAGCGCTGGGGTTACATCGGCATAAACATCACTTACCAGGCTATCCAATGAGGGTGGAGGCCGCTTTTCAGCACGCTTCATGGTTTCAAGCACATCACGGCGCAGTGATTCCTGCTGCTGGGTTTCCTCCTCTTCGCTCCACCAACCTTTTTTCAACATCCATTTTTGCATTCGCAGCACGGGGTCCTTGAGGCGCCATGTCTCTTCTTCGCTTTTTAAGCGATAGCCAGAAGGATCATCAGAGGATGAGTGGGCGGCAAGGCGATACGTCATCGCCTCAATCAGCACCGGGTGATTATGCTCAACCGCCAGCTTGCGCGCTTGCCGAGTGGCTTCGTATACGGCAAGTACATCGTTGCCATCTACACGAATAACGTGCATGTGATAACCAAACGCACGTGGTGCAATGCCATCCGCGGCAAACTGCTCAACGGCAGGAGTGGAAATGGCATAGCCATTATTACGGCAGAAAAAGATGACAGGCACTTTATGGACAGAGGCCATATTAAGCGCCGCATGAAAGTCACCCTCTGACGCTGCGCCTTCGCCAAAAAAGGTCAACGTACACTGCTCATCGCCTGCGAGTTTTTGACCGTAGGCATAGCCGGTTGCCTGGGGGATTTGGGTAGCCAAGGGTGACGAAATCGTCATGTAGTGAAGTTTACGCGAACCGTAGTGAACCGGCATTTGGCGGCCCTTGCCATAATCCAGCTCATTGCCGAATAGCTGGTTCATAAACTCATCAATAGAAAAACCGCGATACATCAGCGCACCCTGCTCACGGTATTGCGCCATGATCATATCCGCATCGTCCAGGGCGGCGGTGGCGCCCACCACCGCCGCTTCTTCTCCTACGCACTGCATGTAGAAGCTAAGCCGCCCCTGGCGCTGTGCGGCCATCATACGTTCGTCAAGAATACGAGTGGATAGCATGGCCTGGTAGAGCCTGCGTGCATGTTCACGCTCTAGCGCAGGCGCTTCGGCACCGCTATAAAGTTCGCCTTCAGGGTCGAGCAAGCTGAAGGTGGAGATGGAAAGCTCATCGCCCGTCAGAAACGTCGGCTGGTGTACGTAGCGAATCATCATTATTGTCCTTGTTATGCCTCTTTTGAAGGCAGTATTGTCGGAGATGACTGTTTATGCCAGTGGATTTATCTGGTTTCAGTCAACGCAACGACTACGACAGTAACGCAGCACAAGGACTTTAGGCATACCACTTAAGACGAAGAGACCAACGACGACAAGATATTCTGGAGCGGTTCAAGGAGATGGCGGTTTAGAAGCAAGGCGTTAGGAAGAAGAGAGTCGTAAGCGCAGCCTGGTTTGAAGTGCATCAAACATGCTATCAACCGTAAGCGCCAGAAGCGCAATCACCAAGGCACCCTGAAGGACGTAAGCCATATTGTTATTAATAATGCCGGCAATGATCGGGTCCCCCAGGTTACTGGCGCCCACCGTGGCACCGAGTGCAGCGGTCGCAATATTGATAGTCACCGAGGTACGAATACCCGCCAATATGACGGGCGCAGCCAAGGGCAGCTCTACCTGGTAAAGCACCTGGAGGGGTGTTAGCCCCACCGCACGGGCTGCGGTTTTAATATCTTTATCAACATCCTGAAGCCCTGCCAGGGTATTGCGTACAATCGGCAGCAGGCCATAAAGCATCAACGCTACAATAATGGGCAAGGTGCCAAAACCCAGTACCGGCACGGCTAATGCCAATACCGCCACGGGGGGAAACGTTTGTCCAAGTGATGCAAGTTGCGACACTAACGGTAAAAAATCCTGCCCTTTTCGACGCGTTACCGCAATACCTGCGCCAACCCCCAGGCTAATAGTGACAATCGCGGCAACTCCAACGACCAGCACATGGCGCTCAAGCAACACATAAAAAGGTGTACGTTGATAGATAACCTGCCGAACATCCGGCTCTATCCATTGAAAGATACCTTGGGCGTGCGGTATTCCCACGATACAGACAGCCAACAGCGTGCCCCATAAGAATGGCCACAACCAGACCGTCTTTGCGGTGACTTGGGTCGAACGCATCACACGCTTCACATCAGGCTTCACGCATGCTTCCTTTTTCCAACTGGGCCTCTTTTACTATCTTGCGCAGAGAAAGCTCGCCAATTGGAACATCCTGCTGATCGACTACAGCAAGACGATCCGTATGGTCGCGCAGCATCATGGAAAGCGCTTGGCGCAACGAAAAGTCAGCGGGTATACGAAATTGCGAGGGTAATGTTGGACCCATCGAAGACATGTGGTCCTTGACTCGCGTTAAGGCCGCTTGCTTTAAACCACGCTCAAGCCCACCCAAAAGCGATTCAACAAAAGGGTCCTTGGGGTGCTGTAATAGTGAAAGCGGTGTCCCCTGCTGCACGATATGGCCATCGCGCATAACGACAAGATGATTAGCCAACTTAAGCGCTTCATCCATATCATGTGTGACAAACACAACGGTTTTATGTAACCGCGCCTGAAGGCCTGCCAGCTCATCCTGCAACTTGACGCGCGTGATAGGATCCAGCGCGCCAAAAGGCTCATCCATTAATAAAATATCCGGATCAGCCGCCAGGGCGCGAGCAACACCTACGCGCTGAGCCTGCCCACCAGAAAGCTGATGCGGATATTTATGTGCGAACTCAGCAACCGGCAAGCCAAGCAAGCCCATTAGCTCCTCAACCCGCGCCTGAATATCTTTCGCAGGCCATTTCAGTAGGCGTGGTACCAGCCCAATATTGCGAGCAACCGTCCAGTGAGGGAATAGGCCCGTGCTTTGAATCACATATCCGATCCGGCGGCGCAGCTTGACCGGGTCATACGCTTCAATGGCCTGGCCATCCAGAGTAATCTCACCATCACTTTTTTCGATTAAGCGATTGATCATGCGCAACGTGGTCGATTTGCCACAGCCAGAGGTACCTACCAGCGCACAAAACTGGCCTTTTTCCACTTTTAGATTAATGGCATCAACTGCCGTTTCAGCACCGAAACGCTTTGAGACGTGTGAAAGTTTGATCATTGGACGCCTCCTGGGCGCAGTGCTTCTGCCAAGGCACCCAGGCCCGCATCCACTAACAAAGCTAATATCAAAATGGGCAGTGCACCCAGCAGCACCATGTCCATGGCGGCCTGGCCTAGCCCTTGAAAGATGAAGGTACCTAAGCCCCCTGCGCCAATCAAAGCCGCTACTGCCGTGAGCCCAATGGCTTGAACCGTCGTAATACGCACACCCTCCAACAGCACAGGCAGAGCCAAGGGCAGGCGAACCTGCCAAAACCGCTGAATACGGTGCATGCCCATGGCGCTTGCGGCTTCCAGAGTATCCGGACTGACCTCTTCCAAGGCAGTGTAGGTATTACGCACCATGGGCAGCAGGCTATAAGCCACCAGCGCAATCAGCGCGGGCGTATTACCAATTCCACTCACCCCAACCTTAGCCAGGAAAGGCACATTGGCGGCAAGCCACGCCAGCGGCGCCAGCAAAAGGCCAAAGAGTGCCAGGCTAGGGATGGTTTGGAGGAAATTAAGCAGCGCAAAAGCAACCTTTTGCAGCCTGGCAAAGCGACGCATCAACAGGGCAAGCAGCGTGCCCATTACCACACTCATACTCACAGCGGTGCTCACCAGGAAAATATGCTGCCTGATCGCCTGTATAAATTGATGATCCCGCGCTTTAAATTCCTGAACCAGAGCCAAGTCGCTTAACCAGAGCCACGCGCAAAGCCACCAAATCAGTCCAACGCCTGACAATATGAGAACCGGCCATAAACGTTTTAAACCAAGCCGCAGGCGTAGTTCAACGATACCTAACAATGAGATAAACAAGACAACCCAATAACCGCCCCCGATGCCTAATCGCGCTTGAGGAAGCTCTGGGTCTATTAAAAAGTGGCTGGCGACCATTAATCCAAACGGCATCAGCGTCAGTAGTAATACCACTACGCCCAAGGCCGCCCAATAGTGGGTACGGCTGGGCTGATACGCCAGGCTTCCCAACGCAATGACCAGTAATGAGACAAGCACAGCACCGGGCCAGCCGAAGGCGCCCTGAACGTTAACACTCTCTCCTTGCACAATTCGGTTAGGTGCAACGCTGACGGTATCCACCCCCCAAACCGCTGCCAGCATCACCACACTTAAACTGATTAAAACAGCATTAGGGTAACCACCACGCCCCAAACGAGGCGTGGGCAGCGCATCCAAAAGCGACATTTATTAGTTATCCAAACGGTCGAGATAGTCGTTAGCGACCTGACTTGCCGATAAACCGTTAACGGCTACATCCGCGTTAAGCGCTTGCAGCGTTACCTCGTCCAGGGTTGTAAATACATCATGAAGCAGCGGCTCGATATCCGGATAGGCTTCAAGAATACTTTCTCGTACGACCGGTGCGGGCTGATAGACAGGTTGAACGCCTTTCGAATCTTCCAATACCACCAGGCCCAGGGCACTTAAGCCGCCATCCGTTCCATAGGTCATCGCTGCGTTAACGCCACTGGTTTGTTGAGCCGCGGCACGCATTGTAGCCGCTGTATTACCGCCTGAAAGCACCAGCAGTTGTTCATCCGTTAACTCAAATCCGTACGCCTCTTGAAAAGCGGGTAACGCCTGAGCGGATTCAACGAACTCTGCACTAGCCGCAAATTTGAAATCGCCGCCATCGGCAATATAAGCAGTAAGATCATCCAGTGTTTTCAAATTATGCTCATCTGCAACATCCTGACGAATACTCATGGCCCAGGTATTATTCGCGCTCGCAGGCGTTAGCCATACCAACCCATTTTGCGCATCCAATTCACGTACGGTTTGATGTGCCTGGTCAGCATCTTTCCATACATCGCTATCCGCCATATCGAAAAAGAAAGCACCGTTTCCGGTGTATTCAGGATATAGATCAATTTCTCCAGCAGTTAGCGCGGTACGCACCACATTCGTAGCACCCAGTTGAAGGCGGTCTTGCGTTGGTATGCCGTTGCGCTCTAGCGTCTGAATGATTAACTCACCCAGCACCGCCCCTTCCGTGTCGATTTTGGAGGCAACGACAACGGGCTCATTGGCATTCGCTTGGCTTAATGTTGTCAACGACAGGGCAGCGACAGATAGCAGAGATTTGATAGTAAAGCGCATCTTGGCAATCCTTTAGTAGACGTCTTTTAGTGAGGGGAGGCATTACTAGTATAAGTGGCATTTGAGTGGCTGCCAGACGCCGCTATAGCGACGCCTGGCACACCGGCTCTTGCTAAGGAGATTCAATGACCCACGTAGTTCCTTCACGTGAGTCTTTTAACACGATACCTAGCGCCGCCAACTCATCACGAACGGCATCTGCCTGAGCAAAATCCTTGCTCGCTTTCGCTGCCTGACGCTGGGCAATTTTTTCCTGGATAGCCGTTTCGCTAAGCGCTACCCCTTGCGACTGAGAGCCTTTTAAAAACGCGGCAGGCGTTTGCGTGAGAAGCCCCAACACACCAGCGAGCTGTTTTAATTCACCAGCCAGCCCCACGGCCTTTTCAGGTGTATCGCTTTTGGCACGATTAACCTCTCGCGCCAACTCAAATAGTACAGCGAGCGCCTCCGGGGTATTGAAGTCATCGTCCATGACCTGGGTGAAGCGGTCACGATAAGGACTAGCGGCTTCATCCATTTGGGCCGCAGTGTCGACGCCATCCAGCGCGGTATAAAGGCGCGTTAACGATTTACGCGCCTCTACGAGGGAATCAACCGAGTAGTTAATCGCACTCCGGTAATGGCTGGCGACCAACAGGTAACGCACCACTTCCGGATCATGCTCGGCCAATACGTCTCGGATGGTGAAGAAGTTGCCTAGCGACTTCGACATTTTTTCCTGATCCACACGGACAGCGCCCGCATGCATCCAGGTGTTAACGTAAGTTTTCCCCGTCGCGGCTTCTGACTGAGCAATTTCGTTTTCGTGGTGCGGGAAGGTCAAATCGGGCCCGCCACCGTGAATATCAAAGGTATCCCCCAAACAGCAGGTCGACATGGCCGAGCACTCGATATGCCAGCCAGGACGGCCATCGCCCCAAGGTGATGACCAGTGCGCCTCACCCGGTTTTGCCGCTTTCCAAAGCACAAAATCAAGCGGATCTTCTTTATGAACATCCACATCAACCCGCGCACCTGAACGCATATCGTCTAGCTGACGGTTATTGAGCTTGCCGTACGTGGCGAATTTGCGCACCCGGTAATACACATCGCCATTTCCGGCAGGATAGGCAAAACCTTTTCCGATCAACGTTTCGATCATGCCGACGATATCCCCAATATGCCCCGTTGCACGAGGCTCTTGGCTGGGTGGCAGCACGTTCAGCCGCGCTTCGTCTTCATGCATGGCATCAATCATGCGCTCGGTTAGCGCCGTAATGCTTTCACCATTCTCCTCAGCACGCTTAAGGATTTTATCGTCGATATCGGTGATGTTACGCACGTAGGTAACGTCATAGCCACGGTGGCGCAAATAGCGAGTAATGACATCAAATGCGACCATGACGCGGGCGTGGCCAAGGTGACAATAGTCATACACCGTCATGCCGCAGACATACATGCTTACCTTACCCGCGACCAGCGGCGTAAATGGCTCCTTGCGACGCGTCAGCGTATTGTAAATTTGCATATGACGATCCTTAACCTTTCTGTTTGATTTTCGCCCAGCTATCTTTCAACCCTACGGTACGGTTAAACACCAGTTGCCCCGGCTTGGAGAGATGACGGTCAGCGCAGAAGTAACCCATGCGTTCAAACTGGAAACGATCTTCCGGCACGGCTTTGGCCAGACTTGGCTCGCCGATTGCCTGGCAGATGACCAATGATTCTGGGTTCAGGTGCTCAAGGAAATCGACATCCTTGTCACGGTCCGGTTGCTCGACCATGAACAGATTGTCATACAGACGCACTTCCATGGGCACACCGTGAGTGGCGCTGACCCAGTGAACCACGCCTTTCACCTTGCGCCCTTCCGGATTTTTGCCGAGCGTGTCGAAGTCCACCGAACAGCGCAACTCAACCACTTCACCGGCGTCGTTCTTGATCACCTCGTCACACCGGATGACGTAGCTGTTGCGCAAGCGAACTTCCTTGCCTGGCGCCAAGCGGAAGAACTTCTTGGGTGCATCTTCCATGAAGTCATCCTGGTCGATGTACAGCTCGCGACCAAACGGTACCTTACGCGTCGGCATGTCGTCACGCGCGGGGTGCCCCGGCACGTCGTACACTTCCTCGTGGTTTTCTGCCACATTAGTCAGTACGACCTTGAGCGGTTTCAGCACGCACATGGCACGCGGCGCGTTATCTTCAAGGTCCGAGCGAATAGCGTGGGTCAGCATGGCGATATCGACAAGCCCGCCATCGGCACGCGTCACGCCGATCATTTCGCAGAATTTACGAATAGAGGCGGCGGTATAACCACGGCGGCGCATGCCGGAAATCGTCGGCATCCGTGGGTCATCCCAGCCGTCTACGATCTGCTCGTCCACTAACAGCTTCAATTTGCGTTTAGAGGTCAGCGTATAATCCAGGTTTAAGCGCGCAAACTCAATCTGACGTGGTTGGGCGGGAACCGGGAGATTATTCAGGAACCACTCATATAGCGGACGGTGGTCTTCAAATTCCAGCGTACAGATTGAGTGAGTGATGCCTTCGATCGCATCCGACTGCCCATGAGTGAAGTCGTAGGAAGGATAAATCTTCCATTTATCGCCGGTTTGGTGATGATTCGCATGACGAATGCGATACAAGATGGGATCGCGCAAGTTGATGTTAGGCGATGCCATATCGATTTTGGCACGTAGCACTTTTTCACTTTCACCGAATTCGCCAACACGCATACGCTCGAGTAAATCCAGGTTCTCCTCAACGCTACGTTCGCGGTAAGGGCTTGGCTTGCCAGGAGCGGTTAGCGTACCGCGATACTCACGGATCTCATCGGGCGAGAGATCATCCACGTAGGCTTTGCCTTCGCGAATTAAATGCTGTGCCCAGGCATAAAGCTGGTCAAAGTAGTCAGAAGCAAAGCGAACCGGGCCCGCCCAGCTAAAACCTAACCAACTGACGTCTTCTTTGATGGCGTCAATATAAGCCTGCTCTTCTTTCGCCGGGTTGGTGTCGTCAAAACGCAGATGACACTCACCACCCATTTGCTCCGCCAATCCGAAATTTAAGCAGATCGACTTTGCGTGGCCGATGTGCAGAAAACCGTTCGGCTCTGGGGGAAAACGCGTCACGATTTTTGTGACCTGGCCGCCCTCGATCTCGTCGCGTACTTGGTTGCGAATGAAGTTCGGCGCTGGGGTGGTCTCGTTGGTCATGGTGGTGTTGAAAACCTCGTGGTGGATGGCGTGCCAGGCAACCTCTGCCTACGCTATTAGGTTAGCGCTTCGCGGTGCCAAGCAAAACCGCTATTATAGCGTGACGCCGATGCACAGCGCCAAGGCGAACGTCTTCATTGAACAGGAATTTATTCATGATCGTATTACAGACAAACCACGGTGACATCACTATCGCGCTTAATCATGAAAAAGCGCCGGTAACAGCGGCTAACTTCGAGCAGTATGTTCGTGATGGATTTTACGATGGCACACTGTTTCACCGCGTCATTGACGAGTTTATGGTGCAAGGCGGTGGCTTTGATCAGGATTTCAACCAGAAGCCGACACGTGATTCGATCGAGAATGAAGCGGATAATGGCTTAAAGAACACTATCGGCACGCTTGCCATGGCTCGAACGCAAGACCCCCATTCGGCGACTGGCCAGTTTTTCATTAATGTTGGCGACAACGGCTTTTTGGATCACAGCGGAAAAAGCCTTCAAGGTTGGGGTTACGCCGTTTTTGGTGAAGTAGTTGATGGTATGGACGTGGTCAACGCCATTAAGGGTGTGAGCACAACACGCCGTGGCATGCATGCGGATGTGCCTGCGGAAGATGTGATCATTGAGCGTGCTTATGTAAAAGAAGCAGAATAACTCTTCGGGAGCATCATGCGCACACTGCTTGTAGCTGACATGCACTTAAGCAGCGACACCCCTGAGATCAATCAGGGGTTTTATCGCTATCTGGAACAAACGGCCCAGGGCGCAAGCGCCCTTTATATTTTGGGTGATCTTTTTGATGCGTGGATGGGTGATGACTTACTCGACACTCAGCATCCCCTTGGCGCCGTGGCGCTTAAAGTCATCCAGCGCTTACGCAAGCTGAGCGATGACGGTACGGCTATTTATCTGTCTCATGGCAACCGTGACTTTCTGCTGGGCGAACGGTTTGTTAATGCCTGCCAGGCAACACTGCTCTCCGATGTGCAGGAAGTGGAGTTGGAGGGCGTGCCGCTTGTGCTGCTGCATGGCGACAGCCTGTGCACCCAGGATGAAGCCTATATGGCGTTCAGGCAGCAGTCGCGCAATCCTGAATGGCAAGCACAGATTCTAGCGCTGCCTCTTGAGCAGCGCCTGGAGCTTGCCAAAAGCCTACGCATGCAATCAGGCGATGCCAACGCAAACAAGGCAGAAGCGATTATGGACGTGACCCATGCTGAAGTCGTACAACTGATGGAGCGTTATGGCGTTGCCACCATGATCCATGGCCATACACACCGCCCTAAGGTTCATGATCTTACGGTGGAAGACGTACCTGCTAAACGCTTTGTACTGGGTGACTGGGATGACCAGCACGGCTGGGACGTGATTATCGAGGAGTCTGACCGCCCTGAACCCAGGCTGCGTCAATTCTCCTTGGCCACGCCGCCCGCGGCGTAACTGCCTTCAGCAAACACAAAAAAGCCGATCAATCGATGATCGGCTTTTTTATTCATACCTGACAACGTTAGCGCTTGATATCCGCATCCTGATACAGGGTGTCAATCAAGCCCTGGATCACCGCTTGGGCTCTTAACTGCTCAGCCATTTGCGCGACAAAACCCGCTATTTGATCATTATCTTCGCCTGCCGATACGTCATCCAACGCGATAACCGCAACATCTTGCGACAGCGTAACAGCCCGGTACTGGCTTTCACCTTCATCCGGATTCGGCATACGGAAGACTTCCGACACCAATCCTTGAGGTAAAGAACTATTCTGCTGACGATTAACGTTAGTGGCTTCAAGCCAATTGACGTCGAGCGTCTCACCCGCATTAAGCGAAGCTGTCATTGCTTGAGCCTGCTCAAGCATGGCTTGTTGACGCTGTTGGGCGGCAACGGACTGCTCTACCTCATCGCGAACGTCATCCAGGCTTATCAGCGTCGCTTCACGGTGTTCGGCCACACGCAAGACCAAGCGTCGATCATCGTCGAGCTCAATCACTTCACTGTTATAGCCATCCGTCAGCACCTCTTCGCTGAAGGCTTCATCCAGCACGCCCGGCTCCGAAAGAACGCCTTCGCCTTCACCACGCGCGAGCCAATCGGTTTGCGTCAACGTTAAACCAATATCATCAGCGACGCTTTGCAAATCGTCCGCAGCAAAGCTCTGGTCAATCAGTTGCTGGACGTTAGCGTTAAACGTATCGTTAACTTCTCCTAACGCCACGTTTTGACGCAGAGTGTCGCGCTGCTCTTCAAACGAGGGGGCATCAACATCGGTCACTCGCAGAATGTGGAAGGCACCATCAACTTCAACGACCTGCGACGTTTCGCCTTCAGCAAGAGAGAATGCAGCCTCATCAAATGCATTGCCGAAAATACCGCGCGAAATCGTACCTAGATCGCCTCCTTCCTCGGCACTTGCTGTGTCATCAGAGTAGCGGAGTACCGTATCAGCAAAGGATTCGCCATCTTCCAGGTCATCATAAGCAGTGTCAGCAATGCTGCGTGCTTCTTCACGGGAACGTTCATCACCAAAGGTCACCATGATATGTGAAATGCGTCGATCCGCATTTTGATTCTGTTCACGCCACGCCTGGCGAAGCGTCTCTTCATCAATTTCACTTTCAGCGGCCATGGCTTGGCGATCAATCAGCACATACTCAACGCGTACCTGCTCAGGCCGCTCGAAACGCTCCTGATGGGCATCATAGTAAGCCTGTACCTGCTCGTCGGTGACATTGATATCAACATCTACGTCGTCGTTGTTCATCAGCACATAACGAAAACTGCGCTGCTGATTTTGTAACTCGGCCAAACGAGCCTGTTCGCTGGGCAGGCTAAAATCGCTGAATGCCAAGCCTTGCTGCAAATGCTGACGCTTAATGTCGACGCGCAAGTCCTGACGAAACGAGACAGGTGAATAACCTGCACCCGCTAGCCGGTTACGGAAAATGTCGGCCGAGAAATGACCATTTTGATCATGAAACTCGGGGAGGCCTACAATAATTTGGTCTAACTGTGCATCGGAGACGTAGAACCCACCGTCATCAGCGTACTGAGTAAGCAGTTGCTGGGTGATCAACTGGTCCAGCATATCATTGCGCAACGCACGCTCTTGTTCCGGCGGGACCTGGCCTGACCGAAGCGCTCGTTGCACCTCCAGCTCAACCTGCTGACGCATGATGGGCTGGCCATTGACACTTGCGACTTCATTGGGATCGCTGCCAAACACACTAAACAGTGATTCCACCCCAAACAGCGCCATGGCAGCCACCATGAGACCGATAATAATTTTGGCGCCCCAGCTTCTGGAGCCATTTCGAATACTTTGCAGCATGCTAGCCTCAGATAAACACAGCCATATAAATAAACCTTCACGTTGCCCGAAATCGTTTTCGGATAACCCCTTAAATACCAGGCCAAAAAATAACATGGGCGCATCGCGGATGCGATGCGCCCATTAGATTACATAAACACAGAACAATTAATTAACGGCGTCTTTCAGCGCCTTGCCTGCTTTGAAGCCAGGTACTTTCGCCGCTTTAATTTCGATAGGCTGGCCCGTCTGCGGGTTACGGCCAGTACGTGCAGCACGCTCTTTAATAGCGAAGGTACCAAAACCTACCAGTGAAACGCTTTCACCTTTTTTGAGGCTATCGGTGACAGACTCCACCATGGCATCCAATGCGCGGGTTGCCGCTGCTTTAGGAATATCGGCAGACGCGGCAATGGCTTCAATCAGCTCGGACTTATTCACACTTCACCCCTTAACTGTTTCAAAAAAATGGCTCTGTACGGCATGGCCACCAGAAGGTACAACCTCAAAGCATAGCTGCGTTTTATAGCAATGCCTTGAAACACCTGTCAAGCAAACACACCGTGGTATGCCCGCTGCACAAGGCTTTGGGCAAATTCTTTAAGTAAACATTAAAGACCAATGGCTTTAATATTAGTGTGTATTGGCTACGGTGGAGGAAGTAAACGATGTTTTAGCACCCTTTTCAGCACTTTTTAAAGACGTGCCCTCATCGTTTTCATCGCTCACTAGCGCCACCGCCAATACATCATCTATCCAGCGTACCGGACGAATATCAAGTGCACCCTTGATATTTTCCGGTACTTCCTTGAGATCACGACGATTTTCTTCAGGAATCAAGACGGTCTTTATACCACCGCGACGGGCTGCCAGCAATTTCTCCTTCAGGCCGCCTATCGGCAACACCTCGCCCCGAAGGTTAACTTCACCGGTCATCGCTACATCACAGCGCACTGCACGCTGCGTATAAGCCGACACCATAGCCGTTACCATCGCGACACCAGCGCTGGGGCCATCTTTAGGCGTAGCCCCTTCTGGCACATGGATATGCAGGTCTTCATTCTCAAAACGCGCAGGGTCAATACCGAACCCGTGAGCACGCGCCTTCACAACGGTTTGTGCGGCACTAACGGACTCTTTCATTACATCGCCGAGCGAGCCCGTTTTGTTAATTCGCCCTTTACCTGGCGTCACCACAGACTCAATGCTGAGAAGCTCTCCACCGACTGATGTCCAAGCAAGCCCTGTTACACGGCCAATCTGGTCGTCCTGCTCAGCCAGCCCGTAGCTGTAACGTCGTACGCCGGCATAGGCTTCAATTTGCTCAGCAGAAAGGGTTTGCGTCTCTTCGAGGTCTTTACGCTCCAAGCGCTCGCGAAGCACTTTACGGCAGACTTTAGCAATCTGGCGTTCAAGTTCACGCACCCCCGCTTCACGCGAGTAGTAGCGAATAAGCTCCAGCAGCGCATCATCCTGAAGTGCCAGCTCATCTGTCTTCAGTCCATTGGCAGCGAGCTGCTTCGGCAACAGATAACGCTTGGCGATCGCCAGCTTTTCATCTTCGGTATAGCCTGGCAGACGAATAATTTCCATACGGTCCAAAAGCGGGCCAGGAATATTCATCGAATTGGCCGTACAGATGAACAGCGTCTCTGAAAGGTCGTAATCCAGTTCCAGATAGTGATCGCTGAAGCTGTTGTTTTGCTCAGGATCCAACACTTCCAAAAGCGCTGAGGCTGGGTCGCCACGATGATCCATGCCGAGCTTATCCACTTCATCCAGCAGGAACAGTGGATTCTTGACACCTGCACGGCTCATGCGCTGCATTAGCTTACCGGGCAATGAACCAATATAAGTGCGTCGATGGCCACGAATCTCCGACTCATCCCGCACTCCGCCCAATGCCAAGCGTACATACTTACGATTGGTCGCCCGCGCGATGGACTGACCCAGCGAGGTCTTACCCACCCCAGGTGGGCCTACCAGGCACAGCACAGGGCCTTTCATCTTGCGTACGCGCTTTTGTACAGCCAAGTACTCAAGGATACGTGCTTTTACCTCTTCGAGGCCGTAATGGTCCTCATCAAGCACTTCTTGCGCTTTCACAAGATCATGCTTCACGCGCGTACGCTTTTTCCAAGGGACCGCTATCAGCCAATCCAGATAGGAGCGCACGACGGTCGATTCTGCAGAGTTAGCAGCCATCATTTTCAGCTTGTTCAGCTCTTGAGTCGCTTTATCGGCAGCCTCTTGTGGCATGCCCGACTCTTTGATCGCTTTCTCGTACTTTTCGGCTTCATTTGGTACGTTGTCGAGCTCGCCCATCTCTTTCTGAATGGCTTTCATCTGCTCGTTTAAGTAGTACTCGCGCTGGGTCTTTTCCATCTGCTCTTTAACACGTGAGCGGATGCGCTTTTCTACTTGAAGCAGATCAATTTCAGATTCGATTAAGGCCATCAGGTGCTCAATACGATCGCGCACCCTATCCATCTCTAAAAGCTCCTGTTTATCGCCAATTTTTAGCGATAAATGAGCACAGATGGTGTCCACTAGCCGGCTTGGATCTTCAATCCCGGAAAGCGAGTTAAGCACCTCATTGGGCACTTTTTTCGACAGTTTAACGTACTGCTCGAACTGATTAAGCAGCACGCGTACCAGCGCTTCCTGTTCGCGGCTGGTTAAGGGCTCGCTCTCTCGAGGAGAAAGATGGGCTTGCGTATAGCCCGCTTCGTTCTCTTCGATGTCCAGTACATCCGCGCGAAAGCTGCCTTCAATCAACACTTTTACAGTGCCATCGGGAAGCTTGAGCAGCTGCATAATGTCCGCCACTGTGCCCATGGCATAGAGGTCGGCATTGTCCGGCTCATCCTGGGCTGCTTCTCGCTGAGCCACTAGCAATACGCGCTTATCAGCTTCCATCGCAGCTTCAAGCGCCTGAATCGACTTTTCACGCCCTACAAACAGAGGGATAACCATTTGCGGATACACGACGACGTCCCGCAACGGCAATAAAGGTAGACATTGAGTCTGTTCGGCGTTCTGCTGCATCGCAGACGTTCCTCAACAAATCGGAAGAGTACTTGATGGAACACCAAGGCAAGTACATCACTGTATGAAAAGTACTACGCAGTGTAGAGCAAACTACGCAGTGACACCCATGAACAACAAGGGGCCGCCTAGGCGACCCCTTGGTTTAGCGCAAGCGGCTGAAGTCACGCCGTTGGCCTATTACTAGCCATCCGTGCCATCAACGCGAGCATCTTCCTGCTTTGAATACATCAAGAGCGGCTCGCTTTCACCTGCGATTACCGATGCATCGATAACCACCTTGCTGACATTTTCCAGTGATGGAATTTCATACATGGTGTCAAGCAATACCGACTCAAGGATAGAGCGCAGGCCGCGTGCACCTGTCTTCCGCTCCATCGCCTTCGCAGCAACCGCTCGTAACGCTTCGTCTCTAAACTCAAGCGTCACGCCTTCCATTTCGAAGAGCTTTCCATACTGCTTGATGAGCGAGTTTTTGGGCTCTGTCAAAATCTGGATCAGCGCGTCTTCGGTAAGCTCCGTTAACGTAGCAATGACCGGTAGACGTCCAACAAACTCTGGAATCAAACCGAACTTCACCAGGTCTTCCGGCTCAACGTCTGCAAGCAGTTCACCGACACCACGTGCTGACTCTTTGCTCTTAACGCTGGCGTTAAAACCGATTCCGCCCTTTTCAGCCCGGTCACGTATAACCTTGTCCAGACCCGCGAAAGCGCCGCCCACAATAAACAGTATGTTACCGGTATTTACCTGAACAAACTCTTGCTGCGGATGCTTGCGGCCACCCTGAGGCGGTACAGAAGCCGTCGTGCCTTCGATTAGTTTGAGCAACGCCTGCTGTACACCTTCACCCGATACATCACGCGTGATAGACGGGTTGTCGGACTTACGAGAAATTTTGTCAATTTCATCGATATATACAATGCCGCGCTCGGCCTTCTCTACATCGTAGTCACACTTTTGAAGCAGCTTCTGGATGATGTTTTCAACATCTTCACCCACATAACCCGCTTCGGTCAGCGTTGTTGCATCCGCAATGGTGAAAGGTACGTTTAATAAACGTGCCATGGTCTCCGCTAGCAATGTTTTACCACTACCAGTGGGGCCGATGAGCAGAATATTGGATTTACCTAATTCAACATCGCCTTCACGTACGTCCGGTCTCAGACGCTTGTAGTGGTTATAAACCGCTACGGACAGCACCATTTTGGCGCGGTCTTGTCCAATGACGTAATCGTCCAGGGTATGACGTATTTCGCGAGGCGTAGGTAAACGCTCCTCATCGCTCTCGGCATCGGCTTCGAGAACTTCCTCGCGAATGATGTCATTACACAAGTCGACACACTCATCGCAGATATATACGGACGGGCCAGCAATCAGTTTACGTACTTCGTTCTGGTTTTTTCCACAGAACGAGCAGTAAAGTAATTTACCACCTTCATCCTTGCCTTTGCCGTCGGCCATTAGCGTACCTCTGTCACTGCGGCGGCTTGCACCGCCATAAAAGCTCGTTAGAAAAGCAAAACCTCATCACGCTATCAGGATGTAGGCCGCTTATCCAGCACTGCGTCAATCAAGCCATACTCTTGAGCTTTATTG
Organism: Halomonas citrativorans; assembly: GCF_014898005.1. Taxonomy (NCBI): domain Bacteria; kingdom Pseudomonadati; phylum Pseudomonadota; class Gammaproteobacteria; order Oceanospirillales; family Halomonadaceae; genus Halomonas; species Halomonas citrativorans. Next base: position 55,894 of record NZ_JABUYX010000021.1, read on the forward strand.
GCGCTCATGAAATTGTCACGGTCGGTATCACGGGCAACCGCTTCCAGATCCTGACCAGTATGATGCGCAAGAATCTGATTCAACTTTTCGCGGATTCCCAGAATCTCACGGGTATGGATTTCAATGTCAGATGCCTGACCCTGATAACCCCCCAGCGGCTGATGAATCATGACCCGTGAATTAGGCAAGCAGTAACGCTTACCGGCTGCGCCTGCTGTTAAAAGCAGCGCGCCCATACTGGCCGCTTGACCAATACATACGGTTGATACATCGGGCTTAATAAACTGCATGGTGTCATAAATCGACATGCCTGCCGTTACCGAGCCACCCGGCGAGTTGATATAAAGATGGATATCCTTGTCGGGGTTTTCCGACTCAAGGAACAACATCTGAGCGACCACAAGGTTAGCCATGTAGTCTTCAACAGGGCCTACCAGGAAAATGACACGCTCTTTTAGCAGACGCGAGTAAATATCGTAGGCTCTTTCCCCTTTGGCGCTCTGCTCAACCACCATGGGCACTAAACCGCCGGCGTTTTGAATATCAAATCCACTCATTTGGGTGATTCCTTGCGTCCGATAAGGGAAAGGCGCACCGAGAACAGTGCGCCGCGCTGATGGGATTGCTTAGGCGTCTGCTTTCTCGCCTTCTTCAGCACCCTCGTCTTGTGCAGCCTGCTGCTGAGCGGCAGCTAATGCTTGCTGATAAGACATTTCAACGTCTTTAACGTTCGTTTGCTCAAGCAGTTTATCGACCGCTTTCTCTTCGAGAATGGCAGACTTAACCTGCGTTTTCAGCTGGTCGTTGCTCATGTAGTACTCAACAACCTCAGAAGGGTCCTGGTACTGCTCGGCCAGCTCTTCAACTTTTGCTTTAATCGCAGCATCGTCAGCGTCAAGCTCATTGACCTTGATCACTTCAGCCAGCAAAAGACCTACTTGAACGCGGCCCTTGGCCTGCTCTTCAAAAAGCTCATTGGGCAGCTGGCTAACATCAAAGTCTTCGCCAAGGCCAAACTGTTGAGCAGCCTGACGCTTCATTGCATCCGTTTCTTGCTGAACTAACGAGCTTGGCACCAGAATGTCGTTGGCTTCTTTAAGCGCGTCCAGCACCTGCTGCTTAACACGATTATCAACGGCCTGAGTCGCCTCACGCGTCATGTTCTTTTTGATTTCAGCGCGGAATTTATCCTGGTCGCCATCGTCTACGCCAAAGCGCTCAATGAAAGCAGCGTCAATTTCAGGCAGCTTCTGCGTGCTGACTTTATGCACCGTTACATTGAAGGTGGCTTCCTTACCTGCCAGATGCTCGGCCTGGTAATCTTCCGGGAAAGTAACCTTGATGGTTTTCTCTTCGCCAGCCTTGGCACCGATTAACTGCTCTTCAAAGCCTGGGATAAAGCTGTTGGAGCCAATCACTAGCGCGTGACCTTCAGCACTACCGCCTTCAAACGGCTCATCGCCCAGGAAACCTTTAAAATCAATCGTTACCTGATCGCCATCTGCTGCCGGTGTGTCCGCATCTTGCCAATCGGCATTTTGTTTACGCAGCGTCTCGATCATTTCATCAACGTCAGCATCGCTTACGCTAACCACCGGGCGCTCAACGTCAGTGCCTTCGATAGAGGTCAACTCGATCTGCGGATAAATTTCCATGATCGCTACGAATTCAAGATCTTTACCGGCTTCATTAATTTGCGGCTCAATCTGAGGGTAGCCAGCCGGGTTAAGGCCTTCTTCAGTGATGGCACGTACGTAACGCTCACGCATTACCTCGCCCACTACTTCACTGCGAACGCTGTCGCTATAGCGTTGGCGGACAACAGACATTGGTACCCGGCCTTGGCGAAAACCATTCAGCCGCACGTTTTTCGCGGTGTCTATCAGGCGAGCACTGACAGCCTCGTCGATTTCGGCAGCCGGTACTTGGATAGAAATACGGCGTTCGATCTGGGAGGTCGTCTCGACGGAAACTTGCATGAATTGTCCTCTAGCGGCTGGGCGTTGTATTAACAGTGTTTAAATAAATTCCAAGGGGCAATTTTAAGAACCCTAGCGCACGGTGGCAAGCGCCATGCTCGCAAGATGGGGGCGCTGCGGTTAATTACAAGGGAATAAGTGACTAATTTATTACTTTTAGACCTCGGACACAGAATTACGTGCTCATTACGATAGGCTACCTGCCACTTAGCAACCTTTACTGGCTATCGTAACGATACTCATGACTACTCATCAAGACTTACCTATTTCACGCATTATGCAAACCAGCATTTTGCACTGCACACCCGCCATACGCCTTGCCAAGCGGCAAAGCGTATGGCGAAGCGCCACTGCAGCTCTATTGTCATTATGGAGAGCCATCAGGCATTAGGTATCTGGACAGAGCATGACGCCTTGATGGTCAATTTCAGTACGCCCTCGGTTCTAATGCGGCCGATCGCCGCATTTATGGCATCACCCGTGCATAACGCGCCGCATCAAATGTTGCTCAGCGAGGCCCTTCTCATCACTGAGCTACCTGCATCATATTACGGCCCAAAGCCTAAAAATAGATCGCAGTTTTATTGAGACCTTTGCACCAGCAGGAGCACAACAGCCGCGCTATCGTTGCGGCGATTGCAAGCCTTACTCGTGAGCCAGGTATAAAGGCGGTCGCCGAAGGCGTCGAAACGGAGCAGCAATGGGACCTGCTGGGGTGAGTATACTATCGATTTTATCCAAGGGTTTTGGGCCTAAACGGGTTATTTATGGCGTTTAGGGCGCCACCATAAACTTACCGCATGCATTAAAAGACCACAGGTAGCGGCGTGAGAGATAAAGACTTCCCAGCTGATCCATGTGGTAAAAAGCGCGTGCCAAGCCCCCATGACTAAAGCGCCCACTAACAGCATGAGCACCAACCGTAGGCAAAGACGAGGTAATTGCTTGCGCGCGTCACGGGATAATAAACGCCATTGCGCTACCGCCGCACTGGCAACCAGTACGACACCCATCACAATAAGCGTTTGACGGGTACTGTGCCCACCTGCCATAAAACGCGGCAAAGATGCCAGCATCACCACACACAAACCGAGCGCAACACTAATGCGCTCTGCTGAAAAAGGCATCGGCTGCATTGCTTAGGCTACCTTTAGCTGCTGCTCTTCAATCCACGTCTCGACCCACGGTAGTGCGGCATCATCTGCCATAAATGTTTCCATGGCATCAATTTCCAACCGGTCACCCAAACGGCGTGCCCCATGGTCTTCAAGTAACGCATCAAGCGCTCTGCCCGCACCACAGTATGTATCACCGTAGGAGCTGTCGCCTAACGCAATCATGCCGTAGCGTAATGCCGTAAGGGCTGGGCTTGTATCTTTTAAGCTGCGCACAAAGGGCACAAAATTACCGGGAAAGTCACCACTGCCAGTGGTAGAGAGCACGAATAATGAGAGATCTTCATGGCTCGTTAGATCATCAAGCGTCGGCTGCTCAACAATATTAACGGCAAAGCCCGCTTGCTCGAATAATGGCTTTACCTGCTCAGCCACATCTAACGCACCGCCATACATCGTGCCAACCAATATGTTCAGTTGAGGCATTGTTGCTATCCCCTATTAAGTGTCACGGCGTTGATAAATAGCCGTTGAATTTGCAGGAATATTAACATACTTCATTTATACGGCACATTTCGCAAATGAACAGACAAGGCTGTATGCACCGTGGCGATCGAGTAGGAAGGGGAGTCGCCTCCCCTGTCCTCTCACACCACCGGGCATACGGTTCCGTACCACGGCGGTTCATG
>NZ_JABUYX010000022.1:0-54759 GCF_014898005.1 Halomonas citrativorans
AAAATCAGTGTGATTCTTGCTTGTCACTCGAAAGTGACAAAGGTGAATCAATCCTGGCTCAAGGTTCAAACGAATTTAAAGAATTCGAAAATTCTTCTTGTGCGCTTGCCTTGATATAAGGTGACTTGTCACCCTCATCGGCAAACGCCCACATGAATTACCTGATCAAATTGTTAAAGAGCTACCGAAGGGCGCTGCCCGTTCGATGTGGGGCGTATTCTACCCACTTTTCCTGATGGGTCAACAACTTTTTGCAATTACTTTAAAGCACTAACGCATTGATACAAGAAGCTAAGTCAATAGCCCTTATACGCTAGCCAGCCTAATACTCGACCACATCAAGGCGGGCCAGCAGCTCTTGGCGCCTGGATTCCGTTGTAAAGGCTTCTTTTATGGCATTACGGTTAAGAGTCAGGAAAGCCTCTTCACCCCAGCCGAATGATTGAGCACAAGCGATGTGATTAGCCAATAGACCACCACCAAAGTAAGCCGGATCATCCGAGCTAATCGTCACATTAAGCCCTTTATCAAGAAGGGCCGGCAGAGGATGATCGGTTAAGCTATCAACCACATTTAAGCTTACGTTGGATAAGGGGCATACGGTCAGCACGGTTTGCTTTTGATATAGACGCTCCACCGCCTCGTCACTCTCCAGACAGCGAATACCGTGATCAATGCGGCACACATCAAGCAAATCCAATGCCTCAATGATATAAGAGGCCGGCCCTTCCTCTCCTGCATGAGCCACCCGAGCCAAGCCCAACTCCTGGGCGCGCGTAAATACGGCAACGAATTTTGAGGGTGGATGGTCGCGCTCAGCACTATCCAGACCAATGGCGTCAAGCTCACTCCAGTAAGGTGCTGCCTGCTCCAGCACTTGAAGTGCCTCTTCGGCAGGCCGGTCACGCAAAAAGGCCATGATCATTCCGACACTTAAATCCAGAGCCTGCTCTGCCTCTTGCTTGGCACGCAATAATCCGGACATGACCACGTCCAGAGAAACGCCGCGCTGTAGATGTGCCTGAGGATCAAAATGTATATCGATATGGACGACACCCTCACTACTAGCGCGCTTGAAATAATCCATCGCCAAGTCATAAAAATCCTGTTCATGACGAAGAACGCTCATGCCCTGGAAATAGAGATTCAAGAAACCTTGTAGATCTTTAAACCGATAGGCTGCCTTGGCCTCCTCGACGGAGGAATAAGGTAATTCGATACTGTTTCGCTCTGCCAGAGCAAACATAAGCTCCGGTTCCAGCGAGCCTTCAATATGCAAGTGAAGCTCGACTTTAGGGAGGTGACGTAAAAAATCCTGCATCATTTTTCCTTAACGCCCAACTCAAGCAATTACTTACCTGGGTTGAGCTTCCCGGCACTTAAGTGCCAGTGATGGGTTATCTGTCGCGTTAGCAAGCTACCCACTTCATGGTGAACAAAGAAGATGGTGGTGCGCCCGACTAACCAGCGAGAAAGCGTGGTAGCTACTATTACGGCCGTATCATGATCAATCGCCGCAAAAGGCTCGTCTAAAATAACCACCGAAGGGTCCATGAGCAACAGCCGAGCCAGCGCCACCCGCCGCGCCTGCCCACCAGACAGTTGCTGCCCTCGCTCACCTACGGGTGTTTGCAACTGGCCCGGAAGAGATTGAGCCCACCCATCGAGCGCTACTGCTTTCAGCACATCCCAAAGCGCTTCATCATCAGCATCAGGATTCCCCAAGCGCAGATTTTCTTCCAATGACGCATCGAAAAGGTCTACCTGCTGGGTTAACAAAGCAATGTGTTGCGAACGCTCCTGCTCTGGCACAGCAGTAGGCACGCAGCCTCCTACATTAACCACACCTTTAGAAGGAGCAAGCCGCCCCGTCAAAAGCGCCGCCAGGGTACTTTTACCCGCACCTGAGCGCCCGGTAATGATAGCCCACTCCCCCGTTGCCAGATGAAACGATACACTATCAAGCGCTGGCATCAGGCTAGAAGGATAACAATGCGTGACTTTCTGCAACCCAAGGTCAAGCTGTTGCCCGGAAAATGACTGGTGTTGACTCTGCTGGCACTCGGGCCCAAGTGCATTTAAACGCTCTGCTGCAGCGGCACTGCCCCCCAAGCGAGCGAAAGCACCCGGAAGCGGTACAAAAACCTCATTCACACCTAGAACCACCAGCAGCAACATCACCAGAATAGGCCCGGTTATTACCCCACTCGCCACCAGCACGCCACCCAGCCATACAACGCTTAACAGCAGCAACCCGGTAATAACGCTAATGAGGCTATCACCCATAGCAACGCTTCGGCCAAGGCGCCGTTGATTATCAAGCGCTGCATCTTCGTGCGCCTCCACCTGCTGACGGTGCCACGCAGCGCTGCGATAGGCAATTAACTCAGCTGAGGCCTGCAACTGATCAACGACCAACCGCCGTAACCCTTCCTGGTCAGCCACTTGGCGATGACTGTGCGCATACCCCAAGCGCGCCATGCCATAGGTAACACTCGCCCACAGAACCAGCAGAACCACGCCGACCCACAGCGCTAACGCAGGCAACCAAATAGCAATAAAGAGGGTTAACCCCACAATAACTACCAAGCTAACCAGGGGTGGCATCAGCAAACGAAGATAAAGATTGTCGAGAGCATCTATATCAGCGGTTAAACGTCCCAGCCAGTCACTGACACGCTCGCGCTGCAACGCCGCCTCATCCAATCGCATAAGCTGGCCAAACACGCGGTAGCGTAAATCAGCCAAGAGGCGAAGCACCGTATCGTGATTATAGAGACGTTCTATATAGCGGGCGACAGTACGTAATAGCGCAAAGAAGCGTATTCCTCCGCCAGGTACGTACACATCCAACTGAACAGGTAAGCCAAGCAAAAAAGCGATGCCCGCTAATGCACATGCGGTAATAAACCACCCAGAAAGGCCCAGCAGTGAAAGCCCCGCAGCAAGCGTTAAGCAAATAAGGAGCGCGCCGATCGCGAACCGCCTTCGACGCTTCATCATTAACGCCACCCAGGGCGACAATGCCTGGCGCGCTTGGGACAGCTCACTTTTTTGTGAGGACGCATTAGGTTGCATCACGCACCTCCTTTAAACGGCCGTCCTGCATATAAAAGTGGAGCTGAGCCGCCTTAATTGCAGCCGGGTGATGCGTTGCCATAATCACCGTACGCCCCTGTGCAGCCCATGCTAACAATGCACTAATCACAGAGGCTTCGGTTTCAGCATCCTGGCTTGCTGTAGGCTCATCGAGCAGGATTAAATCAGCATCACTTAAATAAATGCGCGCCAACGCCAGCCGCTGGGCCTGACCACCCGATAACCCCACTCCGCGCTCTCCTATCATGGTATCCAAACCATCAGGCAATTGGTTTAGAAGCTCCTCCAAACCAGCCTGGTGAAGTGCTGAAAGCATTGCGGGAGTATCGGCATCAGGGTTTGCCAGCCGCAAGTTATCCGCCAAGGTGCCATGCAACAGGCCCGGCTGCTGGTCCAGCCACGCGTAACGCGGCTGAGCCAACTGAAGCGTGCCGCTTGATGGCGTCAAAAAACCGGCCAATAACGCCAACAGTGTCGACTTCCCGCTCCCGGATGGACCACTAATCGCAATGACACTGCCTTTTTTGATCGTCAGATCCATTGGCCCTAACACCCGGCCGCGGATCGGATAGTCAACGCTGACATTTTGAAGCACTGCAATATCGTCATCAGTTGCAGGCTCATCAAACGTACTTCGTTGTATGCTCGACTCATTCAGCACCGTTACCAGGCTTTCTGCGGCACCTAAAGCAGTAGCACGATCATGGTAGTGCTGTGACAAGGTGCGTAACGGCTGGAAAAACTCAGGAGCGAGCAGCAATACGGCTAAGCCCGTAAAGAGCGTTAAAGAAGGTGCAGGCCCGTACTCAATATATCCCAGTAAGCCAAACCCTACGTATATCGCTACTACGGCAATGGCGACCGACGCGAAAAACTCGAGCACTGCAGACGATAAAAAAGCCAAGCGCAACGTTCGCATGCTTAAACGACGGTAATCATCTGTTGCCCACCAAACGTCCTGATGAGCACTCGCCGTGCGACCAAATAGCTGAAGCGTCGACATTCCACGAACACGGTCAAGAAAGTGGGCAGAGAGCCGTGCAACCGCTGCAAACTGGTCCCGATTTATACGCTCAGCTCCCATACCTACTAGTGCCATGAATAGCGGGATAATGGGCGCAGAAAGCAACAAGAAGAGAGCAACGACATAATCCAGTCGTAGCACCACCAATAGAATCAGTAGCGGTAAGAGAGAAGTAATTCTTAGCTGCGTATAGAAGCGCGAAAAATAGCCATCCAGTGCCTCTATATTTTCTACCGCCTGCGTCGCCAAGGCGCCGCTTTGATGATAAGCCAACCACACAGGACCCAATGTCCAGCATTTATCCAGCAGTTGACGTCGGGCGTATTGGCGGATACGTAGGCTAGCCTCCAGGCTTATTACCTCTTGCCCCCACAGGCATACTCCGCGCCCAAGCACGCACAGCGCCAGCCCTATTAATACGTTTAAAAACGGATAAGGCGCTTGTTGATCAATAACCAACTGCTCTACTAACCAGGCCAATCCCACTACAATAATAACCGTTTGAACCCCAGCTAAAATGCCAAGAAAAGCGGCGAGATTTAATCTTCGCCGCTCTAAGGTTGCCAGCATTTTTAACCAGGAGCGCGCGGTTAGCGACTGCTCCGTCATCTGATAGCCTCTGGCTTAATGATAACCTTCACCTACACGCACCTTGCCGCGAAATACCCAATACGTCCATGCGGTATACATCAGGATAAAGGGGATAACAAAGAGCACACCAATCAACAAGAAAAGCTGTGACTCAGGTGCTGACGCCGCATCCCACAAGGTGTAGTTAGGCGGCACTATCATCGGCCATTGGCTCACGATCAAGCCCAGATAGGTAAATACATAAATACCGATAGTCGCAAGGAAGGGATAGCTCTCACGGCGCTGCTTTACCGAGCGGTATACAAGAAAGGCGAAGAAGAGCGCTAGCGCTGGGAAAATCCAGATCAAGTGCAGATGACCAAACCAGCGATCCCAAACAACCGGGTTCACGAACGGCGTCCAGATACTAACAATGGCGAAGACCACCAGCACCATTGCCAGCAGCATAGGCGTGATTTTATACGCCCAATCCTGTACGTGGCCTTCCGATTTTAGAATCAGCCAGGTTGAGCCCAAAAGCGCATAACCTGCCATAAGCCCCAAGCCTGTTAACACCGTAAACGGCGTTAACCAATCAAAGGCGCCCCCGGTATAAACAAAGCCTTCGGTTTGAAAACCCTGAATATATGCACCAACCACAGCGCCTTGAGCGAACGCAGCGACCGCCGAACCCCAGGCAAAGGAGCGATTCCACCAGTGGCGGTTACGGCGCGACTTAAAGCGGAATTCGAACGAAATGCCACGAAAAATCAACCCTGCCAGCATCAAGAAAACACCGATATAGAGTGCCGGTAAGAAAATCGAGTAAACCAAGGGAAAAGCCGCTAACAAGCCAGCCCCCCCCAAAACCAGCCAAGTCTCGTTACCGTCCCAGACCGGTGCCACAGAGTTCATCATGACATCACGAGCCTCTTCATCTGGCGCAAAGGGAAATAGAATCCCCAAGCCAAGATCAAAGCCATCCATCAGTACATACATGATGACGCCGAACCCGATAATGCCAGCCCAAATAATCGACAGATCAAACATTTCCATGGTTAGCTCCTCACCGGATCAATGTCATCATCAAAAGGGGTGTGGGCGGCAGAGAGCGGCCGCTTGGGACGGTCAGCATCCCTATTAACAGACGCCTTTTCTTGCTCAGGCAACATGCCGTTGCGAACCACCCGGGTTAGATAGTAAATACCGGCATAAAAAACCACCGCATATACCAGCACATACCCAATAAGCGTAAACAGCGCCATCCAACCTGTTAGCGAAGGTGTCACACCCTCTGCATGAGACATGATGTTGTATACCAGCCAAGGGGACCGACCTACTTCGGTCACGATCCAGCCAGCCAGAACCGCAATGAAGGGTAAAGAAATCATGCCGACCAATGTTTTCAAAAACAGCTGACTCTCATAAATACGTTGATTGCGCCGCAAGAATAAGCCTACAAAGGAGACAGCAATCATTATTAAGGCAATGCCAACCATCACCCGAAACGCCCAAAATACGATGGCAACAGGAGGCTGGTCTTCAGGTGGCACGGCCGTAAGCCCTGGAACTTCACCATGCAGCGAATGGGTAAGTATGAGACTGGCCACGTTAGGAATGCCAATCTCATAAAGGTTTCTCTGCGCCTCCTGGTCCGGCAGCGCAAACAAGAGCAATGGCACGCTGGTAGATGTTTCCCAGTTCCCCTCCATTGCTGCGACCTTCGTTGGCTGATATTTGAGCGTATTCAACCCGTGGGAGTCGCCTATAAACGCCTGAAGAGGCGTCAGGAAAAGCAGCAACCATAAGCACATGGAAAGCGCACGACGGTTAGCCTCTGGATCTCTTCCACGCAACAAAAACCAGGCGCTAACGCCTGCCACGACAAACCCGCCGGTGATAAAGGAAGCTACAGCCATGTGTGCAAAGCGATGAGGGAAGGAGGGATTGAAAATCGCGTCAAACCAGGAGATCACATGGAAACGATTGTCGATCAACTCAACGCCTGCCGGTGTATGCATCCAACTGTTTGCCGCGAGGATCCAGAACGCTGAAATAAAGGTGCCCAGCGCCACCAAGGCAGCCGCCATCAAATGGATACCCTGCGGCACTTTTCCACGGCCAAACAGCAATATGCCAAGGAAGGCAGCTTCAAGGAAGAAGGCTGTCACAACTTCATAACTGAGCATGGGACCTATAAAATTGGAGGTCGCCAGAGAGAAATTACTCCAGTTCGTACCGAACTGAAACGACATCACGATTCCCGACACCACCCCCATGCCAAAAACCACAGCAAATACTTTCGTCCAGAACAGTGCTAAACGGTCCCATGCAGGATTTTGCGTCTTAAAAAAAAGTGCTTGTAAAAGCGCAATATAAGAGGCCAACCCAATGGTGAAAACCGGAAAGATCGTGTGAAAACAGATAACAAACGCGAATTGTATTCGCGACAGCATTAAGGGATCGAGTTCCATTGCACGCTCCTAACCTGAATTAATACCCCAGTTTTTGTTAACGCAAGCTTAGCTGAAACTTAAAGATTCAGCCTTTAATTATAAGCATCTAGCCTGTTTTTATTTATATTGCCATTTTACTGGCTTACATCTCATTATACACCGATCTATCTTTCGCAAAGCGTGTCGCATTGACGCACATCAAATAATGCCAATTATTCATTAAGATAATACGACAACGCTTATCATATATCCGGTATACGCAATAAAAAGCGTAAAAAGAACAGCGCCTTCGAGGCGATTAATTCGACGCGGACGTCCTTTCCAGGAAAATGCGAAGAGAACCATTAGCAGGGTCATGCAGGTCATAATGCTCCAATCACGCACCAGCACTTCCCGCCCAGCATCAATAGGTGCAATAACCCCCGCAAGCCCCACTACAGCAAGGCTATTAAACAAGTTAGAACCAACAACGTTACCCAGCACCATATCGTGCTCTTTACGGCGCAGCGCGCTAATCGAAGAAGCAAGCTCGGGCAGTGAGGTACCAACGGCTACGACGGTTAGCCCGATAATCAAGTCACTCACGCCAAAACGTTGCGCAATTTCTACCGCTCCCCAAACCAACATACGCGAGCTTGCAACCAAGAACACCAACCCAACCAACGTCCACATAATCGCTTTACCACGCGACATGGGGTTACTGTCCAGCGTCTCAGCGACTTCCTCAACCAGCGCATCGTCCTTTTGCTTTTTTGAACGAAAGATGCTTACGCCGATAAATATGACGAGGGCTACCAATAAAAGGGCCGCTTCCCAGCGAGACACCCAACCATCCCAGAGCATAATCCCAGTGATCAGTGTGACCAGAATTAAAATCGGCATCTCTTTGCGGATGACGCTGGAGTGCACAGCTAACGGTGCAATGAGTGCAACAAAACCCAATACCAAACCAATATTAGCAATATTGGAACCATAGGCATTCCCTACTGCAAGCCCGGGATTCCCCTGCAAGGCTGCCAATACTGACACCATCATCTCAGGGGCTGAGGTACCGAATCCAATGACCAACATACCAATCAATAAAGGCGAAAGACCGAGCCAACGTGACGTTGCAGCTGCGCCATCAATAAATTTCTCAGCACTCCAGATGAGCAACACCAGTCCCATCACTACAGCTACAAGTGGAAGCAACATTTTATTTCCTTATGGCAGAATATTAGGCACTATCGCGGCTGCATCCTTGACTAACCCTTCAGTCGGGTCAAGCATCGGGTTATGCCAGCATGGATCTATTTGGGTTTGATATAAAAAAGGCCCGGTGTTCATTCGGTTTACATCGCATTCGCAGTGAGAGTGTCCCCTTTGCCCCACTTCCGTTTATTAAAGCGTTCCCCACTTTCCGTTAATGCGCCTCTAGTGGATCGGCAACCACCTGAGTCTCGCGTTCAGCGTCGACGTTTACGCGCCTGCCATGAGTGCGACTGGGTATCCGCGCTGCCCCCCTTATGCTCGGGCGAAAAGGCCAGCTGCCCGCGCTGCTCACATGTACTCGTAAAACGCCACCGCTACCCCGCTCAGCACAGTATGGCACTTGCCATTGCGGCATTAATTGCATTAATCGTGGCTATTTCGTTTCCGTTTGTAAGCTTCAGCGTTAGTGGCGTCGGCAATCGCATAGAGCTGTCACAAACGGCCACCACGTTAATTGCCTTTCACCAACCGGTCGTGGCCATTATCGTCATCATGACCATCGTTGTGCTGCCGACCCTTTATCTGCTTAGCGTGATTTGGCTGCAGCTGGGGCTTTTACACGGCAAGCCACTCGCCTATAGTCGCGACATTGCCCGCTCACTTGCCCACTTGACGCCCTGGATGATGGCGGATGTCTTTATTATAGGGGCGCTGGTAAGCCTGATTAAAATAGCCGGTATGGCGCAAATTGAGTTGGGTATCTCCTTCTGGGGTTTTTGCATCTTTGCGGTACTTTTATTAATGACCATCCAGTCCATTGATGCCGATTGGATGTGGTTTTCCCTCGAAGGAGAACCCTTGGCGCCAGAGGGCACCCAAACAGGAGCAACCGCCGCTAGTCAGCGCCTAACAGGCTGTCCAACCTGTGGGCTTGTCAATTCACTCACCCCAGGACATAAATCTCGCTGCATTCGATGTCATGAGAAACTTCACTCCCGACTCCCCTATAGCTTACAACGCACCTGGGCACTGCTAGGCGCAGCGACTGTCATGTATATCCCTGCGAATGTTTACCCTATTATGACCACGACGAGTCTGGGGCATAGCGGTTCTTCGACCATCATAGGAGGCGTCGTTGAACTGATTCAGATGGGCTCATGGCCAGTCGCCACCGTTATTTTCGTTGCCAGCATTATTGTGCCTGTCGGTAAACTGCTGGCGCTTTCATGGCTATGTATTGTCGTCCGAGGCAACAGCCAACCCAATACCATCAGCCGTACGCGGCTTTATCGCATTACCGAGTTTATCGGACGATGGTCGATGGTCGATGTTTTTGTAGTGGCTATTCTGGTTGCCTTGATACGCGCTGGCTCACTTATGTCGATCACGCCAGGTCCTGCCGCGCTGGCGTTTGGCTCGGTCGTGGTATTGACAATGCTAGCCGCCATGACGTTTGACCCCCGCTTAATATGGGATGCTCCTACCAAGGCAGCGTCCACATCAAATAATAGCCACTCTGGGAGCCATTAATGGGTAACGACACCCCCATAGCTAACAAGCAAGAGCCTGACATGAACAAAGCCAGGTCTTCGCCGCAATCACGCATCTCCCCTATCTGGATTGTGCCTTTTGTGGCTATCATTATTGGGCTATGGCTGGTGTACGATAATTACACCAGCCGCGGCACACTTATCACATTAACCATGAACAACGCCGAAGGTATCGAAGCGGGAAATACCTCCATCCGCAGCCGCAACGTTGAAATTGGCCTCGTGCAAAATGTCCAGCTCTCTGAAGACCTAAGCAGTGCTGTGATTACAGCACGCATTCAGCCTCAGGCTGAAGCCTTGTTGCGTGAAGATAGCCGCTTTTGGGTGGTAAAGCCTCGTATCGGGCGTGAAGGGATTAGCGGCCTGAGTACTGTCCTCTCTGGCGCTTATATACAGCTTGAGCCCGGAAGCTCTGAAGAACAGCGGCGTAACTTTCCGGTAAGCGACGTCCCCCCTGTCGCCACGGCCGGAATGGCCGGCATCAATATCAATCTCATTAGTCAACTCGGCAATTCGTTGCGTGTCGGCGACCCGGTTTCCTACCAGGGCTATACGGTGGGCCGCGTTGAAGAAGCAAGTTTCGACCCCGAATCACGCACCATGCATCACCAGGTATTTATCGAAGAGCCCTATGCACTGCTGGTGACCGACAGCACCCGCTTCTGGTCCTCGAGCGGCATTGACCTACGCCTTGATTCAAATGGCTTTCGGGTTAACGTTGAATCACTTGAAACCCTGTTAGGAGGAGGTGTCACGTTTGGGGTGCCCGAAGACTTACCAATGGGACGCCCTGTAGAAGCGGGCGCCCGCTTTAATCTGTACGGGGATGAGGATGATGCTCGCGAGGGTACCTTCAATCAGTACCTGGAATACGTTCTGTTAGTGGATGACACCGTTCGCGGCCTTTCACGCGGTGCGCCCGTCGAGTTTCGAGGTGTTCGTATAGGCACCGTGGCCGCTGTCCCCTGGAACTTTACATCACCACAGCCAAGCTCACGCGCAAGCTTCGCCATCCCCGTACTCATTCGCCTTGAGCCCCAGCGGCTTGGCATCGAGAATTCGGATATTGATTTGGAAGAGTGGGAAGAGCGCTTTAACCGCATGTTTACACTTGGCCTTCGTGCGTCGCTTAAAAACGGTAACCTGCTAACCGGCGCTTTATTTGTGGATCTGAACTTTCAGCGAGACACCGACGAGGACTACATTGCGTCGACTTTCTCTGGCCGCACGGTTTTCCCCACGGTGTCGGGTGGTTTTTCCCAAATCCAATCCCAAATTACCGATCTACTCGACAAGCTGAACGCGCTTGAAGTGGAGCCCTTACTGGCGGGCATGGACAGTAGCTTACAAGCCTCTGAAAGCATGCTTAATGAGGTCCGCGGTGTCAGCGAGTCGCTCAACCAGCTGCTAAGCGACCCTGAAACTCGTGCAGTAGGCGGCAACCTCAATGCTACGCTTAACGAGCTTCAAAGCACCCTCCAGGGCGTGTCGCCTTCCTCACCGGCTTACCAGGACCTGACGTCGGCCATCGAGCGCCTGGATCGATTAATGCGCGATCTTCAACCACTAACCCGCACACTGAACGATAATCCGCGGGCGCTGCTGTTTGATAATCTGGATACTCAAGATCCTATACCGCGTGCACCGCGCTAAACAGGGGAATATTATGCGTATACTCGTTTTAAAATCCTTATTGCTAATGTCCCTATCGCTCATGCTGGCTGCTTGCGCAAGCAGTGTGACGCCCCCGGCGCGTTATATGCTACCCAGTAACGGGCTGGCCAATATACCAAGTAGCCCCCAAGGCACGCTACAGCTGCGCTCGCCACGCCTTGCTCACTATCTCGATGTCGATGGCATCGTCATGCAACTGGATGACATTACGCTTAACCAGGCGCGAGAGCATCAATGGGCCGAAAGCATTGACCGACAGCTTGCACGCAGCTTACGGACACAATTGTCGCAAGAGCTACCGCTTATTCGCGTAGTCTGTGATGACAGCAGCCAACCTGAAGCGCTCACCCTGCGGCTTGATGTTGATCAATTTCAAGGCCGCTACGATGGTTTAGCGGTGGTGGCCGGGCAGTGGCAGCTACGCAGCCCAAGTGATGAATTGTTGGCCATGAAGAGTTTTTCTGCGCAAACAATACTGGATGAGGACGGCTACCCCGCCCTGGTACGTGCCCTAAGCGCTAGCTGGGAGGATGTTGCGAGACAAATTGCCGATCAAATACGTCAGGGTAGCTATTTCCATTAGCCGGTTTAAGCGGGATGAAATAACCAAAGCGCTTGAGAGCCCGCCAACCAATCACCACAAGTATGCCCGTCTGAGGTAATCTTCATGTTACACTGACGGGTATATTTTGAGTGTTGCGATAGCGTAACACCCACAGTCAAATGCCCGTCTCTTCCATACTGACCACTTTTTTTCGTTATGGTCATACGTGGCTAATCAACGATCATCGCGGCTTGGCAAGCTTTGCTGTCGCGAGGATAACCATTCTCGTCTTTTGAAAAATTACGCCTAGCAACAACGCTTTTAAGCAACTGTTGCCTTGTTAGGTGGCTGCGGAGAACGCATGAGCTTTTCTGAACTTGGTCTGCAAGAAGATTTATTACACGCCGTTACGGCGCAAGGCTACACCCAGCCTACTCCGATCCAATTAAAGGCTATTCCTGTCGTATTAGAAGGTCGCGACTTGCTCGCAAGCGCCCAAACGGGCACGGGTAAAACGGCCGGCTTTACCCTACCCATGCTACAGCGTCTTTCCGGTGGAAAACGGCCAGGCAAACGTCAGGTGCGTGCGCTGGTATTGACGCCTACTCGGGAGCTTGCTGCACAGGTAGGTGAAAGTGTATCCACCTATGGGAAGCATCTCTCTTTACGCTCGCACACTATTTTTGGTGGTGTAGGCCAACAGCCCCAGGTCGATGCACTTAAAGCAGGTCTGGACGTACTGATTGCCACCCCCGGCCGCCTGCTGGACCTTCAGCAGCAGGGCCACGTTGACCTTTCAGCCATCGAAATTCTAGTGCTTGATGAAGCCGACCGCATGTTGGATATGGGCTTTATTCACGATATTAAACGTGTACTACGCCTAGTGCCCAAACAGCGCCAAAACCTGCTATTTTCCGCCACGTTTTCAAATGAAATTCAGACGCTGGCGCAGCAGTTGCTCAATAACCCCGCCCTTATTGAAGTGGCTCCACGCAACACAACCGCCGAGAAAATTCTCCAAGCGGTTTATCGCGTAGACCGCGAAAAAAAGCGTGAGCTGTTGGCGCATTTGATTCAGCGCCACGGCTGGTTCCAGGTGCTGGTTTTCACCCGTACCAAACATGGCGCCAACCGGCTTGCCGAACAGCTTTCAAAACAGAATATTCCTGCCATGGCTATTCATGGCAACAAAAGTCAGGGCGCTCGTACCCGTGCGCTGGGGGCTTTTAAAAGTGGTGACTTGCAAGTATTAGTCGCGACGGATATCGCCGCACGTGGGCTGGATATTAGCGAGCTTCCCCACGTGGTTAACTTCGACCTGCCCAATGTGGCGGAAGACTATGTACACCGCATTGGCCGGACAGGCCGAGCGGGTAGCAATGGTGAAGCAGTATCACTGGTGTGTGTGGACGAGCACGGTTTGCTGGGCAATATCGAGCGGCTGATCAAGCAAAACCTACCCAAACATATAGAGCCCGGGTTTGAGCCAGATCCCACGATCAAACCAGAGCCCATTGAGAATGGTCGTCGCCAGCGCCAACCTCAAGCACGACGCAAACCAACTAGCGATAATGGAAATGCCAGCGGCGAGCGCCGTCGGCGCGCACGCCGCTAGCCTGCTAACAAGGAATATGCGAAGGTTATGCCCTCGCATATTCCACTACGTTGGCTACTACATTATCAGGGAGCGATCATGTCATCTTCTCAACTTATTAATGAATATCGGCAGTGGCTCAGTTTTCAACGCCAAGAACAGCTTAGTCGTGAACACCAGGGAATCGTGCAACGCCTGGAAGATGCACGCGCCTCTTCAAAGCAGGTCATACAAGCCTACCGCAGCATGGCGGAGAAAGCCGCTAACGAAGGCGCTTGCTACCGGACGCTGTTCCTACGCGAGCGTGACGATAATGTAGCGCTACCTTGCGAAGGCTGGCTGTTTATTCGCCGTGTACTCAGCGAAGACAACAGCACCCGCGTGCGCGCCACGTTAATCGAAACCTTTACCCTTGAAGATGGCATTCTGGCACCAGGTGATAAACCTGCTCAGAAAGTGACACTTGAGATTTTCGATAAGCTGGATATCAATCAAGGTATGCGCACTAGTGTCCGTGTGGACTCCATTGAAACACCACAGGATTATCACTTCATCACGCTACTGGATGCAGTCCGCGGCGATTTACGCCCTTACCTCAAGTAGGCCGCACAATGTTGTCTCGACGTTCCGTTACCTTTATTTTACTGATGGTTGTGGTGGGGCTAAATTTACGCCCTGCCCTTTCCTCAGTGGCCCCCTTGCTGACGCGTCTTCAGGAAGCTGCCGGGCTCTCACCCGCGGCAGCGGGCGTACTGACAACACTCCCCGTGCTGTTTTTAGGCCTGGCTGCTCCTATTGCGCCGCTTTTAGCAAAACGGCTAGGCAGCGAGCGGGCGCTTAGTGCTGCGCTACTACTGTTGGCTGCAGGTTTGATTCTGCGCGGTTTACCGTTGCCCGGCGTCCTGTTTATAGGCTCAGCAATGGCGGGCGCCGCCATAGGCATTAGCGGCACTCTACTGCCCGCACTGGTGAAACGCGAGCTACCCGAAAGTGCTGATCTTTTGACGGGCCTCTACACGATGGCACTCTGCTTGGGAGGCGCGTTGGGAGCGGGATTTAGCGTGCCGCTGACAGTGTGGCTGGGCAGTTGGCAGGCAAGTTTGATGAGCTGGTCGTTACTGGCGCTATTTGCTCTGATTCTCTGGCAATGCCAAATGCCCTCGACTTCCTCTCATGGTATGCCTCAGCCGCCATCTTCGGGACTTCTTAAACTGTTACGCAAACCGCTCACGTGGCAAGTAATGCTGTTCATGGGCATTCAATCATCCATGGCATATATCGTTTTTGGATGGCTGCCAACGCTGCTTGTCGATCGTGGCTATGATGAGGCCAGCGCGGGTTGGACAATGGCTATTTCGATCATGTGTCAACTCGTTTCAGCCTTGGGGGCACCCTGGCTTGCCCGCATGGGGTCAGACCAGCGCCCGGCGCTCTTGCTTGTACTGTTTAGTACGGCCCTAGGGCTTTGGCTGCTACTTATAGCGCCCTTAGCCTGGAAATGGCCTGGCGCCATCTTGTTAGGCCTTGGCCAAGGCGGCAGTTTTAGCCTGGCCCTCAGCCTGCTGGTATTAAGAACAGCGACATCACGCCTTGCAGGACAACTTTCCGGCCTGGTACAAGGCGGAGGATATACCATTGCCGCTATTGGGCCTTTTAGTGTCGGCTTGCTGCTCCAATCCGGCGTTCATGCAGACCAAATTGCCTGGCTTTTGATCTCGTTGGTAGGTGTTTGCTGTGGATTCGCCCTGTTGGCTGGCCGCACGCGCCAGCTGGACGATCAAAGCGGCACGCTTCTGGTTCACCGTTACTAACCTGCACTGGAATCAAACAGGAGTTTTAGTGCTTGGCCTTCAAATATTTACGCCAGGAAATCCGTGATGAGTAGCTTCTCACCTTTAACCGCAACGGCTCCCACCCACGAACGCATTTTGGTTATTTATACGGGCGGCACCATCGGCATGCAGCAAAGTGCCAATGGGCTGACTCCCGGCGCGAACTTTGCCCAACGCATGGCGACCGCGCTTGGCAAGCTCCCCATTGCCCAACAGCAATCGCTTCCTGCTTATGATGTTATTAGTTATACCACGCTGATTGATTCCAGCGCGGCGACCCCACTTCAGTGGCAGCAGTTAGCCAGTGACATCGCCACCCGGTTAACGGATTACCGGGGGTTTGTCGTGATTCATGGTACCGATACGCTTAGCTGGACGGCCGCTAGCCTTGCCTATCAATTGCAAGGCCTAGAGCGCCCTGTCGTTGTAACCGGCGCAATGCGCCCCCTGGAAGCACCCAACAGTGATGCTCTTGATAATATTCATGGCGCGCTGCGGTTTGCGGCAAACGCCGAGCTTCAGGAAGTCGCTATTTATTTTGCAAACCGGTTATTGCGTGGCGTACGAGCTATAAAGCTGCACAGTGACGCACTAACAGCCTTCACCTCTCCAGGTTACCCGCTACTTGGTGAGCGAGTAGGCAATGACTTTGTTTACTACCCAAGCCGTGGGCTTGCCTCTCAACAGCGTGGCGCGCCACGCTTTGAACTCCCCAGCTACCAAGGGTTGGATAAAGGCGAAGTGGTTCGTATCGCGCTCTGGCCCGGTTTGGCCGCTTGGCAGCTGGAAGCCTGGCTTGGAGATTCACGCGTTAAAGGCGCTGTTATCCAGTTGTGGGGGGCGGGCAATCTACCTAACGATCCAGCTCTATTGAATGTACTGGCTAGCGCGGCCGGTGAGGGGAAATTGCTAGCGGCGATAAGCCTTTGCCCTGAAGGCAGCGTTCATATGGGAGCATACGCTGCGGGCGAGGGGTTAACAGATGCAGGCGTGCTCTCAGGCGATGCCATGACACCAGAAGCCACCTTTACCAAACTGGTCCATCTTTTAGCTCAACCGCTTGATGTAGAGACACAGCGGCAACGCTTTCTCGCTTCATTAGTCGGCGAACGCTAATAAGCATGGTGATATCCGTAATTTACGCTATGTTTAATCAATGCTAACCAGTTGACGGAGCCCGTAATTATGGAAAAACCGGTACATCTTTTTAGTGATCTTTTCGAACAACTGGGCCTGCCATCAGACGCTGAGTCGATTGAAGTTTTCATCAAGCGCCATCGCCCTTTACCCAAAGAGATGGTGCTTTCCGATGCGCCCTGTTGGAATGAAGGCCAAGCGGAATTTCTTCGTGAAGCCATTGAAGACGACGCTGACTGGGCCGAGCTAGTCGACGAGTTGGACGTTGCCATGCACCAAGGGAGTTAACGCGCTGGCGCCGCTTTCGAGCGGCGCTTGACCCAAGCACCAACAAGCAATAGTACCGTAAGAGCAACAAGCGGTAGCAGCACCTCAAACTGAAGTGCATTTTCTTCCTCTATCGCTTCAAGCGCCCCATGAATAGCGCTGCTGTATACGCCCCACTTAATCGATAGGCCTAGCGTTGCCGCAAGAAGAAAAATCGACAGTGGCACACGGCATAGCCCAGCTGCAAAGTTGATCACCGCGTGAGGAAAACCCGGCAAGACACGAAGTGCGCACTGGGTTAATAGATCTCCCCTGTCCTGAAGCGTTTGCATGACTTTTAGGGTTAGCCCTTTAGGTTGCCATGCGCTACGGGTACGTGCTGCTAACTGATGGCCACCCAACGCGCCCGCCACACCTCCAAGTGTCAGCATAATGGTGGCAACGACAGGTGGGTAAAAGGGGGCAATTAACCAAAAGCCAATACTCCCGGGCAACCCGGCAGCCAGGGTAACGGCCATAAGAACAACCACCCCAACCACTACTGCGGGATGATGTGTCCATTCGTCAACGGTATGCCTGACCGCCATTAAATCCGGCGAGTGCCAAAACCACATACACGCCAGTATGGCTATCATGCCAACAGCTATCGCCAAACGCCACACAAGACGAAAGGCATTACGCATTCAGCCTGGCCTCAACACGCTCAAGAATTTGCCGGCTCACTTTACCTACGAGCGGCTTCGCTGCTTTATTAACGGCTTTTTCCATAAAGCGATTATGAATTTCATAACCAAGCGTAAGTGATACTTCCGTTCCTTCTGGCACTTCACGCAGCCGGTAACGCCCCTGGTTTTTCACCCCATCAAGCGACTCCCAAGCCAGCGTATGGGGCGCCTGGATCTCTGTCACTTCCACGTCAAATGCCCAGTCCATACCTACTGCACGGACATGCCAACGATAGCGGTCGTCCCCCAACACATCAATGGAACGTATTAAATCAGAATAATCAGCAAAATCTTCCACGCGGCGCAATAGCTCAAATACGCGCTCAGGTGATGCTTTAACAATTTCACTGTGCTCTATGGTGGCCATGATCCCCTCGAACCGCTGAAAACTAACTGTTAACCGCTAAGCTACCTACCTGTAAGCCGAAGCACCATCTGTAACCGCCGGAAACGATAAGCTTAGCAAAACAATGAGCGTAGCATGCTGCTCAATTTATCGGGAATGACGAAGAAGGAGAGACGATCATTCAGACTACGGCTGGTCAGATACGTTCTCATTGCGTAAACTGCCGCCCTCCCGGACCGGACCCCGGCACTCCGTGCAGCCTTATCGCGCACGAAAAATTCTCCGACAGCGAGCACTATTTATGTCCAGTACGTTTTCTCTCCCTTCTACGTCACCGACAGCGACGGTGGTTATCTATTCCGGCGGCATGGACTCCTATACGGTGCTTCACCGCGCACTGCGTGAAGGACTGGAGGTCCACGCACTATCTTTTGACTATGGTCAACGTCACGCACGCGAGTTGGATGTGGCTACGCACGTGTGCCGTCAGTTGGGTATTCCTCACCAGGTGGTCGACATTCGAGCCATCCACGGTTTGATCGATAACTCCGCACTGACCAACGCCGACCAAGCCATGCCGACGGGTGACTACGCAGATGATAATTTGCGCGCCACTGTCGTTCCCAATCGCAATATGATTTTACTGTCCCTGGCGATTGCCAAAGCGGTCAACATAGGCGCTGGGCGCGTGGATTATGGCGCCCATGGCGGTGACCATGTTTTATACCCGGATTGTCGCCCCGAGTTTGTCGATGCCATGAATCACGTAGCGGGTATTGCCAACTTTGAGCACGTTACGCTGCATGCCCCTTACCTCTACTCATCAAAAGCGGATATTTTACGCGATGGCCTGTCCATGGGGCTCGATTACCAGCATACCTGGACCTGTTATGAAGGACGTGCGTTAGCGTGTGGTCAGTGCGGCAGCTGCCGAGAGCGCTTGGAGGCCTTTGCCGCTAACAATGCCCTCGACCCCTTGGCTTACGATGCGGCAGTTAAGGTGAATCGCTGATGTATCACGTTAAAGAAGCCTTTTACACGCTACAGGGCGAAGGCGCACAAGCGGGTCGTGCCAGCGTTTTTTGCCGTTTTAGTGGCTGTAATTTGTGGTCAGGCCGTGAAGTGGATCGCGCTCATGCAAAATGCACCTTCTGCGATACCGATTTTATCGGTACTGACGGACAGAACGGCGGGCAGTTCGCAACAGCGGCCGAGCTGGCTGCGCATATTAATGCGCTCTGGCCAAAAGGTAGCGCGAATGCCACCCCGTATGTGGTGTTTACCGGCGGTGAGCCGCTGCTCCAACTGGACACACCGTTAATTGACAAGCTACACCAGCAGGGCTTTGAAGTAGCCGTTGAAACGAACGGTACGTTGCGGCCCCCTCCCGGCATTGATTGGTTATGCGTTAGCCCCAAAGGTAGTAACCCTTTGGTCATTACGCAGGGAAATGAATTAAAACTTGTTTATCCGCAGGCTGACGCATTGCCCCCGGTCTTTGAGGACCTTGCGTTTACTCACTTTTTTTTGCAGCCCATGGATGTAAGCCCGTTAGGGCAACAGTCCGACACCATCGCCCAGGCAACGGATTACTGTATGGCTAACCCACAATGGCGCCTTACGCTTCAAATTCACAAAATCGCAGGGTTTGACTAATGGCTCTCTTTGTAAATCAGTTAACCCATATGGATGTCTCTGCCTGGTGCCCGACGCGCGGACTCATCGGCTGCAGCTGGCAAGTAGATGCACTCCTTGAAGGCGCCTTGGGTGAAGACGGTATGCTATTTGATTTTGGCGAGGTAAAGCCCTGGATCAAACACACTCTGGACAGCGGCCTCGACCATACGCTTCTGGTGCCCACGCAGGCGCCCGGTGTAAGCATTACTGATTGCGAGGAAGGCCTCTGCGTTCGCACCGAAACGCCTTATCCCCTGGAGGTTCGTGGGCCTGTCGAAGCCTTTAGCCTGCTTCCCTGGGCATCTATTACGCTTGAAGAGGTAGCGGCGCATTTAAGTGGCGAGTTGACCGCACAGCGCCCCGTCAATGTTGACCGTGTCACGCTAACGTTAAGTGATGAAGCTACAACCGGAGCAGCCTATGGCTATAGCCATGGCCTTAAACGACACCAGGGCAACTGCCAACGTATTGCCCACGGCCACCGCTCCAGACTCTCTATTTGGCAATCGGGCACGCGTCAACCTGAGCTGGAAGCTCGCTGGGCACACTGGCTGGATAACCGCTACCTACTTGAACAAGCGGATATTGAACACCAGGACGATGTGTTCTTGACCTGTCGTTATCAGGCTGCCCAAGGAGACTTTTCCATTCGCCTGCCAGCAGACCGCTGTGCGGTATTGCCGGGCCCCACTACCGTTGAGAATATCGCCATCTGGCTGGCACGTAGCATCGCCGATGAAAGCGGCCACGCCACACGCGTTCAAGCATTCGAGGGGATTAACAAAGGCGCCTTTGCGGAATTTACGCCATGAGCGAGGCAGGTATCATCGTTAAGCAAAGCGCTGGCTGCCGGGCGGGTTGCGGAGCTTGCTGTATAGCGCCGTCCATCAGCTCACCGATTCCAGGGATGCCTCAAGGCAAGCCTGCTGGGGTTCGCTGCATTCAGTTGGATGAACAGAATCTATGTCGGCTTTTTGGCGATGCAAGCCGCCCCGCCGTATGCGCCAACTTTAACTTTGATGCCAGCATTTGTGGCGAGCACCGTGATCAGGCGCTCGCCACCCTTGCATACCTCGAAACAGCAACGGGATAACCCCTAACCTTCTACACCCGCAGGCTGGGTCAAACGACGATCCAGCAGGCTCACCCAACGCACCAGCACCGGCGCATCGCTATGGCTAACATCATTCAGCAAATGTCGGAACGACTCTTTTGCAGTAGGGTCACCCGGCTCAATGTGCATCAACCATAGCTCAAGCGCCGCCAGCTCCTGGTGGCGGTTCCCATTTTCTCGGGATTGGCTGATGGCCATCTCGGCAAGCGCCCTAACCTCGTTCGCAGGATGTCCAAGCTGATGCCGAACACTCGCCAGCAGCGTCGCAAGCTCAGGCAAAAACAGCGTGGTACGCTCGCGGGCGATCACAAGGCATTGATCCAAATAGTCTTCTGCGACATCAAGCTCACCCAGCTCAATACAGGCATCGATATACCATAATGAGGGCCGCTGGTAGCGGTCGCTCCCTTTAAGCTCGGTCATCCGCTCAAGGCTTTCGCGTATTTGTGCAAGCCCTCCTTGATCCCCTGCTAACGCGCGCTGCCATCCCAACACCGCTTGGGCCGAGATTTGCCATAATTGCAAGTCGGGCGTGACGGTCATGGCTGCCGCCCTCTCAGCCTGGCGCGCCGCCAGGTGCACATGCCCTAACTGACGATAGAGGGAAGCCGCGAATAACAGCGACATTGCCAGCGTTCCCGGGTGGCCAATTTTTTCCGCCAACCGAAGCGCCGCCGATACTTGCCGCTCTGCCCGCTGATAGTCGCCCCGTAAACAGAGCGCCCAGCCTTGAAAACACGCTGCCGTTACCTGCGGGTGATCAGAGAACGGCAACCACTCAATCATCATTTGTGCATTGAGCGGATCAATTTCATCCAGATGATCGTGGGCCTGCTGGATACGTCCTGCCCAGTACTCGCATTGAGCGCGTGCATAATCCGCTAAACGGCGATAGCGCGGGTCTTCCAGTCGCTCCGCGATATCCGCAAGCGTCGAGGCAAGCGCAAACGCATCGGCATGCGCATAGCGCTGGCTGCGCCCTACCCAGAGCCCCCACTTAACCAGAAAGACCTGCTCAAGCTCTTCAGGGTCATCCAGCATATCGCTGCCGGACTCACGCAGTAGCTCTCGGGCGCGAACAAAACTTTCATGAGCGATGGGTGAGCCGTGTCCTTCCAGGGAAAATGCGGCCTGGCCACGTACCGTAAGCAGACTAACCTCGCGCTCTATCTCATGCTCAACATGGCGCAAGCTTGCCAACCCTGCGTCGGCCATCCGCAACGCCGTTCGGTTAGCACTGACCTTTAGCGCCTCGCGAGCAGAAAGCTCAAAATAGCGTGCGCCGCGTGCGTAATGACCGCTTCTACGCAAGTGTGCAGCAAAGTCGCCAGGATGGCGGCTAATCCACATGGGGAAACGCTCTTCAATTAGCGTGACGACCTGCTGATGCAGTTTGACGCGTACATCGCGCGGGCAGGAGAGATAGGCGGCTTCCTGAAGAAGCTGATGGCTAAACTGGCACTCTTGCTCACCGAGCTCTTTATTAACGGGTTCAATGATCTCGAGCTGACGCATATGCTCAAGCGCTTGCGTTAGTCGAGCGGGCTCCCAGCCGCTGCACTCCAACAAAAAATCCAGCCGGAAACGTTTGCCAAGCACTGCCGCCACGTGGGCAATCGCGCGGCCGGCCTCCAACTGATCAATACGGCTGGCTAGCAAGCCCAGCAGCCCTTTCGGCAGCTCATCAAATTGAATACTACGCCCTTCGCGACGGTCCATGTCCAGACGTCGGCAAATTTCCTGCATGTAAAGCGGCACGCCATCGCACCGCTCTATGATCTGGTTACGCAGCCGGGGGCTTAAATGTATGCGGTAGCGGCGTGACAGCTGGGAAAGCAGGCGTGATGATTGCTGAACGTCCAACTTACCCAACGTGATCTGCTGGTCCCAGTGAAGCTTAACCGGTAAGGGTTCACGGCCATGATGACTGGCAATCAGCATAAACGCCGTATTGATAGGCAAGCGCGCCTGAAGGCCTGCCAGCACTTTAAAGGAGGGCTCATCAATCCATTGAAGATCATCTATCATTAGCACCAGCGTACGTTCACTGGTTTTCTGCTCAATCAAGCGATGTAACAACTGTACGACCAGCTCCGCCACCTCGCCGTTTTGCGCAAGCTGCGCCACCTCTTGAACGTCCCTAACCCCAAGCGCTTCTTCAAGCAGGTGCTGTCGGCTCTTTTCTAAAAGACCCAAGCCCAGCGTTGCTTGCATGGCATGCAAGGTATCCAGCGCAGGTGGCGCATTTAGATACCAGGCCACCAGGCTGCGGGCAATACCGTAAGGTTCAAGTACGGATAATCGCGTCGTTGGCTGCCAACAAATCGCGGCATCGCGACTTAATTCAAGCTGACGAAACCCCACCATGAGCGCAGATTTCCCCATGCCCGAAGCACCTCGGACAAGCACGCTTTGGCGCAGCCCAATTCCCGCCCGCGCCAAGGCATCGCGGAGCGTACGCAACGGGGCCTCACGCCCCACCAGGCTCGGCGGGAGCGCATCACGCCCCCCCTCGTTTTGCCCCAGGACCAGCGCGCGCAGGCGAATACGCCCATCGCTTGCCACCAGCCGAGACACCAGTCGTGGCTGTAGATCAAGCGCGGGGGGCATGTGCTGGCTGGCCTCCTGAGAAATGACCAGCTCACTGCCCTCTGCCGCACTCATTAGCTCCAAGGCAACTTGCGTCACCTGACCAAGTGGGTCCGCTAGCTGACGCTCTGCCAAATAGACGACCCGCCCGCTATTTAACCCGGCGGCAAGCTCAAAGGAAGGCGGCTCACCTTCCCCTTCCCAGTGACGCGCCGACTCTTGCGGCAGCGCGTGTTGACAGTGTTCGTAAAGCGCTACCAGCTCCGCAAGCTGGTGTGCGGGCCCATGGGTACCAAAACAGGCAAGCCCGAGTCCTCCGGTAGCCCCAGGTAACCAGAACCCTCCCAGATGATGACACTGCTGCTCTAACCAACGCAGTAACTCCAGCTGCAGGCCCAGACAGCTACGCACTGCCGCACGCTCCTGCCAGTCGCCCTTCAAGCGCAGCCGAATCGCCATCACGGAGAGCTGGCGCAGCTCGATTTCATCGTCGCGCAGCGGCTTGCTATCCGCTGCCAATACGCGCGAAAAAGCACCCTGAGGGGACATGGCACGAGGGTCATGCGGCCCATCCGACCAATAACTTGCGAGCTGTAAAAAACTGGGCTCAGGCTGCTGCCCCGAAAGTGCTAATAGCTGTAAATAACCATTGTATTGCTCGTGAGCAGCAGCGATTTGGTTCTGCTCGGCAAGCTGGCGTACCAAGCGCTCATGAAAAGGTGCGTAGCCAGAAAAGCGGCTTACCAGGCCTTCAAGCATTACATCTGGCGCATCCTCATGGGCTTCCAGGACCTGCTCAGCAAAGCGAATGACGCGCTGACGCCATTCGTTGCGCACTTGTACGAGCCACCGCTGAAATTCGCTACAGCTGGTTAGCTGGAGCTCCTCAACGAGGTCCCCTTGATAGCAGGTCAGCACCGCTTCGAGCGTTGTTAGTTCGCGGGGGCCTTCCAGCAGTTGCTGCAGTTCATGTAAATCGATGCGCCAAGTCGCTGGCAGGTTAAAAGCGATGGTTTGGCGCGACACTTTCAAGACGTGATCAGCGTTATCCCCAAGCGAATGACGCAGGCAGTGCAGGGCATGGCGCAAGTTAGTTCTGCCTGATGAAAGCCCTTGGTCAGGCCATAACAGCTCGGCGAGCACCGAGCGGTTCACCGGCTGGCGGTGAAGCAGTAAGTAGACTAACAGCGCTTTGACTTTGTCATAGCTAAAGTGGGTTAGTACACCATCCCCCTGAGAGAGGGAAAAATGACCAAAGAGGATTAGCTGATCAGACTCACGAGTATCGCGCATGATACATATCCTGCCTGGGCTAGTGGTGTATTAAGCGGGTACACCACTATGAAAACGAAAAGCCGTATCGGGTGACGTTATCAGCTCTGCTTCCCGGGCCACAAAAAAAGCAATTCTTTCATCAATGGAAGCGTTAGTTTGTTGCTGCGCAAGCAGTAGATAGTCTTCAAAATGACGCCCTTCGGACTTAACCAGCGTGCGATAAAATTTAGCCAACTCTTCATCCAGGTAAGGAATCAAGCGAGCAAAACGCTCGCAGCTGCGTGCTTCTATTAAGGCGCCAATAATGAGGATATCAATAAGACGCTCTGGATCATTGCTGCGCACATGACGTCGCAGGCCCTCAGCGTATCGGGAAGCGGTTAAATGCTTGTATTCAACGCCGCGCTTCTCCATTAAACCCACAACTTGCTCAAAGTGCAGCAATTCTTCGCGGGCGAGCTGAGACATTTTGCTCAATAAAAGAGGTTGGTCTACATAACGATACAGCAAACTCATGGCCGTCGAGGCGGCCTTTTTCTCACACTGAGCGTGGTCAACGAGCAGTATTTCCGGGTTATCTAGCGCCCATTTAAGCCAGCTGTCGGGCGTTATGCAGGCAAGAAATTCATTTAAACTTTCGGGCAACAAGTCATCTGCTTGAAGCTTATGGTCTGCGGGTGTTAATTCCGGCAATTGCATTGACATAACGTTCTTCCGAGCATTTTTTCATAATTGTACAATATTTAAACGCCGATAGCGTTCACCTCGTTCCTGGTCCGCAAGAACGACGCCATGCCATGTCTCTTGGATACGTATTGCTGGCCACCGCTAATAGTAATAGCTAATTAGTAACAACAATGGCGCTCTACGCTTCGCTGTGAGGTTAGTTCAACTTGGAAAGCAACCGTAACGCTATAGCGTCCAAGCCATGGTAACGCGGCGCAACCGCAATCACACCTTTAGCGTGCTCGGGCCCACCACACCCTGCCAGAAAGTGCCTCAAACGGCCAAAACACAGGTCTTTAAAGCGGTATTTTTTGTGTATCAACACAAAGTACAACACCTGCCTATCGCCTTCTTCTTAACATTGTCGACAGTTTGCCGTAGAATCCATGCCATCCAACCAGACGCTGTTTCCAAGCGTATGTCATGTGTCCGAGCGCACGCTCAAACACCGTGAAAATGTGTGTTCGCCACCATAAAGCAGATGAGAGGGCCCCAACGTGCTTGAAGCATATCGCCAACATGTCGAGGAACGCGCCGCTGAAGGCGTACCACCCAAGCCTCTAAACGCCGAGCAAGTTGCCGCCTTAATTGAGCTGCTAAAAACCCCACCGGCGGGTGAAGAGGAATTTGTTCTTGACCTGATCACCAACCGGGTTCCGCCGGGCGTCGATGAAGCCGCTTATGTGAAAGCGGGCTTTCTTACTGCCATCGCCAAGGGCGAAGCAACCTCTCCGCTGATCGATAAAATCCACGCGGTTAAGCTGCTGGGCACCATGCAAGGCGGTTACAACATCGTCTCCATGGTAGAGCTATTGGATAACGAAGAGTTAGCGCGTGAAGCCGGCGAACAGCTCAAGCATACCCTGCTGATGTTTGATGCCTTTCATGATGTTGAAGAGCGCGCCAAAAAGGGTAACAGCGTTGCCAAAGACGTTATTCAGTCCTGGGCAGAAGCAGAGTGGTACCTCTCCAAGCCTGCTTTAGAAGAAAAAATCACCCTAACCGTCTTTAAGGTGCCGGGTGAAACCAACACGGATGATCTGTCACCAGCACCCGATGCCTGGTCGCGCCCCGATATCCCGCTGCACGCTAATGCCATGCTCAAAAACGAGCGTGACGGCATTGTGCCTGAAGTACCGGGCTCCATGGGTCCGCTCAAGCAAATTGAAGAAGTCAAAGCCAAAGGCTTCCCGGTTGCTTATGTCGGTGATGTTGTGGGTACGGGCTCTTCACGTAAATCAGCCACTAACTCCGTGCTGTGGTTCTTTGGTGACGATATCCCTTACGTTCCCAACAAGCGCGCGGGCGGCTTCTGTTTTGGTAGCAAAATTGCTCCGATCTTCTTTAACACCATGGAAGATTCTGGCGCACTCCCGATTGAACTGGACGTATCAAAGCTGGAAATGGGCGATGTCATTGACGTCTACCCCTACGAAGGCAAGGTATGCAAGCACGGCACTGATGAAGTGCTCACCACGTTTGCGTTGAAAACGCAGTTGATCCTTGACGAAGTACGCGCTGGCGGCCGTATTCCTCTGATCATCGGCCGCGGCCTGACGGGCAAAGCACGTGAGTCCCTTGGCCTTGAGCCTTCTGATGTATTCCGCCTCCCGGAACAGCCCAAAGACACCGGCAAGGGCTTTACCCTGGCGCAGAAAATGGTCGGTAAGGCGTGCGGCCTGGAAGGCGTTCGTCCGGGGATGTACTGCGAGCCCAAAATGTCCACCGTCGGCTCCCAGGATACCACTGGCCCGATGACACGTGACGAGCTGAAAGACCTGGCATGCCTGGGCTTCCAAGCGGACCTGGTGATGCAGTCATTCTGCCACACGGCGGCCTATCCGAAGCCGGTGGACGTAGACACTCACCACACGCTGCCTGACTTCATTATGAACCGCGGCGGTGTATCGCTGCGTCCTGGCGACGGCATCATCCACAGCTGGCTGAACCGCATGCTGCTGCCAGACACAGTAGGTACCGGTGGCGACTCGCACACTCGCTTCCCGCTGGGCATCTCGTTCCCGGCTGGTTCTGGCCTGGTAGCTTTCGCTGCTGCCACCGGCGTTATGCCGCTGGATATGCCGGAATCCGTACTGGTACGCTTTAAAGGCAAGCGCCAGCCTGGCGTTACCCTGCGTGACCTGGTTCACGCCATTCCGCTTTACGGCATCAAGCAAGGTCTTCTGACCGTTGACAAGGCCAACAAGAAGAATGCGTTCTCTGGCCGCGTACTGGAAATTGAAGGCCTTGAAGACTTAACGGTCGAGCAGGCGTTTGAGCTTTCCGACGCCTCTGCTGAGCGCTCTGCCGCTGGCTGTACTATTACGCTGTCTGATGAGAGTGTGACCGAGTACTTGAAATCCAACATCACACTGCTGAAGTGGATGATTGCCAACGGCTATGGCGATGAGCGTACTATCAGCCGTCGTATCGAGGGTATGGAAGCGTGGCTTGCCGACCCGAGCCTGATGCGTGCCGATGCGGACGCCGAATACGCCGAAGTCATCGAAATTGACCTGTCCGAGATTAAAGAGCCTGTGCTTTGCGCACCTAACGATCCTGACGACGCTCGTTTGCTGTCAGACGTTGCGGGCGAAAAGATTGATGAAGTATTTATCGGCTCGTGCATGACCAACATTGGTCATTTCCGCGCAGCGGGTAAACTACTTGAAAAGCAGCCTGCAGGCAGTCTAAAAACTCGCCTGTGGCTGGCACCGCCGACCAAAATGGATCAGCACCAGCTGACCGAAGAGGGTTACTACGGCATTTATGGTCGTGCCGGTGCGCGTATGGAAATGCCGGGATGCTCGCTGTGTATGGGTAACCAGGCACGCGTTGCGGCAAAAAGCACCGTTGTGTCTACGTCTACACGTAACTTCCCGAACCGTCTGGGCGATGGTGCCAACGTGTACCTTGCCTCGGCGGAACTCGCCGCGGTTGCCGCGGTGGAAGGTCGCCTGCCAAGCGTTGAAGAGTATCAGCGTTACATGAGTGAATTTGACGCCATGGCAGGAGAGATCTATCGTTATATGAACTTCCACGAAATTGAGGAGTATCAGAAAATCGCCTCAAACGTGATTCCGGTTGCTCAAGAAGCGTAACCACCCTATCGCCGATGCTCGCACCATCACAGACTTAATGAAGTTTCGTTAATTCTGAGACGATGACCGAACGCCCCACAACCTCTCGTTGTGGGGCGTTTTTATTACCGCAAGAGGTCGTCGACTTGCGAGGGCTTCCGGATACTGCCACTCTGTTAGTTCATCCTTATGATTTAAAAAGACAATGCAGCCACTGACACATCTTGGCTCGGCCTTAATGAAGACACTGCGCGATCATCTACGCCCCTTGATCGCCTATCATTTGTTTTTTACCTTACTTGCCTCTGCCCTGTTATTACCCGTGATTGGGTGGATAACCCAAGGTCTGCTCGCTCAATTAAAGCGTACAGTGATTACCAATGACGAGCTGATCAGCCTGCTGTTTAGCCCGCTGGGCCTAGCTTGCATGCTGGTCGGCCTGGTTTTCATCTTTCTCATTCTTTACTGGCAACAGGCTGGTATGCTCCAGGTCGCCGTTCGACCTCGAGGCAATCATTACCGGTTAGCCTTTGATGCACTCTGGTTAAGCGTTCGTCGCCTCCCCGCGCTGGCAGGATTAGTCGTGTTACAGGTGGGCACGCACCTTTTACTGCTGGCCCCTTTCATGGCCGCACTTGCATGGCTTTATAGTGTTTGGCTAAGCGGCCTGGACCCTTACTATTTACAGCGCGTCATGCCACCTGTGCTTTGGTACTTTATTGCCTGCGCGCTGCCGCTTGTAGTGGCCTGGCTAAGCTTGGCGGCCTGGCTTTATCTGCGTTGGCTGTTGGCGCTTCCGTTAGTGGCACTTGATAACTGCAGCCCGTTACGCGCCTTGACGCGCAGTTTTCATTTAACCAAAGGCTGGCACCGCTCCATTGGCGCGGCCGTGCTCATCCTGCTACTGCTCATTATTGCGCTACCTGTTATCACCACCATCGCCTTTGATGCACTGGTGACGCCGCTCCTCTGGTGGTTACCAGAACACAATGCGTTTCTAATTCCCATCATGTTTGCCTATTTAACAGGCTATCTGCTACTAACCCTCGCCGTTACCTTTATCGGTATTGCGGCTAACGCACTGCTTTCTGCTTGTTTGTACCTTCAGTTAGCGCATCACAAGATGCGCCCTGCTCCTCCATCAAAAATCGTCCTCCCGGGCCGATTTGCCTGGGCGGTTGAACTTAGCGTATTGCTACTGGCCGCCTTACAAGCCTGGTGGATCCTGAATAGTTTTGAGCTACGCGACAATGTAAAGGTGTTCGCGCACCGTGGTAGTTCAATGGTCGCCCCCGAAAACACCCTGGCCGCGGTTGACCAGGCCATCGTCGATAAGGCTGACGCCGTAGAGCTGGATGTTCGCTTATCCGCCGATGGGCAGGTCATGATTTACCATGACCGGAGCCTGGCAAGATTAACCGGTGATAACAGAGAATTCGGCGACTTAACACGTGAAGAGCTTAGTCAGTACGATATAGGCAGTTGGTTCGGTGATGCTTTTCAAAACGAGCCTATCGCAGGCCTGGATGAGGTACTCGAACGCGTGCGTGGCCATGCCGGGTTGATGATCGACATGAAAGCGCTGCCCGGCGAGGAACAAGCACTTGCTGATGCAGTCATTGCCCTGCTGCGTGCTGAAACCGATATGCGCTATGCCTGCTGGGCTAAAAGCAGTCATCCTATAACAGCGTATGGCGAGTGCGGCTTTCCCAATGCAATGCTGGAGATGCGGGTAGCCACGATGACGCCAGCACTGACTGCCCACATTAAACGCCAGGCGCCTGAACTACGCGTCACACTGCTGGCACAATTAATCCTGCCAGGCACACTGGACCGTCGAAGTTTCGATGCCCTGGGACTTCGCCATAACCGCATTACAGCAGAGGAAGTGCGTCTTGCAGCGCTTTATGGCTATGAGATACATGCCTGGACAGTTAATGACCGGGCAAGAATGTCCACACTGATCGATTTAGGGGTTGATGCGATTATTACCGACTATCCCGAGCGTTTACGTGAATTGATTGAAGAGCGGCGAGCGTTAAGCGATGGGGAACTTCTGTTGGTGAGGCTGCGCAATTGGCTACGTCAGTGACGTGTACTTAAACACGCCACTGACAGCTCATTTCGTAAAGCCAAGTGGGATCAATCGCCCATAACAACGCCTTCGCGACGCGGGTCGGCACCGCCAAACAGCGTCCCATCCTCCAGCCTACGGATAGCCTGAAGCCCACTGGTTAGCTCTCTTTCACTGATGGTATGACCGTACTCCTCAAGCACTTCCAGGGTCGCTTCGGGGAAGCCTCCCTCTTCCAAATAAACATCGCCTCCCATGGTAATGGCGTGAGGCAAATTGAGCGCTTCTTGTGCACTCATCCCCCAATCACGCATCGCCACTAACGTGCGGGCGGTGTAATGAATAATAGCCGCACCACCCGGCGATCCCAGGCTTGCCACCAGTTCGCCCGACTCTTTATCGAAGACGAGTGTTGGGCTCATGCTTGAACGCGGACGCTTGCCAGGCTCAACCCGATTAGCAACCAGCTCGCCGTCCACCTCTGGGGTAAACGAAAAGTCGGTCAACTCGTTATTAAGCAGGTACCCACCCGGCAGCCCGGTTCCTCCATCGGCAAGGATGCGCGAACCAAACGCCTGCTCAATAGACGTGGTCATCGCCACGGCATTGCCTTCAGCATCAATAATACTGATATGGCTAGTGCCATATTTCGGCTGATCCGGCTGTGAGGCAAAGCTAACGTCAAGCTCACCAGGGTTTCCTGGCTCCGCACTATCGCCCATGCTGGTGTCGCCAATTAACTTACTACGCTCTGAAAGATAGTCAGGCGCCAGCATTAATGACCAGTCCCCACCCGGCGCCTCTACGAACTCAGGGTCCGCGATATAACGTCCGCGATCAGCGAAGGCCAGCCGAGAAGCCTCCAAAAACTGATGCAGCCAACCACTGCTGGATACGCCGTTATCCAAGGGTGCTTCCAACAACGGCTGCTGATCTAAAAGGCCCAGTATTTGCATAATGGTAATATGCCCAGACGAAGGCGGAGGAAATCCGCACACTTCCCACTGTTGCCATGGCGTACACAGCGGTTCCCGCTCAATTGTCTGGTAGCCGCCAACATCCTCAAGGGTCATGCTGCCTGGCCGCACCGGATGGTTCTGTACACGATTTACTAAATCCTCAGCAATGTCGCCCTCATAAAAGGCCGCGCTGCCGTTGGTCGCAATTTGGCGCAATATGCTCGCCAACGCCGGGTTTTTTAACGTGTCGCCAACCGCTAGCGGCTCGCCGTTAGGCTGGTAATAGAAGCTCTCGGCGAGCGGGTCACTACGTAACGCTTCATCATTGGCAAGGCTGGTGTGCAGCCGTTGACTAACGGCAAACCCTTCCTCGGCAAGCGTAATAGCGGGTTCAAAAAGCGCCTCCCAAGCCAACTGGCCGTGCTCTTTATGTGCTTGTTCCAACATTCGCACCGTGCCTGGCACACCAACAGAAAGTCCACTGGCTACCGCATCTGCAAAGGGCAGCGGCTCGCCATTTTCCATGAACAGTTCCCCTGTCACCGCACCAGGCGCTGTCTCTCGGCCGTCGTAAGCCTGAACGTTTGAGCCATCATAGAACATTAAAAAAGCACCACCGCCAATGCCGCTGGACTGAGGCTCGACCAGTGTTAATACCATTTGCACAGCGATAGCAGCGTCAATGGCATTACCACCATTTGCCAACACTTGATAGCCTGCATCCGTTGCCAACGGGTTAGCCGCCGCAACTGCAAACGACTCCGCCTCCCAGCCGGGTTTTTCCTCATACCCCGACCCAACTTCTGGCGTTATAGAGGGGGTTTCATAGCTAAACCCAAAGCTATAGACCGGCACTAACAGCAATCCTGATAGTGCTAATTTAATCCTTTTTGGGGACATTACACTGCCCTCTCGCATCCTGGGAAATATCAAGTAAGTAACCACACAACAGAGTAGCCTATAAAACGCATGCGCCCGGCACAATGGCCGGGCGCAAAATAGCGGTTTACAGGTCGACGTTAGGTGATTGTCTCGCCTGCCAACATAAACCACGTCTCAAGTACTGCATCAGGGTTGAGGGATACTGAATCAATCCCCTGTTCCATCAACCACTTAGCCAATTCAGGATGATCTGAGGGCCCTTGCCCACAAATACCCACATATTTGCCTTGGGCTTTACAAGCCTGAATAGCCATTGCCAACAACTTTTTCACCGCCGCATTACGCTCATCAAACAGATGCGCCACGATGCCTGAGTCACGGTCCAGCCCCAGCGTTAACTGCGTAAGATCGTTAGAGCCGATTGAGAAGCCGTCGAAGTGTTCAAGAAATTCTTCAGCCAACAATGCATTAGCAGGTAACTCGCACATCATGATCACTTTCAGCCCGCTTGCATCGCCGCGCTTCAAGCCGTTTTCTGCCAACAGATCAACCACCTGCTTGGCTTCATCGGTGGTGCGTACAAAGGGCACCATGATTTCGACGTTATCAAGCCCCATCTCGTCGCGTACGTATTTTAAGGCGCGACACTCAAGCTCGAAGCAGGGCCGGAAAGCGTCCGAGATATACCGCGAAGCCCCACGGAAGCCCAACATGGGATTCTCTTCGCCCGGCTCGTAAAGCTTACCGCCAATCAGGTTTTCGTACTCGTTGGACTTGAAGTCAGACAAACGCACGATAACCCGCTGAGGGTAAAAGGCCGCCGCCAACGTGGAAATACCTTCCACCAGCTTGTCCACGTAGAAAGTTACCGGGTCGGTATAGCCCGCGGTACGAAGGTCAATCACCTGCTGCAAGTCAGCTGGCAGCGTTGCGTAATCCAGCAGTGCCTTAGGGTGAACGCCAATCATGCGATTGATGATGAACTCAAGCCGGGCAAGCCCTACGCCTGCGTTAGGCAGGCTGGCAAATCCAAATGCGCGATCAGGGTTGCCCACGTTCATCATAATCTTGAATGGGATTTCAGGCATGGCATCGACGCTTGAAACCTTGCAGTCAAAATCCAGCAGGCCATCATAAACGTGGCCGGTGTCACCTTCGGCACAGGAAACGGTGACATCGGTGCCTTCTCTGAGCTGCTGTGTAGCGTCACCACACCCAACCACCGCCGGAATGCCCAGCTCACGAGCAATAATCGCCGCATGGCAGGTACGCCCACCACGGTTGGTAACAATGGCTGAAGCCCGCTTCATAATGGGCTCCCAGTCTGGATCCGTCATGTCGGTCACCAGAATGTCACCGTCAAGAACCTTATCCATATCTTCCGGACTCATGACCACTTTGACCGTGCCGCGGCCAATGCGCTGACCAATCGCCCGGCCGGTAATCAGGGTACGGCCCTTCTCGCGCAGCTGGAAACGCTCTAACTTGCCGCCTTCCTGCTGCGAGACCACCGTTTCAGGGCGTGCCTGCACGATATAAAGCTTACCGTCGTCACCATCAAGCGCCCACTCAATATCCATGGGGCGCTCGTAGTGCTGCTCAATCGTCACCGCCTGACGGGCAAGATCCATCACCTGCTGGTCGCTAATACAGAAACGATTACGCTGATTAAGCGGCACATCAACGGTGTCGACGGATTTACCGGCGCTGGTTTCCTGGCCGTAAACCATCTTGATGAGCTTGGAACCCAGGTTACGCCGTAAAACCGCCGGGCGGCCAGCGGCTAACGTGCCCTTATGAACATAAAACTCATCAGGGTTGACAGCACCTTGCACAACCGTTTCGCCCAGCCCCCACGAGGCCGTCACAAAGACAGCATCGCGGTAGCCTGATTCGGTATCCAGGGTAAACATGACCCCAGAGGCACCCGTCTCAGAGCGCACCATTTTTTGAACACCCGCTGACAGCGCGACGTTTTCGTGGGCGTAGCCACGGTGAACGCGGTAAGAAATTGCGCGATCATTAAACAGCGAGGCAAACACCTCGTGTACAGCGCGTTTGATGTTATCGAAACCTTCGATATTCAGGAAAGTTTCCTGCTGGCCCGCAAAAGAGGCATCCGGCAGGTCTTCCGCGGTTGCCGAGCTGCGCACCGCTACTTTCAGCTGAGGGTGCTGCTCCTGCAGTTGCTCATAGGCCTGACGCAGCGCACTTTCAAAAGCGGGCGGCAGCGGCGTATCAATAACCCATTGGCGAATATTAGTACCCGCTTCGGCCAGTGCTTTAACATCATCAACGTCCAGGCGCGATAGCGTGCTGTTAATGCGCTCGTTAAGCCCTTCATGAGAGAGAAATTCACGATATGCGTGAGCCGTAGTGGCAAATCCACCCGGTACGGTTACCCCGGCACCTGACAGATTGGAAATCATCTCGCCCAGCGAGGCGTTTTTACCACCCACGCGTTCGACGTCGGCCATACCTAACTGATCGAACCACAGAATGTACTCTTCCACGCAACCCCCTCGCTTTAAGACGTTGATGCAATCTTTTAGATCGCCAATCATTGATCGTGTCACCCTATCACCGTGCCACCCTATTCGCCATTGGTCTAATAGCGAAGGGAGTGGAGGATTTTTACAACATAAGGCGTATACGGGCAGTTTATGTAGTCGCCTGGGGCGTTGTGCTTAGCGAACGCTCGGCACACAATAGCGTATCTATTATTTAATTGACGGGCGTGATTATGAAGCGGACAGCTTTCTTTATTTCCGATGGTACCGGTATTACGGCCGAGAGCCTGGGTCGCAGCCTGTTGGCTCAATTCAGCGATATTGAGATCAACATGCTGACCAAGCCTTATATCGATACGCTTGATAAAGCGGAAGCGCTTGCCCGGATTATTGAATCCACTGCCGCTCAAGATGGGCAACAACCGATCATTATCGATACCATCGTTGACCAGCAGATACGCGATGTAATTCGCCAAGCGCCGGGCTTCAAGGTGGATATCTTTTCTACCTTTTTGAAACCCTTGGAGCAGGAATTAGGCACCCACTCTTCTTACAGCGTGGGAAGAACTCACTCGATTGGCAGTGACGACGTCTATATGGACCGGATTCATTCGGTACACTTCGCACTCGATAACGACGATGGCGCCCGTACGCATCAATACGACAAAGCCGATATTATTTTAGTGGGCGTATCGCGCTGTGGCAAAACACCCACGTCGCTTTATTTGGCGCTTCAGTTTGGCATTCGAGCGGCTAACTACCCACTTACCGAGGACGACCTTGACGAAGACGGCACGCTCAAGCTGCCCAAGGTGTTAGCACCGCACCAGCGCAAGTTGTTTGGGTTAACTATTGATGCTCGCAGGTTATCCGCCATACGCAATGAGCGTCGGCCGAACAGTCGCTATAGCTCAATGGATCAGTGTCTGCAGGAAGTCGAACAGGCCGAAGCGCTTTACCGCATTATGCATATTCCGTTTATTGATGCGACGCGCTTTTCAGTAGAAGAAATTTCGACACGAATGATTGCCGAGACAGGCTTAGCGAGGCGCTTCTCCCCCCGCTAAACCAGCACTAAATGTACAACGCTAAAAATTACATGCCTTTGGGGGCGAAGATACCTGGGGCGTTACGCCAGTAGCCTTTGTAGTCCATACCAAAACCGAACACATAGCGGTCCGCGACCTCCAGGCTGCAGTAATCAGCTTTCAAGCCCGGCACCGCTTTGCGGTTATGTTGCTTATCCACCAGGACGGCAGTCGTAACGCTGGCTGCCTGAGCTTCTTTACAGTAAGCAAGAATTGCGGCGAGCGTCGATCCTTCATCCAAAATGTCATCCACGATGACGACGTGGCGCCCGGCCATGGGAATTTCAGGCGACACACGCCAGAAAAGCTCGCCACCGCGCAGCTCGTTGCGATAACGCGTGGCATGCAAATAGTCCACTTCCAGCGGAAACCCCAATCGGGTCAGCAGATGCCCGGTCGTAATCAAGCCACCGTTCATCACACAATAAAAAACCGGCAGTTTGTCCCCCAGGTCTTCAGTAATGGCCTCCGCCATGCGATCCAGCGCCCGCTCGACTTCTTCCTGAAAGATCAAGCAGTCTGCTGTTTCCATTAGCTGGCGCATTGAGTCCAATGACTCAAGCGCTTCTTTATCCAATTTGGACATGGGGTAACTCCCAAAAATGTAGCAATATTGCGAAAAGAAAATTCAGGTGGGGTTAGGGAAGTCCGCCAGCGCTTCTAGCCTGGCATGCGTACGTCGCCAACGCCCCAGCGCGCTCAGCGCATCCAAATCAGGTCGTGCACGGCCATAGCGGAGTTTCGCAGGGCGCTTATTGGCGATGCCCTGGCTGGCTTCAACGACCTCAAGCGCAGCGGCACGGTCGTTACACACCAGCAACATATCGCAGCCAGCGGCGAGTGCAGCAGCGGCACGCTCGCGTGGCGAGCCCGCTTCGTGAGCACCTGCCATACTTAAATCATCTGAAAAAATACAGCCTTTAAAGCCCAGCGATTCACGCAGCATCCCCAACCAACTGGGCGAAAAGCCCGCCGGGCGTGTATCAAATGCTCGATAAATGACATGCGCGGGCATGATGCCATCAAGCTGGGGGGCTAGCTGTTCAAAGGGGACAAGGTCGCGCTGTTTAATTGCCTCCATTGAACGCTCATCAATGGGCAGTGCGACATGGGAATCCGCGGCTACGCCGCCGTGACCAGGGAAGTGTTTACCCACAGCGCCCATGCCCGCCTGATGTAAGCCCTCAACAAAAGCGGCGCCTAATTGAGCAACGTGCTCAGGGTCACCACTGAAACTACGGTCGCCGATGACGCTAGAAATCCCGCTATCCACATCAAGCACTGGTGCAAAGCTTAAATCCAGCCCACAGGCGGCCATTTCCATGCCAAGCAACCAACCTGCGTCCATGGCGAGAGAGCGGCCTTCTTCAGGGTCTTGAGCATAACGCTCACCAATCCGGGCCATGGCCGGTAAGCGGGTAAGCCCTTTTTTGATACGCTGTACGCGGCCACCCTCTTGGTCAACCGCCAATAAAAGATCGCCCCGTATGCGCCTTATATCGCTACACAGCTTGCGCACCTGGTAGGCGTCTTCCACATTACGGGCAAACAAAATCACGCCACCGACAGCAGGTTCAAGCAGCAAGCGCTTTTCAGCATTGGATAATTCAGGCCCTTCCAGGTCGAGCATGACCGGGCCAATAGGTTGAGTCATTAGCAGGGATCCAACAAAAGGGCCGATGATTTTAGACGATCAACGCACAGAGTCAAAAAAGCCTCTGCGTAAGGCCATTACAGATGGCTGCCATGTAGCCAAACAGGCGTTCCAGGCACGGCGCGCTCAAAGATATAAAGCAGGTCCTCGTTGCGCATACGAACACAGCCATGTGAAGCAGGTTTGCCCATCGGTTGATCGGGCGGCGTTCCGTGTACATAAATATAGCGGCGCTGAGAGTCAACCGTGCCTGCACGGTTAAATCCTCGCTCTAACCCACACAGCCATAAAATACGCGTCAAAATCCAGTCACGTGTCGGATGAGCGTCGGCCAAGTCACTTGAGAAAATTTCACCGGTAAAACGCCTGCCTCTAAATACCGCATTGACCGGCTGTTCATGGCCAATTGCCGCGCGAACATAGTGCCAGCCATGCGGCGTTTGGCCACTTCCTTCTTGCTGGCCAACGCCAGCGCCTCCAGTAGAGATAGCGCACTCAAAGTCTGGTGTTTGACCCTGCCACCAGCGCAGGATTTGTGCGCCGGTATCAATTTCGATCCAGCCGCCTTTTTTAGGTGGCAACTCAGCTAACAGGGGCGTTCGCATGCTGCGCTCCTTCAACCTCTTGCGGCAGTGGAGCATTCATGGCGGCAACGACCACAGGGCGCAAGCGTCGCACTAAATCACGCACAGTCACCTGCTCCTGATAATCCTTGGAGGCGATATCACGTAGCGCATCCAGCCCCGACAAGGTGAAAATGACCGTACCCAACATAAAGTGCAGCCGCCAAAAACGCTCGGCATCGGGTAAATCAGGGGTCGCCTTACGCACAAGCCCGGTAAAGCGGGTAAACACATCCCCATATTGCTCTTGAATATGGCGCCGTAAATGCCCCTGCGCTTGGCTATAGGCTAATCCCAATAAGCGCATGAAGACTTTCAAACTATCCCGTTCAGCAGGCACTGCCAGCACCGTGGTGGCCATTGTTTCAAGCAGCTCTTCCAGGGGGATGGCACGATCGGCGTAGTGGGCTTCAAGCTCATCGAGCGCACCATGAAAACGCTGAGTAAACGGGTCTAGATAGCGCGAGAATACGGCTTGGATAAGGGCTTTCTTGGAACCAAAATGATAATTAACAGCCGCCAGGTTTACTCGCGCTTTACTGGTAATGTTACGCAGTGACGTTTCAGCAAAGCCACGCTCTGCAAACAGCACCTCAGCGGTATCCAGAATGCGTGACACCGTGTCAGATTGTGCCATTATGGCCTCCGGAGAAACGAGTGTTTAAAACATGCCAGAATAGTAAGTCATATCTTAATCAGGCTCAATCACCCTTATTCACCGATTTTTTTAATTGGCTACCCTGCACATTAGCGTTAATTCAAACGTCTTACCGCTCACAGACAGTGTTTTAACAAGCTGCTTTTTTAACCATGTACTGGATAGAGCAACATACTGTATACTTAAACACATACTGATCAAGCAGACAGATACCGACTGTCTTTTATTGTTTATGGAGTTTGGTATGTCGCGGCCACTCACAGCACGTCAGCAACATGTTTTTGATTTTATAGTAAAAACCATGGGTGAATTCGGCTACCCTCCCACCCGCGCCGAAATTGCCAAGGCCTTGGGCTTTAAATCCCCCAATGCCGCTGAAGAGCATTTACGTGCTCTTGAGCGTAAAGGCGTTATCCGGATTATTCGCAATACGTCGCGGGGGATTCGCCTCCCCAACCAGGAAGCTCAGGACGTTAGCGAATTACCCGCCACCGTTGCAGCCAACAGCAATGATCTTCCGCCGATGGGCTTGCCAGTTATTGGTGAAGTGGCCGCTGGCAGCCCGATCCTTGCAGCGGAGCATATTGACCGTTACTGCCCGCTACCCGCGGAATATTTCACCCCTAAAGCCGACTACCTCCTGCGAGTACGCGGTTTATCCATGAAGGATGTGGGCATCCTGGAAGGCGATTTACTGGCGGTGCACCGCACTGATCGTGTACGTGACGGGCAAATCGTCGTTGCGCGGCTGGAAGATGAAGTCACCGTAAAACGCTTTCAACGCCAAGGGCATCAGGTCATGCTGATTGCGGAAAACGCTGATTTTGCACCGATTGAAATCGACCTGCGAACCCAATCCCTGGATATTGAAGGCGTAGGTGTAGGCGTCATCCGTGGCGGTAATGGCCAAGCGCTAGGCTAATAAGCCGTTTGCGTAAAATCGGATTTTAAAAGCATCAAGGGGGTGGCCATTTTCATGACCACCCCCTTGTTTTGTTACTGGTTCAGCTTAAACAGTTTTTAAAACGCTTAGCTAAAGACAACGGTCTTATTGCCGTGGATCAAAACGCGGTCCTCCAGATGCCAGCGCAGGCCTCGCGCCAATACGGCTTTTTCTACATCGCGCCCAAAGCGAACCAGGTCAGTTGGCGTATGGCAATGGCTCACACGATGAATGTCCTGCTCAATAATCGGCCCGGCATCCAACTCCTCCGTCACGTAGTGGCACGTCGCGCCAATTAGCTTTACGCCGCGCTCATAAGCCTGATGGTAAGGCTTGGCGCCGGCAAATGAAGGCAAGAAGCTGTGGTGAATATTAATCACCTGCCCAGCATAGCGCTCACACAACGACGGGGGCAGAATCTGCATATAGCGCGCCAATACAATACAGTCCGCTCGCGCGTTATCAATAAGCTCCTGCACCTGAGTAAACGACTCTTCCTTATTATTCGGGTCCACCGGCACATGGTGATAAGGAATACCGTACCACTCAGCGATTGAGCGCATGTCTTCGTGATTAGAAATCACACCGGCGATATCACAATCCAGCTCACCTGCCTGCCAACGGTAAAGTAAATCCACCAGGCAGTGAGACTCACGGGAGACCATGAGGATGACGCGCCGACGCTTTTGAGTATCCATTAGCGCCCACTGCATGGAAAACTCTTGAGCAATTGGCTCAAAGGCGCTGCGTAATGTTTCAACGGACATGCCAAGCGAATCGGCCAATATCTCATAACGCATAAAAAAGCGGCCCGTTTGCAAGTCAGAATGCTGACTGGCCTCGGTGATAGAGCCGCCTTGTTGAGCAATAAATCCAGACACACGGGCAACAATACCCACCTGATCGGGGCAGGAAACGACTAAACGGTAATAATGAGACATGTGAAGTACTCTTGACGACCTACGAAATACAAATGACAAACCACTATTGGCA
Source organism: Halomonas citrativorans (assembly GCF_014898005.1). Classification (NCBI taxonomy): domain Bacteria; kingdom Pseudomonadati; phylum Pseudomonadota; class Gammaproteobacteria; order Oceanospirillales; family Halomonadaceae; genus Halomonas; species Halomonas citrativorans. The sequence goes on from NZ_JABUYX010000022.1 coordinate 40,855, forward strand.
TCGTCTATTGGCATAGTGCAACGGCGCCGCAAACAGCGGCTAAATAGCGACGCCGTAAATAACGGCTGCCTAGTGTACCGGAACCCTATTAACGAAGCACCGTTATCTAATGTCGGGGGTCATTGTTAGCCGCCCCTGCCTTCCCGTATAGTTAAGGCATTACTTTTTAGGCTTTTCATAACCGATGCATCCACCACGCGTTCAACTTCGTCCTCGCCGCCGCCCACCTCTGCGCCTACTGCCGCTGGGTGGGTGTGGTGAAATCGGCATGAATCTAACGCTGTATGGATACGACGATCACTGGATCGCGGTCGACTGCGGCATGATGATTCGCCAGGATTTGCCTAACTCGCCCCTTCAAGTACCTAACCTGGGCACCGCCGAGGCACTGAACATAACGCCCCAAGCGTTATTTATAACGCATGGGCATGAAGATCACATTGGCGCGGTTGCCTGGTTATGGCCCAAGTGGAACTGCCCTATCTATGCCACCCCACTTGCGGCAGGTCTCTTACGTGCAAAATTCGCTGAACACCAGCTAAGTAGCGCCGCGATTAAGATTATCGAGCCGGGCGAAGCAATGGAAACGGCGCCCTTTTCGGTGCGCTATTTGCCGGTTACTCATTCGATCCCTGAAAGCTGCGCGCTGGTCATCGTGATGGGCGATTACCGCATAATGCACACAGGGGATTGGAAGCTGGACCCAGAGCCGCTGATTGGCACGCCCATTAACGCGGCGCACTTTCGAGCGCTTGCCCCGATTGATTTAGTAGTAGGTGATTCAACCAATGCCCCTCTGCCTGGCCACTCCAGCAGTGAAGGCGATGTGGCTAAAGCGCTGGCTAAAAGCCTGAAGGAATGCAAGGGCCGCGTCGTGGTCTCCTGTTTTGCAAGCAACCTGGCACGCGTACTGGCCATTGGCCGGGCGGCTCATCAATGCGGCCGTCGGGTCAGTTTGATGGGGCGATCCATGGAGCGCATGGTGAGCATTGCACGCGGACTTGGCTACATGGATGACTTCCCAGCGCTTGTACCCCCTCATGATTTGGGCTATTTGCCCCCCGATGAAGTGGTGATTATCGCCACCGGTAGCCAGGGTGAGCCTCGTGCAGCACTGCAACGACTCGCCCAAGGGCGCCACCCGTTTATTGACCTTGAGCCTAGCGATAACGTCATTTTCTCTGCCAAAGCTATCCCCGGCAATGAACGCCCCATTGAGCAGCTCAAAAAACGCTTGGTCCAACTTGGGGTCACGATCTTTGATGAGGTTAATCATCCAGAGCTGCACGCCACAGGCCACCCTGCGCAAGAAGAACTCATCACATTCTACCAGTGGATCAGGCCCAAATATTTGATCCCCGTGCACGGCGAAGCGCGCCACCAGCAGGCCCACCAAGCGATTGCAGACTCCTTGGGCATCAGCGCACCTTTAGCACCCGTTAATGGCGACATGATCGTTATGGACCACTTGGGACTGCGCTGCGAAGCCCGCCACCCTCAACCGCCCTGTATCGTTAATCAAAATAGCGTTGTGCCGCATCCGGGCCTGGATGCCACCAAAACCACGACGCGCCGAGGCAGTTTATTTCTCGCCCTGCCTGTCGCGGCCAGCGATACCGGATGGTGGCGCATCGGTCGCTTGATGCTGGATAGCAGCAGCGCCAGCCCGCTCGACGAAGATAGCTTTAGCGAATGGCTGGACAATCAGTTGGAGGAGATTAAAGCGGATACGCTGGCTGATTTGCGCCTTGCGCTACAGCCACGCTTGATTCATTGGTTGGCGGACCACATGCAGCACATGCCCGAGGTCCACTTACAAATAATGGCCGCAGAAGCGCCTCTATAAACGCAACGAGGCGCAACCGAATCCTGTAGAACGCAGCGTACTCGCCAGGCGGCGTACTGTAATAGCCTTATGACCAGCGCTCGGCATCTTGCCAATCGGTAGCGCGCTCTTTCACCCAATACTCACCCTTGGTGGAATGCTCCTTTTTCCAGAACGGCGCTTGGGTTTTTAAAAAATCCATAATAAAGTCACACGCTTCAAATGCTTCGCGCCGGTGAGCGCTCGCCACCAGCACCCTAACGATGGGATCCCCCGGCGCCAGGTAGCCCACCCGATGAACAATATAAACCGCTTGAAGCGCCCAGCGCTGCCACGCCTGTTCGCCTATCTGCTCCAGCATACGCTCTGTCATGCCGGGGTAATGTTCCAGGGTAAGCCCGGTGACATCAGGCGACTCGTTAAAGTCCCGAACCAACCCTGTAAAACTGACAACCGCCCCAATATCGGTTCGCTGGGCGAGCGTCGACGCATAGCCATCGCCTAATGAAAAAGGCGCTGACTGGACTTGGACCTGGATATTCATCGTTTAGCCCCCTGTCACGGGTGGAAAAAAGGCGACTTCATCCTCGTCAGTAATCCGTGCGCTATCGTTGGCCATCACCTGGTTAATCGCACACAGCGTCCGCTGGTCGGTGAGCACGCTAAATCGCGTATCACGCTGGCTCAGCGCAGCCTTCAAACCCGCAATATCACGGCTCGGCACCTGGTCCAGATCAAGCACCGTATCACTCACACCGACACGTTCACGCAGCTCGGCTAAAAACTTCACCCGAACACAGGGCGAGGCGCAGCGTTCGCCTAATGTCACTTCGCCTGCCGTCCCTTCTCCCGTCACAATGGGGGCTTGCGGACGAGCACTGCGCTGATAATCACCACGTACGCCGCCGCGTTTGCTTTCAAGCTGAACAGCGTCGATACACATATCCTTATCGACGGCTTTACACATATCGTAGAGCGTTAAACACGCGACCGACACCGCGGTAAGCGCCTCCATCTCAACACCCGTGCGCCCATTTAATCGGCACAGTGCCGTCACGTGGACACAGCCCTGCGCAGGGTCGATATCAAATTCAATGGAGACTTTGGAAAGCGCCAACGAATGACATAAGGGAATCAATTCATGGGTACGCTTCGCGGCCTGAATACCGGCAATACGGGCCGTTGCAATGACATCGCCCTTGGGTAACTCGCCATCACTTAGCAGCTTCAGCGTTTCTGGCTGCATTAAAATCCGCCCCGAGGCGACGGCCTCACGACGTGTTTCGTGCTTATCACCCACATCGACCATATTAGCTTCACCACGCGTATTGAGGTGGGTTAGCTGCATGTTTATCACCTATGTTTTAAAAATGTGCCATTGGGTTGAGTACTAGCCCACGTACGCACCCAGTGAGTAATTGCATCGATATCATTAAGGTTTAGCGGGGTAATCCGGGGGTCAAGCTCAACCGGTGGTTGATCATCAAGCGCCACCGCCTGAATCGTCGCATCATGAAGAATAGACGGCTCTCCAATTCCCTTACGATACAGTACGAGCTTGGGAATGGGCCATGCTTTGAATCCTTCGACAATCACAAGGTCTGGCTCATGGTAAGCCATCATCGCCAGCAACGCTGCCAGGTCTGGCTCATCCTGACCCGGCGTTTCCTGCATTAGCGCAAAGCGTTCCCGTGAGGCGACCAGCATCGGTGCCGCCCCGGCGCTACGCAGCTCATAGCTATCTTTACCGGGTTTATCCACTTCAAAACTGTGATGGGCATGCTTTATGACAGCTACCTTTAGCCCTGCTTGGCGCAACCGTGGCAGCAACTGCGTTAGTAGCGTCGTTTTTCCCGTTCCACTCCAAGCGACAACGCCGAGTACGGGAAATGCAGTGGCTACATTACTTACCATATACATGTCTCCTTCCCTGGTAATGAATCCTGATAAGGACGAGGGAGCTGTTACTCCCCTTCGCGCTCACGAGGCAATAGCCAATTCAGTACAATACCTACGAGAGCCGCCAAGCTTACGCCCTGCAGGGTAAATTGGCCTCCCCCAAATTGCATGCCGCCAATACCAAACACTAAAATCAACGACACCACCACCAGATTGCGTGGCGCGGTTAGCGACTGACCCGCACGTACTAGCGTATTCATTCCGACGACAGCAATCGAGCCAAACAGCAGCGTCATAATGCCGCCCATTACCGGACCTGGAATCGTTTGCAACAGTGCACCCAGCTTGGAAATAAAGGCCAGCAGAATGGCGATAATCGCCGCGACAATCATATAAACAGGGTTAAACGCCCGCGTCAGTGTTACGGCACCGGTTACTTCGGAATACGTCGTGTTGGGTGGGCCGCCAAACAGTGCCGCCACCATGGTCGCCAAACCATCGCCCAGTAATGTACGGTGCAGGCCCGGTTTTTCAAGATAATTTTTACGCGTTACCGAACCAATCGCCACCATATCTCCGATATGCTCAACCGCAGGCGCAATGGCCACAGGAATCATGAATAAAATAGCCGCCCAATGAAAGCTAGGCGCCGTAAAATTGGGTATTCCAAGCCAGGCCGCTTCATGTACCGGTGTAAAATCGACAACCCCCATCACCAGGGAGAGTGCATAACCGGTAACGATCCCCCCCATAATGGGAATCAAACGCAGCAGGCCACGCCCAAATACCGCTAATACCAGCGTCACCAGCAGGCTGGCCATGGATAAAAAGATCGCTTGACCATAGCTGATATTGTCGCTGGTTTCCCCGGTTGCCATGCTAACGGCCACCGGCGCTAACGCCAGGCCAATCACCATGATGACCGGGCCAACCACCACCGCCGGTAACAAACGATTTAGCCAACCGATACCGCGTACGCGTATGATCTGGGAAATAATGACATACACAAGACCGGCTACCATTAAACCGCCAAGCGTCGCGGAAACACCGAAACTGGCAATAGACCCCTGAATAGGCGCGATAAACGCAAACGAGGACGCCAAAAATACCGGCACCGACTGCTTAGTAACCGCATGAAATATTAACGTTCCCGCACCGGCAGTAAAAAGTGCAACACTTGGATCCAGGCCCGTTAACAGCGGAACCAGTACCAACGCGCCAAATGCGACAAACAGCATTTGTGCTCCGGTCAGCAGTACCTTCGGCCAAGACTCGGACCGGCTGCCAGCATTACTCATCACTCAACTCCCAGGAATCAATTTATATCGAAAAGGCAAAAAAATGCCCCCAACGCGAAGCGTAAGGGGCACCGTTAGGCAAAACGCTTAACGCGTTCCAAATATCTTATCGCCGGCATCTCCCAATCCCGGCACGATATAACTATTCTCATCGAGTCGATCGTCTACCGAGGCCGTATAAATTTCCACGTCTGGGTAAGCATCCTGCACACGCTTGATGCCTTCGGGAGCAGCGACAAGAACAATAATCTTCATATGCTCACAGCCCCGCTCACGCAGCATGTCCAGTGTGGCGATCATGGAACCACCGGTTGCCAACATCGGGTCAATCACCAGCGCCATGCGCTCTTCAATATCGTTAGCGAATTTCGCAAAATACGGCACAGGCTGCAGCGTTTCTTCATCGCGATAAAGGCCGACAACGCTGACGCGCGCACTGGGAATCAAATCCGTAACGCCTTCCAACATGCCTAAACCAGCCCGCAGAATGGGCACAACCGTTACTTTTTTACCTTTAAGTCGGCGCGTGGCGATAGGCTCGCCGTTCCAACCTTGAATTTCGTGATCCTCAAGCTCCAGGCCTTTCGTGGCCTCGTAAGTCAAGAGCTTGGCCACTTCACCTGCCAGTTCACGAAAGCTCTTGGTGCTCAAATCAACTTCGCGCATCAGTCCCAGCTTATGTTGAACAAGCGGATGGTTAATGGCGTAGACACTCATGGGGCTTCCTCACTGCAGTGTGATATCAGGATAACGACTCAGGCCGCATCTTCAGGCATACAAAATTGCGCGCATTCTACCTGCATCTGTCCATCAGGTTAAGCGCTTTCGGGCAGTTGCCATTCAACGGGCGAACGTCCTTGCCCCACCAGGAACTGGTTCGCTTGAGAAAACTGGTGATTGCCAAAAAAGCCCCGATGGGCAGACAGCGGCGAAGGATGGGGCGACTCCAGCACTAAATGGCGCCGCTGATCAATCAACGCTTTTTTCTGGCGCGCATGACTACCCCATAACAAAAACACGCACGGCGGAGCATGCTGACTTACCGTTTCGATTGCTCGATCGGTAAACGGCTCCCAACCTTTGCCGCGGTGCGACGCGGCATTGCCTTGCTCAACGGTTAACGCCGTGTTTAACAGCAAAACGCCTTGTTTGGCCCAGCTAACCAGGCTGCCATGCGGCACCGGTTTAACGCCCACATCGTTTGCCAGTTCTTTATAAATATTGGCAAGCGACGGGGGGATTTTCACCCCCGGCTGAACAGAAAAGCTTAACCCATGCGCTTGACGGGGGCCGTGGTACGGGTCCTGACCTAGAATAACGACTTTCACCTCTTCCAATGGCGTCAGTTCAAACGCACGAAACCAATCAGAAGAGTGAGGGTAAATAACCTTTTTAGCCGCTTTTTCCTGAGCCAAGAACTGTTTCAACGCCTTCATATAGTCGGCTTGAAATTCATCACCGAGCCACCGGCCCCAGTCGTTCGTTAATGGATTAGTCATAAGTCCTTTTAACTTGATCAACGAGAGGCTCAACATAGGCAACTCCCATATCCCAAGGGAATTGAATCCAGCACTGCTGAGCCACTTCAGTGAGATATTGGTCAACCAAAGGGCGCCCTTCTGGCTTGGCATAGATAGTGACAAAATGCGCTTTAGGCATCATTTCACGTACCGCACGCGCGGTTTTACCGGTATCCACCAGATCATCGACCAACAGCCAACCTTCGCCATCATGGTCAACGCCCTTCATGATATTCAGACCACCCTGATCCATATGGTCATAGCTTTTAATACAGATCGTATCAATCAGGCGCACGTTAAGCTCACGTGCAATAAGTGCCGCTGGGATTAACCCGCCACGGGTAATCGCCACAATACCCTTGAAGTCCCGCTCCATCATTTGGTGGCAAAGCTGACGCACATCTCGGTGCAGCTGGTCCCAGGAAATAGTGAAGTGTTGGTGATAGCGTTCGCTGCTCATGAGAGGCGTTACTCGTCTTCGTTGAAAGAACATACCGCGAATACGCTGAAGCCAGCATCGCGAATTTTCTGAGAACCGCCCAACTCGGGTAGGTCAATAATAGTGGCAGTTTCTACGACATGCCCGCCAGAACGCTGAATAAGGTTGGCGGCGGCCAACATGGTGCCACCGGTAGCAATCAGGTCATCCATCAGCAGGATCCGGTCACCTTCCTGAAAAGCGTCAGAATGTAGCTCTACTTCCGAATGACCGTATTCCAGCTTGTAGGTTTCACTGATCGTTTTAAAAGGCAGTTTGCCTTTTTTGCGAACCGGTACAAAGCTACAACCTAGCTCATAGGCGAGCGGTGCACCGATAATGAAACCACGCGCATCAATCGCGGCGATGGCATCCAGGTTCATTTCCTGATAGCGATGCACGAAACTATCAATTAGTTTGCGAAACGCCGCACTGTTTTGTAATAACGGAGTGATATCACGAAAGTTCACTCCCTGCTCAGGCCAATCAGGAACGGTGCGAATAACCGACTTAATGTAGTCACCGTAGATGCTCATCGCGTCTCTCATAGATTAATAATAAATAGCCTGGATAATTAACCCAGGAATAGAAACTTCGCTGCAAACAGCAAGGCCAGAATCACGACAGCAGGATTCAGGTCGCTAAACCGGCCTGAAAGCGTTTTAATTCCTACAAAGCTAATAAAGCCCAAGGCAATACCGTCAGCAATTGAAAACGTCAGCGGCATTGCCAATGCTGCAATTAATACCGGAGCAGCATCGGTTGGGTCTTCCCAGTTCGCATGGGATAAACTGCCCGCCATGAGTACCGCAACGTACAGCAGCGCACCGGCAGTGGCATAAGCCGGGATAGAGCCTGCTAACGGCGCAAAGAAAAGACTGATTAAAAACAGTACACCGACCACGACGGCTGTTAGGCCTGTTCGCCCACCCGATGCAATACCCGCCGTTGATTCGATATAGCTCGTGGTGGTTGAGGTGCCGAGAGCCGCGCCTGCCATGGATGCTGTGCTATCGGCCATCATGGCGCGCCCGATACGAGGCAGTTTGCCATCCTTGTCGAGTAGATTACCCCGATGAGCAACCCCTACCAGCGTGCCGGATGTATCGAACAGGTCAACAAACAGGAACGCAAAAATAACGCTGAGCATCGCCACATCAAGGGCGCCCACCAGATCCATCGCCATAAAGGTAGGCGCGATAGAGGGCGGCATCGACATCACACCGTTGTATGCATTATGCCCCAACAGCATCGAAATGAGAGTAATGCCCAGGATACCAATTAATACCGCGCCCTTGACCCGCAGGTACGCCAACGCCGTAATCACAAAAAAGCCCAGCAATGAATAAAGAGCCGCTGGCTGTGAAAGATCTCCCATCGCGACCAGAGTCGCCGGATTAGCCACCACAATACCTGCGTTTTTAAGCGCAATCATGGCCAGAAAAAGCCCTATCCCTGCCGCAATCCCTAAGCGTAGCGAGAGTGGTATCGAGTTGATAATCCACTCACGGACTTTAAAAACACTCAATACGAAGAATATCAAACCCGAGAAGAAGACCGCACCAAGCGCGGCTTCCCAGGTATATCCCATACCTAGCACCACGCCGTAAGTGAAGAAGGCGTTAAGCCCCATCCCCGGTGCTTGCGCAATGGGGTAATTAGCCCAAATGCCCATCACGAAGCAGCCAATCGCTGCCGCCACGCACGTCGCGACAAAGACGGCACCGTAGTCCATACCCGCTTCCGACAGGATGCTAGGGTTTACGAAAATGATATAAGCCATCGTCAGGAACGTTGTGATCCCGGCGACCACCTCTGTTTTCACATTCGTATTTAGCTCAGTGAGCTTGAAATACTTATCCAGAAGTTTCATGTATGTTTTATCCTTCGCGCAAACGCAGTATGCGTCCCCTTGGAGCGAGAAAAGCCGCACATATTACCGAAAGCTCCCGCGCGATGCGAGTACCTAACGCACAGCCGGTTTAAGCGGAGCCACCTCCACTGACACTAACGCTAGCAATCTTCAGGCCATCAGCGAACCAGCAGGTCAGCCAACCACCCGCTGCTTTCTTATAATCGTTTAGCCAGCACGCGCTCGACCGTTTCGACAATCACCTGTGTTTGCGGATCAATTTCAATATTGACCTTATCGCCAGGCAGACGCTCTTTGAGCATGGTGCGTGAGAGCGTTTCGGGTATCAGATTCACACTGAACTCAATGCCGCTATCATCTGCCGCGCGACGCACATCTCCGACCGTCAGACTGATACCATCAACACCGATATACCCCTTTTCAAACACAAAGCGGCCAATCGTGTCGGGTAGAGAAAACCAAAGCCGACGGTTATTGGGAGCTTCTTCTATCGCGACGACGTTGGCCATACAGATAATATGGCCGGACATCGAATGCCCCCCAATCTCGTCGCCAAACCGTGCAGCACGCTCTATATTGACGCGCCCCCCCGGTTCAAGTGCACCAAGATTAGTCAAGCGCAGGGTTTCGCGCATCAAATCAAAACTAACGTTATCGCCTTCAATAGCGGTAACTGTTAAACACACGCCGTTATGGGCCACTGACGCACCAATTTCCAACCCCTCACGCATTTCGGGTGGCAATGCCACTACATGGGTTCGAAACGCGTCAAGTTCATGCACCTCTACTATACTTGCGGTGCCCTGTACGATGCCGGTAAACATAATCCACCCTTACTACGTCGCTGTGAAAACGCCTATTCAAACACGAAATCAACCCGGCGCAAGTTTATCCGTGAGAAGTTAACAATGCGCACACCGCACCCGGGAAAGCATGATGAGCAGCATGCGTGACGCTAATCAAATGCCTTGATGGACGCAAAGCAAAGTGCAGTACGCCTAAAAACGTTTAAAAACGCACGACTGCGCCTAATCAAGCGGCCACACGCGTAAAGCAGCCGGTTTCAATTGACAAAGAGGAAGGGGCTGCTTAGACTTTCGGCCCATGTAATGGCGCCGATTTGTACCCATATTGCGGGCGCCCACCAAGCCACAGGTTTGGTGAAGTGCAGCTAAAAGGGTGTGTCCAGCGTTGATGGCCACCCGAAAGGGTGGCCTTTTTTTTATTCCTCGCCCTACGCTTGCTCCCTTGCACTCCGTCTTTGGCCTCCTATTAAGGCAGACGCTATGATTGAACTTAGCAACGTCAGTAAAACTTATGGCAGCGGCAATAACGCCGTTCACGCCTTGAAAGATGTTAATTTGCACGTACCTAGAGGCGCTATTCACGGCGTTATCGGCCTATCCGGCGCTGGAAAATCCACGCTAATCCGTTGCGTTAACTTACTTGAGCGGCCAACCAGTGGCAGCGTGACCGTGGATGGCCAAGAGATGACTCGCTTAAACGGCGGCGCCCTAAACCAGGCACGTCACCGCATTGGCATGATTTTCCAGCACTTCAACTTGCTTACTACGCGGAACGTGTTTGATAACGTTGCTCTGCCGCTTGAACTGATGGGTGAAAAACGTAGCGCCATTCAACACCGCGTACTCCCGCTACTGGAAATGGTCGGGCTGGCGGACAAAGCCAAACAGTATCCCGCGCAGCTCTCGGGTGGCCAAAAGCAGCGTGTTGCTATCGCCCGCGCTCTAGCCAGCCAACCCAATGTGCTGCTGTGTGATGAAGCAACATCGGCATTAGATCCACAAACTACCGGCTCTATTCTTGAGTTGCTGCGTGATATTAATCACCAGTTGGGTATCACTATTTTGTTGATTACCCATGAAATGGAAGTGGTTAAGTCAATTTGCCACCGCGTAAGCCTTATTTCCAACGGCACACTCGTGGAGGACGCAGAAGTCGGCGACTTTTTCACGGCCCCCAGCACTCAGCTTGGCCGCGAATTTTTGAACGATTTTCTCCAGCTTAGCCCCCCTAAAGAGCTGATCGAACGCTTAAGCGATACGCCAGGAGAGACCTCTCACCCCGTCGTACGCCTAACGTTTTCTGGCGATGCCGTCTCAACACCGCTTATCTCCCGCCTGGCCCGCGAGTGCAATGTGGATGTCAGCATTTTACAGGCCAAAGTCGAGTCCATTCAGGACCGCACCTTAGGGCTTATGATTGCAGAACTGCTTGGCACGACAGAGCAGACGCAACAGGCAATGGATTATCTTCAGTCTCACCAGTTAGAAGTCGAGGTACTTGGTTATGTCCAGCGCAATGTTTGACCTTATTTTACAGGCCACGCTGGATACGCTGTATATGGTGGCCATCTCTGGCGTCATTTCGACACTGCTCGGCCTACCATTAGGCGTATTGTTGTACGCGACACGGCCAAGGCAAATTCTAGCCCAGCCAGTGCTTAATCAGGTATTGAGCATTATTACTAATATTGGCCGCTCGATTCCTTTCATTATTTTGATGGTAGCCATCATCCCGTTCACACGTATGCTGGTAGGTACGTCGATAGGCATCAACGCCGCATCAGTTCCCCTAACCATTGCGGCCATCCCTTTTGTGGCGCGTCTGATAGAGGGCGCACTCAATGAGGTGTCGCCGGGCCTGGTAGAATCTGCTCAGTCCATGGGCGCAACCCCGTGGCAGATTATTCGCAAGGTACTTGTACCAGAGGCACGGGGCGGCATCATTACAGGCTTAACCATTACGCTGGTAACGCTAGTCAGTTACTCCGCTATGGCGGGTGCGGTAGGTGGCGGCGGCCTGGGGGACCTGGGCATCCGTTATGGATACAACCGTTTTAACCCCACTATTATGCTGATTACCGTGATTATTTTGGTGGTCATGGTGCAAGGCTTTCAAAGCCTGGGCGACTATCTGGTGCGCAAAAGTGATCGTAAATAGTGATCGCAATTGGCTATGCTCTCTTATAACAAAAAAACATTAGAATTATTTTTCTTATTCCAATATTATTAAAAAATGACGATACAACGCATTAGGAGACTTATCATGCAAAAACTAATAATTGGTAGCCTGACAGCCTTGGCACTGGCCGTTAACGTTGCAAACGCAGAAACCCGCACGCTGAAAATGGGTACCGTTGCTGGCCCCGAAACTGAAGTCATGGAAGTGGCGGCGCGGATTGCCAAAGAAGAGTACGACCTTAATGTCGAAATTATCGAATTTACCGACTACGTAACGCCCAACGTTGCGCTGGCCGACGGTAGCCTTGATGCCAACGCCTACCAGCACGCCCCTTACTTGAATGCCATGGTTAGCGATCGCGGCTATGACCTTGCCGTTGCAGGCTATACCTTTGTTTATCCGATCGGTGCTTATTCAGAAAAATTCGATAGCATTGAAGATCTGCCCGACGGCGCGCAGATTGCACTGCCCAACGACCCTTCCAATGAAGGTCGTGCGTTGATTTTGATGCATAACGAAGGCCTGATCACACTGAACGACCCGGAGTATCTGGAAGCGACGCCGATCGATATCGCCGAGAATCCGCGCAACTTCCGCTTCCGTGAAATTGAAGCTGCCCAGTTGCCCCGTGTATTGCGCGATGTCGACATGGCGTTTATCAACAACACGTTCGCCCAACCAGCTGGTTTGAAGCTTGACGATGCCCTGATCAAAGAAGGGCCTGAGTCTCCCTACGTGAACCTTATTGCCGTACGCGGCGGTGACGAAGAGCGTGAAGATATTCGCCAACTAGTGGATGCCTATCAGCGCGACGAAGTAGCAGCCAAAGCTGAAGAGCTGTTTAAAGGCGCTGCCGTGCCGGGCTGGACTGAATAACCCCTTCAGCAAGCACCTCATCAGGCCGACCTTAGTGTCGGCCTGATGCGTTTATGATGAGATAATGATGCCAACCATTAATTACGCGCTACTCAACCGCCAGCTCGAAGCCCTGCTTGATACACGCGACTGGCTTACCAACAGCGCTCAAATGTGCGCGTTTATTCAGCAGGAAGTACCTGACCTAAACTGGGTGGGGTTTTATCTTCAGCGTCAACCCGAGATCCTGGGGCTAGGGCCTTTTCAGGGCAAGCCCGCCTGCCACCCCATCCCTTTTAGCAAAGGCGTATGCGGAGCCGCAGCGCGTCAGCAGCAAACACAGCGGGTCGATGATGTACACGCCGTCGCAGACCATATTGCCTGCGATGCCGACTCACGCTCCGAGCTGGTCATTCCCATCGTGATAGAAGGCTTTCTATGGGGCGTTCTAGACCTGGACAGCCCACTACCTGCGCGCTTTACCGCAGACGATCAGGCAGGAACCGAAGCGCTAATAGCGACTTTTCAGCGCCAAACAGATCTACCGACCCGCTAGTGATAAGCATGTAGATGAATGGTGCAGTAAGCGCGAAAAATAACGTCGCTCATGGATAGCTCAGAGCGGCGGCGCGCTTTTCTTAGCGTTTGGTTGAATATTTCTTCTGCCTTATAGCGGCTCAACCCTAGCTCTTGAGCCGTATGAAAATACTCATCAAGCTCCACACTCTCACTATTATCGCTCACTAGCGGCGGTTTATTTGCAGATTTACGGCCTAACTTTAAGCCACCAAAAACTGAGGCCCAACGGGGCAATAAATTAAGATACATATCTTCATCCTTGAATCATGTTCATGGAGAGAGTTGTTCATCACAGCGCGAATTCCCGCATAGCGCCATGCCAATAGCTATACACATATTGTACTTTATGAAGCATGACGTTATCGTGACAGGCATCATCTCACGCCAAAAGACACAGCGTACCAAGCCCCCTGATCTCCGGGCGTTACACCCGACAAGGTAAGCTGTGTCTGAATAGCAATGCTGCGCGCAATAAACGTGCACGGCATGAGAACGACGCTAATCGAGTAGGAAGGGGAGTCGCCTCCCCTGTCCTCTCACACCACCGGGCATACGGTTCCGTACCACGGCGGTTCATGAACAACGTTTGAGCC
>NZ_JABUYX010000023.1:0-54615 GCF_014898005.1 Halomonas citrativorans
GGTTAGCTCAAAGCGGCCTGCAGGGCTTTTCATGGTCTTGGGAGAGCCCCCGTTTTTGCGGTTGGGCGTCTCTTGATTGTCGAGATGCGCGTCGAGCTCCGCCTGCATGGCAGCCTCGGTCAACTGCTTGATGAGCGGCGTCAGAATGCCCTCCTTGCCGGTGAGATCTTTCCCTTCTCGCAGGGCTTTCAGCGCCGCGTCCATGTCAAATGTTGCTTGTGTCATACATCACCTCTTTCCTCTTAGGGTAGAAGTGACACAGAATTCTGAACACTACCCATGTCGCTTTAGGACACTCCAAGCGGGCTTTCCAGGTCGCTTACGCTGCGTCTGCGGCACGTGAAGCTGCGGCTTCAAGCGGCAGCAGCACCGCCGCCGTCCTATCTACTTCTGAACTTGGCGATTTAGGAGAAAAGCTTATTAATGCCCAGTTCTCTCAGCGTCAGGAAAATGAAGCTGATGACTATGCCATTGAGCTTCTACAGGAGCATAATATGGATGCTGAGGCCTCAATCACTGCGCTGCGCAAACTTGAAGCCAAATATGGTAATAATAGTAGCTTCTTTTCTAGCCACCCAGCCGCTGGCGATCGTGCGAGTCGCTTAGAAACCACGCTTAATTAAGCAATCGTTTATTTACTCCTGCCAGATAGCCACGATGCTGATGGCAGGAGTACTGCTTTATGATGTATAACACCTCAATTAAAAAATCGTTTAATCAACTCGCATACCGATCTAAAAAACCAACACGACTTAATAATTGACATTCTCTTCACATTTAATGCTTTATATTAATTTATAAAATTTCAGTATCATATATTTAAAAAGCACTTTCACACTACTTTACTGCTCCTCTCTTACTATTCCTCCAACTGCGTCAAATAAGTATCCTGCAGAATATACATGCGCTTTACATCGCGGTATTTGCCATTGATAAAGAACTCCTGAACCAAGTGTCCTTCTTCGATAAACCCGCTCTCTTCGTAAAGGTGGATTGCTTTGACATTTTCCACTGCCACAATTAAAAACACCTTATGAATATTTAAAATAGTAAAGGAATAATGCAAGGCTTGACGGATCAGTGAGCGAGCAAAGCCTTTTCCTTGATGGTCTGGCGTAATAATGATTTGAAATTCAGCGCTACGATGGATGTAGTCGATTTCAATCAGCTCCACCAACCCAATAGCCACACCGGCACTATCTTCGGCTACAAAGCGTCGCTCGGCATTGTCATGAATATGCTTATTATAAAGCTCTTCTAGCTCATCAAACGACTCGTATGGCTCCTCAAACCAGTAAGACATAATGCTTTGATTATTATTTAACTCATGCACGAAACGTAGGTCACTACGTTCCAGCGCACGTAAAAAAAGTAGATGGCTCATGGATACTGCTCTCATCGTGTAGTGGTTATTGACTGTCGTAATAACTCAAATAGCCACAACGTGGTTTAAACATGGCGTTTAAAAGAAAATAGCTCGGCTAAAGGATGCTCTTTCCCCTCAATTAACGCACGCAATAATTTTGCGCCGATCATGCTGTAGCTAATGCCGTTGCCGCCATAAGCCATGGCAAAATGCACGTTGGGTCCATGGGCATCGTGAGGGCCAAAATAAGGCAGTCCGTCGCTTGTTTCAGCAAACGTGCCCGCCCAGCTAAAAGTAGGATTAATTGTTAATGACGGCCAAAGTGCCTTTACCTTATCAGCCAGCCCTTGGGCTTTTTCCAGTACCCGGTCATCGCGGCGATTGGGGATATCCTGCTCGTCATCATCCCCACCCACCAGCAGGCGCCCATTTTGAGTGGTACGCAGATAAAGATACGGCCGCGCCGATTCCCAGACTAGCGTATGTTGTAGCTCACCCAGCATTTCAGGCGTCAGCGGGTCGGTAATAAACGCATAGCTGCTGCGATTTTTCGCCACGGGTTCAGGCAGCCACGCCTGGGACTCATAGCCTGCAGCAACCACTACCTGCTGACAGGTGAGCGTTGCGCCATTAGTTAGCGTAAGCGCTATATGCTGGTCATGCTGGGTCATGCGCTCAACCTGGGTACGGTCATACACCTCGCTGTCCCGTGTGGCTATCTTGCTAAACAGCTGATAGGCCATTCGATAAGGATCCATGCTTGCCGCAAGCTCCGTTAAAATAGCCCCAGGCGCGTCGAAACCATAGCGTTCTATAAGCGCTGCTCGCTCCAGCCAGCTGGCCTCAAAGCCGTTTTTATTACGTAGCAGCAGCTCCGCTTTTAAAGATGCGACGTCGTCTTCGTTGCTTGCAAAATAGAGGCTTTTTTGGCGCTCAAACTCTACGTCTTCCAGCCCAAGCGCCAAGGCCTCAAGCTCAAGAATCGACTCGGCACAGGCGCGATAGGCAAGTACCGCATTCGCCTCACCGTAACGCTCGGCAAGCTCGCTCATATGAGTATCAATTTCATACTGCAACAGCGCGGTACTCGCCGCCGTACTCCCCCAGCCGATGTCTCGACGCTCGAGTACCACCACGTGGTGGCCATGCTGACTTAGCTCATTGGCAATCAGTGCTCCGGTAATCCCGCCACCAATCACCGCTACGTCACATTGATGGTCATGGGTTAGCTGTGGGAAAGTAGCCAACAAACCATTTTTTACTGCCCAAAACGGATAGCCGCTTTTAAGATCCATCTTCTTCCCTTTACAGAGTGTGGTATCGATAGCTTTAACAATAGTTGCTTGTCGTAGAAATCACTTATTTATAAAAGGAACATTTCATGATTGATTTACGTAGCGATACGGTAACTCGCCCGTCCCCGGCCATGCTGGAAGCCATGATGAGTGCACAGGTAGGCGACGATGTTTGGGGTGATGACCCGACGGTAAATGCGTTTCAGAAAAACCTGGCAGCGATCACCGGCAAGCAGGCGGCGCTGCTTTTCCCCAGCGGCACACAGAGCAATCTAGTCGGCCTGATGGCCCACTGCGAACGCGGTGATGAGTATATCGTGGGCCAATCCGCTCACACCTATCGTTACGAGGGGGGTGGCGCCGCCGTGCTGGGCAGCATTCAGCCGCAGCCCATTGAGAACGCCAGCGACGGCAGCCTACCACTGGAAAAAATCAGCGCGGCGATTAAAGCCGATGATTTTCACTTTGCCCGCACGCGCCTTTTAACACTGGAAAACACCATTGGCGGCAAGGTGCTGCCTGAAGATTACGTGCGCCAGGCAACCGAATTTGCCCGCTCGCGCGGTTTATCAACGCATCTGGATGGCGCACGCCTGTTTAACGCCGCGGTGGCGTCTCAAGCGTCGTTGGAACAGCTTTGCACGCCGTTCGACAGTGTCTCACTATGCTTTTCAAAAGGAATGGGAACGCCCATTGGCTCTGCCCTGGTAGGCTCTCAGGCGTTTATCGAACGCGCCCGGCGCTGGCGCAAAGTTGTGGGTGGCGGTATGCGCCAGGCAGGAATTATTGCGGCGGCATGCCAGTATGCTTTGGATCATCATATGGATGACTTGGCAAAAGATCATCAGCGTGCCACACGTTTAGCACAAGGTTTGGCCGCGCTACCGGGCGTCGAGATTACCTCTCAAGCCACCAATATGGTGTTTGTAAGCATTCCAGACGAACACGTAGCGCCTCTTTCAACCTGGCTTAAAGGGCACGGCATTTTAATTGAGCTTTTATATGCCACGCGCCTTGTCGTTCACCGTGATATTGACGATGCCGATATCGATAAAGTGCTTGAGGTGATGGAGGCGTATTTTAAACAGCAGTAGGTGGCTGATCACTTAGAGTAGCGAGGCTTGTAAAACAAAATCCTTGCCCCCTTAAACCATGATATTTCAGCCTCACTTACCCGCTTACCCGCTTACCTGGGCCACTGCATCGCGGCTGGCCGCTTCTCGCTGCTCACCGGTAAGCTCTACCAACTGCCCCTGGCGCATTTCCAGCAGGCGGTCAGCTTGATCGAAGTAGTGATCGTCATGGCTGATGACGACTACTGTCTTTCCCAGCGCCTTAAGCTTCGGCAATAGCTCACGGTAAAAAACGCGGCGGAATTGGGGGTCTTGGTCGGCGGCCCACTCGTCAAGCAGCAGCAGGTCGCGTTGTTCAGCGACTGCCAGCAGCATCGCCAGACGCTTGCGCTGCCCCTGAGAGAGATTGATATTGGTGATACGGCCGCCGTCGAAATCGAGTTTGCTATGCATGCCCAGTGCGGCAAGCCACTCTTCCATCAGCGCCGGGTCAGGTGACTCGCCAGCTGGCCCCATCAGGCGGTCAAACAGATGCAGGTCGGTGTAAATCGCCGAGAAGTGCTGGCGATAGCGCGTCCAGTCGTCCTCCTCCAGCGGCCTTCCATCAACCTGTACACAGCCGCTTTGGGGCTGATAAAGCCCGGTAAGCAGCCTCGCCAACGTCGATTTTCCACTGCCGTTACCGCCGATCAGGAACACCACCTCGCCTCGTCTCAAGGTCAGGTCGATAGGGCCGATAGCAAAGCCCGGCCGGGATTCTTCATCTGGATAACGATAACTAACTTGCTTCAGGATCAGCGCTTGCCAGTCATGACGCAACGCAGAGTGCCCGAATGCCTCACGATGCTCGGCCAAGTCTAAACTGCTGATCTTTTCGAATGCCACACGAGCGTTAATCAGCGTCGGAAAAGCACCGATCGCTTGGATAAGCGGCGCGCGTAAAAACAGCAGCGTAAGTGAAAAGGTAGTGGCGACCTGTACCGATGCCCATCCCAAACCGTTGGCCAAAAAGAACGCCACACCAATGGCCCCGAGCATCATGATGTTGAACCAGTTCACCGCGCTTAGATGGTAGGTATCTCCAAGAATAAAATGGCGCCGACAATCCTTTGCGTTAGGCGTATAGACATCTCGATACAGCCATTCGGCGCGGTCGCGGTTGAGCGCCAGCTCTTTGCGCCCCTCAATAACCGCCTGATAATCCGCATAGAGACGATCCTGTATCTCGCGAAGTTTGGCCATATGCCCATAGACACGAGCCACCAGGCGTATGCCAATTAAAACCGTCACGATCACCCAAAGCGCGGTGACGCCCAGCATGGTAGGCGAAAGCCATGCCAAGTAAAGCGTAGCACCTACCGTCAGCACCCCGCCCTGCACCAGTTCCGGCAAGCGTATAAACGCAACGGTCACTGAGCTTACGTCGGTGGAGAGACTCGCTAACAAACGCGCACTGCCAATCTGCTCGGCGCGCTCAATGCTGGTATCCAGTATTCGCTTAACCAACTGCCCCCGCAGCCGGTAGACGAAATGATGGCCCAGCGTGGTCAGCGCCAATTGTGACGCCAGGGTAATAACCAGTAATAATGCTATCAGCCCCAGAAACTCAGGCAGAATGCGCCAGGGGTCGGCGAACGAGCCCAGCAATCGTTGATTAATAAAAGCGATGACACCAATACCCAGGCCAGCGCTTGTCAAACTAAGAAGCACTACACCGACAAACGGCCAGCGGTAATCACGCCATACAATCCTCAATAGCTCCATGCAATAGATCTCCTGGCGATTCAAAAGGTGGGATGGCGCACCGCTAGCGCTGGCGCTTAGCCGGACGATTTTCAGGTTTCAGCGGGCAGCCGCCGCACAGTGGCTCCCCAGGTAACCGATACTTGATACAGCACAGCCGCCGCACGCGAGCAGGCGTTTCTCCGCCGAGTTCCAGGTAGCGCACCGGCTGGTAAAGCGTGTTGCGCCGCCCGTTTGCTAATGTCTGGGTAGCAAGATAATCCAGCAGTGGCTCACCAGCGCCGATAAACGCAGGATGCTGTGAGCAGGTTCTGCCCACAAATTCCACATAATGGCCGAGATTGCTCCAGAACACCTTGGCAGAAAGCCCAGAGACCTCGGCCAGCGCGTCAATAAGCGGCGCACAGTGGTCATCGAATAGACGGCTGAAGCGCGCCTGGAGTGCGTTAGAAGCCAACGGTTCGCCACCGTGAGGCAGCCAGACACGCGTTGTCAGGCCGTGATCATCCAATGCCAGCCGTAACTCATCCCCACCCACCGGCAAGTCGTAGCCCAACAACAAATTGGCCACCAGAGTCGGAATTGAGACGCTGCCGAAATGAAATTTCGACCACAGCGAAGCGACTGCCAGAAAGTCGGCATCGTCACCGTGGTATCGGCGATAACGGGCCAACTGCGCGTTTAGCACCTCCCGATCCAGCAGTTCCGAGGCTC
The DNA here is from genome assembly GCF_014898005.1 of Halomonas citrativorans. Classification (NCBI taxonomy): domain Bacteria; kingdom Pseudomonadati; phylum Pseudomonadota; class Gammaproteobacteria; order Oceanospirillales; family Halomonadaceae; genus Halomonas; species Halomonas citrativorans. Next base: position 6,192 of record NZ_JABUYX010000023.1, read on the forward strand.
CCAGCGTAGGAACATCAGGCCGACCAAAGCAGGGCGCTTTTAAGTTATTCAACGGCGGCTGACGGTAGAGCGCCAGCAACGCGTCTGCTGGGTTCACGACCGATAGCGCACTCGCTGCCTCTCTCATAGCCGCCGCAGCCCCCACATGAAGTAGGCACCGCCAATCAACGAAGCAACCAATCCTGCAGGAATCTCATAGGGAAAAATAATCTGACGCCCCACCCAATCGGCCAGCACCATCAGCAGCATACCGATTAACGCCGCTCCCAGCAGATGCTGTCTAGCCTTGGAGAAGCCCACCAAACGCGCCATATGCGGTGCCAGCAGGCCAATAAACGAAAGCGGCCCCACCACCAACGTGGCACAGGCGGTTAGCAGCGCCACCAATAACAGCAGGGCCAAACGGGCCCGATTGAGCGACACTCCAAGAGCCTTCGCCGTTGGTGCGCCTAATGGCAGGATATCCAGCCAGCGAGTGAAGGGCAGCGTAACCAACGCCAGCACGGCTGCAATACCCCCTACGACTATCGCATTGGTAACATCCACGTAATACGTAGAACCCGCAAGCCAAGCAATCACCTGCTGACCTCTAGGGTCGCCACCCGCCAGCATCACGCTGCGCACTGCATCAAACAGAGCACTGACCGCCACCCCGGTAAGCAGCAAACGTTCGGGGAGATAACCACTCTTGCGATTAATACCCACCAACACCAGCAGCGTCGCGAAAGCCCCTAGGGTACCCACGACAATCAACATCATATTGGTGGGTGCAGGTAGCAGGAAAATTCCCAGTATCAGCGCAATGGCACAGCCACCGCTAATCCCTAATACTTCGGGACTGGCCATCGGGTTAGCGGAAAGGCGCTGAAGAATCGTGCCCGCAATTGCCAACATTAACCCACTAGCCGCGGCCGCCATCACGCGGGGCATGCGCCACTGCATGACATTCCAGTTATTGGGCGCCAGCCAATACCAGCCGTCTACGCCCTGCCCAAACAGCAAGCCAAGAACCGTTGCACCCAGTAACGCCAGCAGTAATCCGGTGGCTAAACGTGACGGCGCAGGATGACGATGTGCAAAAACCCCGGCCCCTTTCGGCGGCTGGTCGCCCTGAAGTTTTAGGCGTGGAATCAGCCACATTAAAAGAGGTGCTCCCAAAGCACCGGTAATCGCCCCGGTGGGAATAAAGGCTGCAGCCATACCAGAGAACTGCTGCAGCAACAGATCAGTGGTGGCCAACAACACGGCTCCCAACAACGTCGACCAAAGCAACCTCGCACCTAAGCGTCGCGCGCCGACCATGCGTACAATATTGGGCGCTGCCAGGCCGATAAAGCCGATGATGCCCACCACGCTAACAATGCTGCCGGTAATAAATACCGCCAACCCCATTCCTGCAAAGCGTAAATAGGCAAGTGAGACGCCCAGGCTCTTGGCGCTCGCATCATCAAGTTCCAGCACCGCCAAAGGGCGCAGCAAAAACCACGCGGCCACGCAGCTAATCGCCAGCCGGGGCCAGAGTACCGCAACCCCGTCCCAACCATTTTGCGCCAGCGATCCCGCGCCCCAGATAAGTAGTCCCGAGAGCGCCTCGTGGTTAAACAATAACAGTGCCGTAGAGAGCGCCCCCAAGTACAGATTGACCACCAAGCCCGCCAGCACCACCACGATCGGCGCCAACCCACGCCGCCAGGAGAGCAGAAACACTAATCCAACCGCTAGCGCACCGCCCAATAAGGCGACCCATTCGCGCCCGGCGACAAGCAGCCCCGGCGCCAGCAAGGTGGCGGTCATCAACGCCAGGTTAGCGCCCGATGCCACCCCTAGGGTGGTGGGCGAAGCCAACGGGTTGCGCAGCACCTGCTGCATGAGCACGCCTGCCAACCCCAAGCCGCCCCCAGCGAGCAGGGCGATAGAGAGGCGCGGCCACCAAGCGTAGTAAAGCAGCAGCTCGTCAACGTTCTCAAAAGAAGGGGCTACTAATGCCTGTAAGCCCCGTGCAAAACCGCCTTGGCCTTGCAGCTCCACCCAAAACAGCACCACCATTGGCAGACTAAGCAATAAGCAGGCTTTAGCGGGCGACATCGTCCCCATTCTCTGGGCAAATTGTCCGGCGCCTAACATAGCGAATACTCTTTTTTGTTAGACGAACATAACGCCATGCGGGGCGCGATAAGCAACAGCGTCATTTTATTAGCCTTAAAAGTATCTGAAAGTAGGTAATGGAATGATTAATAAGGATTCTAAATGATAACGATTAGCACTACAATTGGCGCCTTTATTAAAGGAGACAGTTACCATGGCGGCCAAGCAAAGCTACCAGCTTTTTGATATCACTCTCGCTCGGCGTACCCAGGTCAGCGCCTCGTTAGTTAAATTCACATTTACTGGCCCTGATGTCCGTCAAATGGCGACCTACGCACCAGATCAACGCGTCAAGCTGTTCTTTCCTGAAGGCGGCGGCAATCTCGACCCGTTGTTCGAGATTGCCAAGCTGGAAGAGCACGATTGGTACGGCGCCTACCGTGCATTGCCGGATAACCACCGCCCCTCTGCGCGCACCTACACCATTCGCGCCCTACGCTCAGAGCAGGCTGAGGTGGATATAGAGTTTGTACTCCATGGCGATAACGGCCCTGCATCGCGCTGGGCAATGTACGCCCGTCCAGGTGATCGCCTTGCCATGACGGCCCCAGCCGCCAATGCGGAAGGTCCAAAACAGGGTTACGAGTGGAAGCCACCCCAAGGTGTGCGCCGTATTCTTATCATCGCTGATGAAACCGCTCTTCCCGCCGCGGCAGGCATTCTGGAAACCCTTGATGGCTTACCCCTAAAACCCAAGGTCGAAGCCCTTCTCGAAGTCCCCCATAGAGATGATGTCCAGCCGCTTCCCCAAGCCGCCAAGCTGCACTGGCTGGCCCGCGATGCCGAGCCCGGATGCCAGCATGGTGAGCTACTGATGAGAGCGCTGCGCGATATCGATTTGCAGCAAGAGATTGTTGCACTAGGGGGCACTCCTTTAACCGCGAGCAGCGGCTGCGAGAATGAAGGCAGTGAAGGAGCACCCAGCCATGATGAACTAGACCAGGATGAAAATGCCCCGCTCTGGGAACCCGCCACCCTGGACGACAGTGCACCCTTCTACACCTGGATCGCCGCTGAAACCAAGGTCGCCATGAAGCTGCGTCGCTATTTGGTCAACGAGTGTGGGCTCCCTAAGCAGTACGTTACCAGCATGGGCTACTGGCGCCAGGGCAAAGCCAATGGTTAAGGGAATGGCAAACAACACGACATTGAGCAATGACCACATAAGTTCATCAGCTCATGCGTCTTTGCGCTGGCGAGACAGCCCAAACCGCTATGGGCGGGTCAGCCGGGCACTGCATTGGCTAACCGCAGCCCTAGTCACACTGCAATTTACCGTTTTGTTGGCGTGGCGAGGAATAGGCGAAAGCAGTATCACGCTTCTCTTAGCGAGTATCGGGCCCCACGGTTCATTAGGCTTTCTAATGCTGACCGTCACCCTGGCCCGGCTTGGCTGGGCATGGCTTAACCGCAAGCAGCGCCCGCCACAAGCGCCAGGGCTGGGTGGGCACATGGCGCGCGTCGTCCATGTCACATTTTATGGGCTGTTATTGTGGCTGCCCGCTTTCGCTATTTTGCGCCAATATGGGCGCGGCGGAGCGCTGCGCTTTTATGGCCTGGAACTACTACCAGAAGCCGAGCGCGACATCATCTGGATGATCGCCCCCGCCGATCTTCTCCACGGCCCGCTCTCATGGCTACTATTAGGATTAGTCATCGGCCACATCGCGATAGCGCTGATTCACCGCTTTTGGCTCAAGGATAAGGTTTTGGCACGTATGGCTGGCTCAAATGACCGGTGAGTGGGCCGCTTTCGGCTCTCTGACAGCCTCAGGCACGGCAGCCAACAACTTACCGCTTTCTAGCCGCACCAACCGATCCGCGAGGTGGAAATAGCGGTCATCGTGGGTGATGACCAGCACTGCCTTGCCCATGCGTTTTAGCTCGGGCAATACCTCGCAGTAAAACACCTCTTTGAATAACGGATCCTGATCCGCCGCCCACTCGTCAAACACCAAGAAAGGCCGATCCTCAAGGTAGGCCACGACAAGCGCCAAGCGCTTACGTTGCCCCTGAGAGAGTGCTTGGGTGGTGAACGCACCGTTTTCAACCCGCACCTTGTGCTGCAGGTGCAACTTGGCCAGCAGGCGATTACCCTCCTCGTCCAAGCCTTCCCGCGGCGCTTCTAACAGGCGCTCAAAGAGATGGAAGTCCGAGAACACCACCGAGAAGAGCTGCCGGTAGGCATCCCAACTATCCGCCTCGACACGTTCGCCATTGAGCAACACCTCGCCACCTTCCGGCGGGTAAAGCCCCACTACCACTTTGGCCAGCGTGGTCTTACCGCTACCGTTGCCCCCCACCAGAAACACCACTTCCCCCGGCGTAAAGCTCAGATCAATCGGCCCCAACTCAAAGAAGTCATCGCTCTGCTCGTGGTAGTACTGATGGGTGACTTCGCGCAACTCAAGATGCTGCAAAGCAGGCACCTGGGTAGTCTGGGTAGTCGCTTGTCTCTCCTGCCCCTGGGGCATCTCGCGTGTGATGTCATCAATTCGACTAGCAGCTACCCGCGCCATATTGATCCGCGGGATATTGATCAGCAAGCCTTCAAGGGGGGTCACCATAAACACAAACACCAGGGCAAATCCGGTCATTACCTGGGTTTGGTTAGGCCCATCGCCCGCCAACACAAACAGCACCAGACCGATAAAGGCGTACATCAGGAACTGCCCCCAACTGGTCGAGATCACGAACAGCGACATGCCATAGGTACGCAGCCGCCGCACGCCTTCAACCGACTCCCCCAATATCTGATCCATAAAGACCCGGCTCTTGCGTTGGTGTAGCCGCAACTCTTTTGCACCATCGGTCAGCGCGCGGAAATGTCCAAACAAGCGATCCTGCTCTGACGAGGCATCCTGGAGGTAATGAATAGCGCGTAAGTGCACCAGATGGTAGCCGACAGCGCCCAGCCCAATCACCCCAAGTGCAAATAAAAACACCTGCCATGAGAGCATTGCCAGGTAGCCCAAGCACCCCACCACGATAACCGTATTGGTCAAAATCACCGGCAAGCTAACGAACAGTACCGCCACATTGTTGCTGTGCTCGGTGAGCGCCGACTGGATCCGCGCGCTACCAACACGCTCGAACCGAGCAAAGGGGGTCTCGGCCACGCACTGGGCGACAAAACTGCGCAACTCGGCCAGAGCACGCTGCCCCAACCGCTCAAACAGCGCCGTCGACACCATCCGACAGACCATTAGGGCCACAGCAATCCCCGCGAAGCCCCAAGCCGCACTGGCACGGCTAGCGGCATCGCTGTTTAGCGCTGTATTAATTTGAGCAATCAGCAGCACGCTGAAAAGCCCCGAGAGAATACTGGCCAGGGCAGCGGCGGTCATCAGCCCGCGGGTTCGACGAAACAGATAGGAAAGCACATTCACCTCGTTGGAAAGCGATTGAAAACCGGCAGCTACCTCTAAAGACGAATCACTCCCGCAAAAAGTTAATCAATTTTCATGTAAACAAGCCTCATTCTCATTCGTCCTTAGATAAGGAAGTCAGTAATGCCGCCCGTGGCAGGTAATTTTTACGGCTGCTTTTTCTTTGATTTTTCGATTCGTTTTTGTGATTCGTTCTTATTGATAGGAGCTTTGCGGTGTCCAGTTCTGTCCAGGCACAAACACAGGTAGACGTACCCTATGAAAGCCCCGCGGTGGCCTCGCTGCTCTCACGCCCTGAGGGGTGCACCTATCAAGTTACCTATGAGGTAACCACGCAGACACTTTATGTGGAAGGACATCAAGAGCGTCTTGAGTGGTCATTAGTAGACGATAACAGCACCTTGATGCTGCAATGGTCACAGCGTTCAGCACCGCCTCTCCCGGCATTACTTGCTGCTATCGAAGGGGCTTTTGCCTTTCACTCAGGTACTGTAGCGCTTCACTTGCAGCTCCCCTCGGCTTTACATACTACTCTATGTGCCAATGGAATCGCGGTAAAAGATCCCCATGGCAAACTCTGGGCCTACGCGGAGCTATTCTGGCAGTTGCCAACCCTTTGGCTCACCTCCCCCTCCATGCGTCCCTACCCGCAACAGCCCATTTTGGAGAGTGGAAAGCGCCATCTACGCCGCCCGCCGCGCCCCAGTGGAACAGTCTATCAACGCCATATTCCCTGGCTGAATGCCACTCTGAGTTTTCGCGCACTTGACCTGGAGCTTGACCTAGAGCGCTTCAACCGCTGGATGAATGACCCAGTTGTCGCCCACTTCTGGGAAGAACAGGGTGCTCTGCAACAGCACCGCGAGCGGCTGGAAAGCACGTTGCAAAATCCCAGTGTGGTACCGCTGATCGGCTGTATTGACGGCAAACCCTTCGGCTACTTCGAGACCTATTGGGCCAAGGAGGATCGTATCGGCGCTTATTACGCTGCCGGTGACTTTGATCGCGGCTGGCACGTACTGATCGGCGAAGCCGCTTTTCGCGGGCGGCCTTATGTCGCCGCCTGGATGCCCTCTATCTCGCACTACCTGTTCCTCGACGACTGCCGCACTCAGCGCTTGGTGATTGAACCCCGCGTGGATAACGCCAAGATGCTGCGCAACCTTGCCCAGTGCGGTTATGCCCATGTTAAGGCGTTCGACTTTCCCCACAAGCGGGCCATGCTCGGCATGCAGCTACGCGAACACTTTTTCAACGAGCGCTGCTGGGTTCCACTGCCGCCTCACCCTGGGTCAGCGCCACGACCCGATGCACGCTTCACCCCATAAACACGTCAGCCACGAGGACTCTTATGCATATTCACGACTTGATCGGCATCGGCTTCGGCCCCTCCAATATTGCCCTAGCCATTGCGCTTGACGAGCAACACCAGGCAGGGCAAGCGCGGGATGCCTTGTTTATTGAGCGCCAGCCTTGCTTTGCCTGGCACCCGCATATGCTGCTGGAAAATGCCCATATGCAAATCTCTTTTCTCAAAGACCTAGTCACTCCGCGTAACCCAGGCAGCCGTTTCAGCTTTCTCAATTACCTCCACAGCAAAGGCCGCCTGCAGGACTTTATCAACCTACAAACCTTCTTCCCCAGCCGCCATGAGTTCAATGACTACCTAAGCTGGACTGCCAGCCACTTTGAACATCAGTGCGCCTATGGAGAGGATGTGTTTGAAGTATTGCCCGAAACTGATAATGACGAGGTCGCCTACCTCCGCGTGCGTTCACGGGATGCGAGTGGTGCGGTGCATGAAAGGCTCACTCGCTCGCTAGTGATCAGTGTGGGTGGCGCGCCCAATGTGCCTGAATGCTTCGCCGGGCTAAAAGACGACCCGCGGGTCTTCCACTCCAGCCACTACCTTCGTGAGCTGGCGAAGCAAGACGTTCCCAAACGCATCGCTGTGATTGGTGCAGGCCAGAGCGCCGCTGAGATATTCCTTGACTTACACGGCCGTGAAGGCATTCAGGTGGATCTTATTAGCCGGGCGTGGGCCTTTAAACCCTCCGATGATAGCCCCTTCGTCAACGAGATTTTCAACCCCGAATACACCGACTACGTATTCAACAATCCCACCGGCCAGCGGGAAGCGCTGCTGCAGGAGTACAAAAGCACCAACTACTCAGCCCCTGACTTGGCGCTGATTCAGGAGATTTACGATGTGTTCTATCAGCAAAAAGTAACCGGCCAGGCCCGCCACCGCTTCCGCCGTCGCCATGAGGTGATTGGCAGCGAAGCAACTACCGAAGGCGTTGAGCTACTTGTGCGAGATTTGGAGAGCGGTCACACAGAGCCCACCCGCTACGACGCAGTAGTGTTAGCCACCGGCTATGTACGCGACACTCATAAACGGCTGCTGGCCCCAATAGCTGAGTTCTTGCCGGAATTTGCCGTTAACCGCAGCTATCAGCTCTATACCAAACCTTCGTTCAAACCGGCTATTTTCTTGCAGGGCTGTTGCGAACCCACCCATGGCTTGAGCGATACCCTGCTGTCTATTTTGGCGGCACGGACAAGTGAGATTTGTGAAGTGCTTGATGAGGCACTATCAACAGCCCATTCAGATACCCCAGCTCCATCACTGGTAGCCACAGACTAATAGCCCATCAAAGCATGGTCGCTCTCTCAGGGCGACCCCAAATACTGAGACTTACACCCATGATGTCCCTACATCCTGATATCGCCGCTTTCTTAGACCTGGTCGCCGATAGCGGCAACCCACCTTTCCACTCGCTCTCACCACAACAAGCACGCGCTGCTTACGAAGCATCATCACAGATGCTTGATGAGCCAATTTCTAACGACGCAACATCATTGAGTATCACCTGCCGAGATGGATACCATCTTGAACTACGCCACTACCAAGGCAAAGAGGCTTTATCACCCACCTTGCTCTACTTCCATGGCGGCGGCTACCTATTAGGCAGCCTGGATTCTCATGATTCGCTCTGCCAAAGCATCGCCCAGGCGACTGGCTACACAGTGCTTGCCGTCGACTATCGCTTGGCCCCCGAGCACAAGTTTCCGACGGCGTTTCACGATGCTGAAGATGCCTATTGCTGGCTGCTGAAGCATGGAGAAGCGATGGGCATCGATACCTCACGTATCGCCGTCGGTGGTGACAGTGTAGGAGGCACTCTCGCCACGGCCCTTTGCATGTCAGCACGCGATAATGGTTGGCACCTTCCACGCTGCCAGATCCTACTCTACCCCTGCACCAGTGCCTGGCAGGACAGCGAGTCTCATCGTCGATACGCACAAGGCTACCTGCTGGAAGCAGACACCCTGCAATGGATGTTTGGCCACTATCTAAATAGCGATGAGGAACGCCACGATTGGCGTTTTGCGCCATTGGAGGCTGCAGAACTCAAAAACCTACCACCTGCGTTTATTGCCCTAGCTGAACATGACCCCCTGATCGATGAAGGCATCGCCTACGTGAACCGTTTACAGGAAGCGAACGTGGATACCCAGCTGATCATATACCCCGGCATGGTGCACGACTTCGCACGCCTGGGCAGCATTACGCCCGACGCTACCGGTCAGGTGCGCGCGGATATCGCAAAGGCGCTACAGCAGCATTTTACCAACCATCCCACACAGTAGATGTGGTGGCAGTCCAATAAGGCCTTCATATGACGCCATTCACTGCCACGTACCACTTTGGGCAACAGAGTGTTGCATGCCAATACAAACTAAGAACATAATACTAATAACAACAATTACTATTAGCATACAAATATCATTCAAGGGGATTACCATGCACTATCTTCATCGTAGTGGTCTACGCAGGCATCTTCTCTCTGCGGCCATTGCCAACACTTGTGCTGCGACACTATTCGCAGCACCGGCTGTGCTCGCTCAAGGCACTGCTGAAAATAGCGACACAAGAGCCACACTGCCTACCTTACAAGTAACCGAAAGTCGTCTCTATGAAGAAGCAACGGGGCCTGTACAAGGTATTGCAGCCACTCGCAGCGCAACAGGCACCAAAACCGACACACCTATTATTGAAACGCCACAGTCTATCTCAGTGGTCAGCAGTCAAGAATTCCGCAATTATGGTGCGCGGAACGTCAACCAAGCGCTAGGCTATACTGCGGGCGTGGCAAATTCTTATGGCGGGGGAGGTGCTGATACAACCCATGACAGCATGATGATTCGCGGCTTCAGCGTGCATACTGGTTACCGGGATGGCAGCAAATATCAAGCCAATACCTTTGATGGCCAGCAGGAATTGTATGGTCTGGAACGGCTGGAGGTACTAAAGGGGCCATCGTCAATTCTCTATGGCGTGGCGTCTCCTGGGGGGTTGATCAATGCGGTCAGTAAGCGCCCTATCAGCGAACCTTTGCGCGAAGTTAATCTACAGGTAGGCAGTTTTGATCGGCGTCAGGTCTCTGCAGACTTCTCCGACTCCCTGGATGAAGAAGGGCAGTTTTCTTACCGCTTAACCATGCTCCGCCGCGATAGCAATACCTTTATCGACCATGTGCCGGATGATCGCACCTACATCGCACCTGCTTTTAAGTGGCAACCAAACGAGGGTACCTCGCTAACCCTACTCAGCGAGTATCAGCGGGACGAGACGACTTATGTCTATGGGTTACCCGCCAGCGGCACCATTCTACCCAACCCCAACGGCGATATCCCTCGGGAGCGATTCGTTGGCGAGCCCGGCTTCGATGACTACGATAACGAAAGCTATTCCCTTGGCTATTTGTTCGAGCACGATTTCTCCAATAGATTGAAATTGCGCCACAATTTGCGCAGTTTCCACTCTGATCGAGACTATGACCTCACTAGTATTGTTCAGAGCCCTGAGAGCTCAGCTGGACGTCACTATTCCAGAACTGCATTTGATCGGCGTGATGCCTCCAGGGCACTCTCTTCCGACACGTCCTTGCAGTATGACTGGGGGTACGGAGCGACTGACAACACTACTCTGGTCGGCCTCGACTATGTCCGCCAACGTCACGAAACCGAACGTTACCAGCAAACCGCCCCTTCTCTAGATCTCTATAATCCTATTTATGGAAGCGGCAAACTCGGTGAGCGTATTCCTCTTGATTACTCCCTAGTCAACCACAAAGAACAGGTGGGTCTGTATCTTCAGAACCAGATGAAGATTGCCGATCAATGGGTGTTCATGCTTGGAGGGCGTCAGGACTGGATCGACACAGAATCCTCGCGGTACTTCGATCCATCCCAAGGATCGCAGCAGGATGACAATGCCTTCACCGGCCGCGTTGGATTCGTTTATTTGGCCGATAACGGCTTGGCTCCCTTTGCCAGCTTCAGTCAATCCTTTGAAGTAGCGACTGGCAGCGACCGCAGCGGCAATCAGTTCGAGCCCACCCGAGGGGAACAGTTTGAAGCAGGCATTCGCTATCAGCCCGAAGGGGGCGATACCATGCTCACCGCTAGCGTTTATGAATTAACTCAGGAAAACGTGCTAGTTGCTGATCCGGTGGATACCAGCTTCCAAGCACAAATAGGCGAGGTGCGCTCTCGCGGCGTCGAGCTGGAAGCCAAAACAGAGATAGGCCTTAACGCTAATCTGGTCGCAGCCTATGCATATACCGATGCGCGTACAACGAAAAGCAGTCCAGCTACTCCCGACAAAGTCGGCGAGCGAACCGGTCAAGCACCCTATAACCAATTCTCATTATGGGGTGATTACCGCTTTGGCAATTTTGGTTTACCTAGCCTGAAGCTGGGCGCTGGCGTACGTTATGTTGGCTCAACGCTTCCTAACGCCTATCTTGATGGAAAAGTCTCTGGTTTTACCCTTTTTGACGCCATGGTTAGCTATGAGACAGGATCATGGTTGCTCTCGTTAAATGCGACCAACCTTACTGACAAAACCTATATCGAGTCCTGCACCTTCGCTTGTTACTACGGAGAACCTCGCAGTATCGTCGGCACGGCGTCCTATCAGTGGTGACCGGAGGTAATCGCAACACATCATGTTGGGATGTGATCATTAGACGACGAACGTAGAAAAACCATCCTACGCTTCATGCATAAAAAAACAGCGGTCAGACCACCCCTGGCCGCTGTAACTTTGTCTAATAACTGGCCTTGCTCTTAAACATGGACAATTAACAACCATCATGACGCCTCTTTATACGCAAAACACAGGAATAATAGTGAAACATAAAAGTGATATTATCTATCGTTCTATTCGCTATAAAAAAACTCCCTTATCAGTCGCCTTGCTAATCGGTTTGTTAATTAGCAATTTTTCGATGGCAAGCGATGATAACAGCGTAGCCCCTTTAGCAACCTTTGATTTCGCAATCGCCGAAACACTCACCGCGATTGGTCACCCGCCTGGCTTTCTATCAGGTCTCACAGAGTACGAGACATATTTACGTCATGATGGCATTCTCCCCAGTGCGACTAACCTCGGCCGTAGGCACTTTCCTAACTTTGAGCTTCTTGCAAGCCTTCCACCAAAACATATTTTGATTTCACCTCCTCTCCATATCAACTTACTACCCAAGCTCAGAGAAATTTCTAGTATTAAGGAGTACCCAATTTATAACTTTTCCGATAGTAATGATGATCAGAACCACTGGGAAATAGTAGAGGAATTGACTCGTCAGCTTGGTATCCTAGTCAATGATCCTGACGCATCGGAGCGCTATATTAATCAAATCAATCACCAATTTGACGATTTAAAAAGACAGCTTAATAGCATCGACGAACCTTTATTAATAGTTCGTCTAGTGGATGAGCGTCATGCCCGTGTTTTTGGTAAAGGAGGCGTTGAAGGCATGGTGCTAATTCGCCTTGGTCTCCAGAACGCTTGGCAGGATGATATGGGTCAATGGGGAATTACGAATGCTAGTGTAAGCTCTCTCTTTAACATCGATGCTAAAATTATATTTCTTGAAAGCCCCTTCGACCCCGCTGGATTTCAGGAGCAACTACTCTCTGATGGTCAGTGGAGACACCTCCCAAGCGTAAAACAAAATAACTATGTAATTCTACCGCTCAACTATTGGCAATGGGGAGGGTTTCCCTCAGCTCTACGCTTCGCCAACAACCTTGTTAGCCATGTTATTGAAGGTGGCAAAGCCAACAGTACTGTCGAAGCAAACCCATGAATATGCTAACAATATATAAAGAGTGGCAACAGGAGGAAAAACGAAAAGCAATTAGACGTTTATCAGACTTCGAACCTTATCGTTGAAAAAAGAAAATGCAGCATCCAACTTATTTACAGCCATCAGTAGCCTATTATAAAACTCGATAGCCACTTCTCTCCTATCTCGCTCGCTGATATCAACGAGCTTTTTTAACAATCCAATAAAAGTCTGGACTTTAATTATAAAGACAACAGGCCAATTTATGAAAAACATTACTCAACGGTCTGAGCTAATACTTAGCAAAACTACTATGGAGACCCTAGAAACTATACTCATCAGTTGACATTTAGCTACTAGAAATAACAGAGGCTGTGATTATACTGGCATTCCGAGTTCTTAATACATTAACATTCTTGCGACGTCACGGCATCTGACATTACATGCGGATCATACCTAACATCACCAATTTCTTCGACACTGTTTAATCTCAGACAAAGCTAACCGTTAGCGAGTAATAGAATAAAAACACCGGCAATGGATCGCCTGGAGACTCAAGATCGCCTGTAAATCAGGCCTCCGGCTACCCTGCCCGGCTAACAAATTACCGCAGTTGACATCACTGTGCTTCGAAGCACAAACATCTCCCCGCCCAGCAAGATACTGTAAATACCTGCCGTTAGGTGCGAGATGTATTAGTTCACACGCCATACAGACAGTAGCAATAGCGTGGTTGCCAACCTGGCCTAATAGCACTCGGCCATGGCTGCTTCTCGCGTGCCGCCTAAGATTGTTCTCCCGCACCAGAGCCAGCAAAAGCCACCGGTGCGTACATGACCAACTGTACCAGTCCTAAAGTGCAATCACTAAAGAGCTGGCAGTCCAAAGAACCACCAACACTCAATAGCCATCTTTAAGACAGATCTCTAAGAGGAAGGCTCGACGACCCTCAACACCTCCGCACAGTGATCGACGATCCAGGCTAACTCCTCGTGATAGATCGCCTGCAACCTCGCTATAGTTTCCGAATCAAAAACACGAGTGCTGTAGATCCACTTACTGGTGAATACCCCCTTGTGTACGTGAGAAACCAGTTCTAGCCAGTTCGCCAAAGGCATTTCATCGCTGCGCTCGCGCCCTTTGCGGTTACCGTCGTCGTACACCTCCCAAAGTCGATTCTCGGTGGCCTCACCGCCAAACTGGCCGAGATAGTTGACATTGATCCGAGCCCGGTTGTCGGGTAACTCGGGGACACTGTCCTGCCTCTGCAGGTATCGCAGCACCCCATAGCCCAGCCCCTTAAGGGGCACTGCCTGGCGGCGTTCCCGAATCCGAGCGATGGTTTCGGCCGGGCTTTCATCGGCGGCCGTCAGCCGTAGAGGGTAGATAGAGGTGAACCAACCCACCGTGCGCGATAAATCAATATCGGCCTCGCCAGCCTCACGACCATGTCCCTCCATATTGACCAGGAAGTCGCGCTCGCCAGTCCAGCGCCACAGAGTCCTCGCCAGCGCCGCCAGTAGCAAGTCGTCAATCGTTGCCGAGTAAGCATTGGGCGCGTCCCTGAGCAGACGCTGCGTGCGCTCAGCGCTCAGGCGTCTTTCGTGATGCGCCACATCGCCGAAGATACCCGGTGGAGTGTCGCCATCCACGGGTAGATCGGCGACATCGGCCAATTGCGCCCGCCAGTAATCGGCCTCGGCAGCCAGAACAGGCGACGCTGCCAGTTCATGCAGGTGGCGCGACCACTGTGATAATGGAGAAGTCCGAGGCGGCAGTTCTACCATCTCGTCACGGCTCAAGGCGGCATAGATTCGAGCCATGTCCTCAAGCAAAACACGCCAAGATACACCATCGATAACCAAGTGATGAGCAACGATCAGCAGGCGTTCCTCGTCCCCTTTGATGACGATGTGCACAAAGCGCACGACACACCCACTCGCAATATCCAAGCTACGCTGCGCCGCATCAGCGATGGCCGAGATCTCCCCAACATCCGCCACTTCGTGATAGTTCACCAATTCGAGAGCCTGAGCATCGCCGTACGCCTGCGACCATCCTCCATTATTATCCGTACGGAAATACATACGCAGCGCTTCGTGATGAGCAATGATGTGATGCGCCATACCAGCCAGCGCCTTGCGGTTGATCGCTGCCTTAGGGCGCAACATGATGGACTGGTTGAAGTGATCGCGAGAAGTGTTAATGGTTTGGAAGAACCACTGCTGGATTGGCGTCAATGCGAAAGGACGGTCATTGTCGACCACTGCTTCCCCAGCCGAAACTGAGTCGGCCGTCTGCTCGCCGCAGTGTTCGAGCAGCGCCCGAATGGTCTGATAACGCATCAGATCTCGCAGCCTAAGGGCAATCCCTAAATCCGCCTGACGGATTCGTGAGATCAACTGCAGACTGAGGATCGAATCTCCACCCAGTTCGTAGAAATTATCCGTCTCACCGACGCACTCAATCCCAAGTAACTCTTGCCAGATCGCGGCCAGCCGCTCGGCTTGAGGCGATGCCGGAGCAACGAATTCTCGCTGCGTATCCGCCTGCGGTGCGGGCAGCGCAGCGCGGTCAAGCTTACCATTAACCATCCGCGGCAGGCCGCCGAGCGTCATCAGGTGCGCTGGCACCATGTACTCGGGTAGGGTGTTGAGTAGATGACGCTTGACCCGTTCGCTTAGCCCACCAGCAGCGCTTTCCATTCGTGCCACCAGATAGGCGACCAGACGTGGCGCCCCTTGTGCATCGTGTAACGCGACGGCAACATCGGCAACGCCATCAATACTGCGTATCGCTGATTCGATCTCGCCCAGCTCGATACGGAAGCCACGTACCTTGACCTGATCATCGAGACGCCCTAAGTATTCGAGGTTGCCGTCTGCCAGCCAGCGCACCCGGTCACCAGTGCGATACAGTCGTCCGCCATCAGCAGCGAAGGGGTCAGCCACGAAGCGTTCTGTCGTCAATGCACTACGCCCCAAGTAGCCACGCGCCAGACCGTAGCCGCCGATATACAATTCTCCCGCCATACCTCGCGGCACGAGGTTCAGATCAGTATCCAGTACATACAGCGCACGCTCACCGACTGGGCGACCGATCGGAGCGTAGTCTCCATCAAAGCTTGCCTCAGCAGGGGACTGCCATAACAGTGGTGTAACCACCGTCTCGGTAGGGCCATAGCCGTTGATGAAACGCTTGGCGGAAAGGACCTTACGCGCCTTGTCGAAAGCCGCCTTGGGCATCGCCTCGCCACCAAACACGTAGAGTTCAACCATAGGCGCTGCCGCTCCGCTGTCGACCCAATCAACGAGCTGATTAAGATAGGCTGGAGGCAAGGCCACGCTGTCGACGCAATGTTCACGCAGCGCAGTACAGGTCAGTTCAGGGGCCCACAGCTCGTCGTCGCGCAGCACCAAGCTTGCGCCACTACATAATGCGGTCAGCCAGCGCTCGTGAGCTCCATCAAAGGCGAACGACATAAAGTGCAGCTCGCACGCGCTGGACGGTAGCGCATAGCGTTCAGCGATAGCTTGACAATGCATGGCCAGCGGCCCGTGGGCGACACCAACGCCCTTGGGAGTCCCTGTGGATCCAGAAGTGTAGATCACGTAGGCCAGGGCCTGTTCAGGAACTGCTAGGCACGGATCACTGTCAGCGTAATCGGTCAAGTGCAGACTATCCCAGGTCAGGCACGCTACCGCAGGTTTAGGTAAGGCGGCCAGCACCTCTCCCTCACTGATCAAAAGCACCATACCACTGTCACGCATCATGAATGCCAGCCGCTCGCCGGGATAGGCGGGATCTAACGGTAAATAGGCGGCTCCTGCCTTAAGTACCGCCAGAAAGCTAACCAGGATATCCGGAGAACGCCGCATGGCCACACCAACGATGTCACCACATCTTATGCCGCGCTCGAGTAGGCAGTGCGCTAGGCGATTGGCCCTAGCATCAAGCTGAGCATAATCCAGCCTCCACTCCCCCATCGACACAGCGAGAGCATTAGGGCGTTTGACTGCATGGCGGGCTATCCAGCTGTGCACCCGAGCGTCGTCATCAGACGTCGAACCAGTCGATCCCCTGCCCAGTTCAACGAGCCGATGACGATCCGCGTCGGCCTGCCAGTTGAGCGTTCCGATCCGTCGCATGGGATCAGCGACCATTTGCTGGAGAACTGCCTCCAGGCTGCAACGCATATTCTCGGCGACATCATCAGCGAACTTTTCGCGACTGTAGCAGTACTCAACCTCGACCGACTCACCAACCGTCACCTGCAGATCCATGGCGTAGCCAGTAATCCCTTCACCCTGTGCATTACCAAACTCCAGCCCATAGCGCTGGGTATTGCGCAGCGCCTGGTCAATAGGATGGTTCTCGAATACGATAATGCTGTCGAACAACGCACGCCCCGACTGCCCCCCCCAACGCTGAATAGTCGCCAGTGACACGTGCTCGTATTCGCGCACACGGAGATTGGTACGCTGCACACGCTGTAACAGGCTCGCTACGCTATCCTTCGCTTCAATTTTCAGGATGATGGGTACCGTGTTGATGAACAGCCCCAGCATCTCCTCCACTCCCTCCAGGTCAGGTGGTCGCCCAGAGACTGTGGCACCGAAGACGATATCCTCACGCTCGCCGTATAACTTCAGAACCAGTCCCCACGCCGCCTGCACGAGCGTATTCAGCGTCACGTGCTGATCCCGCGCGGCATCCATCAGCGTTCGTGTCGTGCCACGATCGAAATGCGTGTAGATCTTGGCGAACCCGCGCCGATCACTGGATGTTTTCTGTGCATCCGCCAGTAGCATCGGCCCAGACAAACTCTGCAGTTCCTCTGCCCAGAAGCTCCGCGCGGCCTCCTCGTCTTGATCATACATCCAGCGGATGAAGCGACCATACACTGACCCCAGCGGAGATAATGACTCACCGGCGTACAGCGTCAACCATTCCCCCAGCAGCCGCGAATCCGACCAACCATCCGAGAGAATATGATGTTGCGTCCATATCAGCCGGTAGCGATTATCCTCCAAATGGATCAAGCGGATTTTTGACAGAGGTGGCTTCAACCAGTTTATTTCCCTGACAAGCTCCTGTCGTGCATAGTGGTTCAGATCCTCCTCTACAGTGTCTCCCGCATCACGCCAGTCCATCACCTCTACATCGGGGGTGGCTTGTTTGAAGACGATTTGCAACGGGCGTTCCATGCCCGGCTGCCACAGAAAACCTGTGCGCAGTATCGGCTGCCTGGTGACCATCTGTTGCCAAGCTTCGATAAGACGGTCAACATTCAGGCCAACAACATCGACATTGAGTTGATTGATGTACAGCCCTTCTCCTTCCGCCTCGAGCGAATGGAACAGCATGCCCTCCTGAGTGGGTGACAGCGGATAGACGTCCTCAATCTCTTCCGGTGCGGGGGCGTCGATATTATCCAACTGCGCGCGATCCAGGTAATCTGCCAAGCTCTCGAGCAACGCCTCGGCATGCTCGGGCGGCGTAGCCTCGACGGGATCAGCGACCATCGCCAGCTTCGTCACGCTCTGATACTCAAAGACTTGACGAGGAGTAATCATCCAACCGGCCCGGTGTAACCGAGAGACGATCTGCAGGCTGAGAATCGAATCCCCGCCCAGCTCGAAGAAGTTGTCGTGACGGCCGACTCGTTCAACGCCCAATACTTCTGACCAAATTACCGCTAACGCTTCTTCCACCTCACCTTGAGGCGGCTCGTACTCCGAGCCACTGACCAAATCCGGTGCAGGCAAGGCCTTGCGATCCACCTTCCCATTAGCATTCAGCGGCAGCTCATCGAGGGTGACCACAACTCCCGGCACCATATAATCCGGTAGCTTTTGGCCCAGCGATTCACATAGCGAGCTGGTGTCGAGTTCACTGTCGGCTTGGGGAACCACATAGGCCACCAACCTGGAACCATTGGGGCCTTCTTGAGCGACCACTACTGCCTCGCGAACTTCCGGCTGAGTTAATAGTTCGGCTTCGATCTCACCCAATTCGATCCGCAAGCCACGGATTTTCACCTGATGATCAAGGCGACCCAAGTACTCGAGCTGGCCATCCGCCCGCCAGCGCACCAGATCACCCGTGCGGTAGAGGCGTTCGCCCTGCGCAAACGGATCAGCGACAAAACGTTCTGCGGTAAGGTCAGGCCGGTGCAGATAGCCCCGCGCCAAACCAATACCCCCGAGATAGAGTTCACCTGCGACTCCGGGCGGTGCCAAGTTAAGATCGCCATCCAATACGTAAGTGCGGATACCGGCGATCGGTTGGCCGATAGCTACCTGGTTACGCCCATCGTCTTGGCAAGTCCAGTGGGTAACATCAATGGCCGCTTCGGTGGGGCCATAAAGGTTGTAGAGTGCCACTTGAGGTAAGCGGGCAAATACCTGATTCTGCAGCTCCGCAGGCAGCGCTTCACCACTGCATACCAAGCGTGTCAGGCTGGTGCAAGCTTCTACCTCGCCATGGGTCAGGAAGGCTTGAAGCATCGATGGTACAAAGTGCAGCGTGGTGATCTTGTGGGTGCGAATCAGCTCAACCAGCTGTGCCGGTTCGCGATGGGCGCCTGGTGGCGCCATCACCAGCCGTGCCCCCTGCATCAGCGGCCAGAAGAATTCCCATACCGACACATCAAAGCTGAATGGTGTTTTCTGTAGCACCGCATCGTCGGTTGTTAACCCATAGACCTCCTGCATCCACTGTAGGCGATTGGTCAGTGCATGGTGACGGTTGGCGGCGCCCTTGGGTCGCCCGGTGGAACCGGAGGTGTAGATCACATAAGCAAGATTTTCGCCGTGCAGGGCCACGTTCGGATTGGTAGGCGCGTGGTGAGCAACCTCCAACCGATCCAAATCAATGACGTTCAGCCCATCTGCCACCGGCAACGCATCGCGCAGATGTTGCTGGGTAAGCAACAGCTCAATGCCACTGTCCTCGACCATATAGGCCAACCGATCGCTCGGATAATCTGGATCTAGTGGCACATAAGCACCACCCGCCTTGAGAATAGCCAGCAGCCCTACCGCCATCTCAATGGAGCGCTCAACAGCAATACCCACCCGGGTCTCAGGTTTTACGCCTAGACCGATCAGATAGTGAGCCAACTGGTTGGCGCGGGCATTGAGATCGTTGTAGTTGAGCGACTGATCTTCAAATACTAGTGCCATGGTCTCTGGGGTTGCAGCAGCCTGCTGCTCAATCAACTGATGGATTGGTTGGGCATTGAGATGCTGGTATGAGCTCACCCCCCACTCTCTCAACAGCTGCTGCTCGTTCTTTCCTAGCAGGCTAATCTCACTGATCGCTTGCTTAGATGCATTTTGCAAGCTATCCACTATGCCATCCACAGCAGCTCTCATATAAGCACAGAGCCGCTGCCCACCAATCGTGCGGTTTACCTGCCCTACCAGTTGGAAGCCATCTCCCAGATCATCTACCGCCATAGTGATTGGGTAGTTGGTGCGCTCCTGGCCGCCTAGAGTCTCCATCCCCTCCCAAGTAGGGGCGACACTCTCGCCCCGTTGAGGCGCAGCCTGGCGGTAGTTCAGCAAGCTCGAGAACAACGGAGCGCCGCCAGGTAAGCCACTGCAACGCTGCGCTAGGCCAAGACTGGCATGTTCATGGTGCAGTAGTTCAGAGAGAGCATCATGAGTTTGCCGTAAGCATTCATCGACAACTTGAGAACCCAGTGTAATGCGCAACGGCAGCGTATTAATAAATACCCCTAGCGCTCGCTCAGCGCCTTCGATGCCTTGCATACGTCCAGAAAGCACCGTGCCAAACACCACATCGTCCTTGCCGGTGGCTTTGGCAATTACCAGCGACCAGGCGAGATGGAAGAAGGCCGCCGCGCTGACGCCGTGGCGCCGAGCCTGATCGCGAATCGCCGCCGCCAGTTCGCCGTCAATCACCAGGCGCTGCTCGTCGATGTCATCACCGTTACCCATAACGTCGTTGAGACCGAAGGGCAGCGTACCCTCGTCAAGATCGCCAAAGCGACGGTGGAAGTAAGCCTGGTGTTCGCTGTCAGACACACCCAAGCGAGCCTGAGCGATGAAATTGCGGAATGGCAGGGGCTCGGGCAGCTCCGCAAAACGCCCCTGTTCAATCAGCGCGATCTCTTTGACGGCCTGCTTGACTGTCATGTTGTCATCGATTAAGTGATGGATAAGTAGCTGCAGTAGGCACTCGCCATCGGTCGTGTCCTCGATAGCCACGGCTCGCATCAAGGGCGCCTGGCGCACATCGATCCGGCAACGACCAGGATCGGCGGCGTGACGCAACCGTTCCAAGGTAGGCAGCATTAAGTCTTCAGTGTCGTCGCTGCTCTTCTTGAGCCACTCCACCACCAGCGGTGCTTGGCGGAGAACAACCTGTACCCGTTCGTCGAGCCCTTCCCAGAAAAAAGCAGTGCGCAGGATGTCGTGACGCGCCATCACTTGGTTAAAACCATCGATGAAACTCGCCATGCGGGCGCGGTCGTCGAAACGCATGGTGTATGAAGTGATGTAAGCGTCACGCTCGGCGTGCAGCAGATGATGAAAGAGGATGCCCTCCTGTAGCGGCGCTAGAGGATAAATATCCTGAATGTTGGCGCCACCACCCGGCACCGTCGATTCAATGCGCGCGATCGATTCCCGGTCGAGCGATACTAGGGGTAGCATCCAGGGCTCGATGGTTTCACAGTGCTCAGGAATTAGGTTGGGCGGAACCTCCACCTTACGGAGGTTGTTCGCCGCTTCTAGCACTTGCGCGAAATCGCTTAGACGCGGGTGCTCAAACAACTCACGGATGGCGATGTCCCGGCCACGTTCTCGCAAACACGCAATCAGCCGCAGCGCGAGCAGCGAATGCCCGCCCAACTCGAAGAAATTATCGTGGCGGCCGACACGCTCGATTTCCAGCACCTCACACCAGAGCGCTGCCAGGCTGACTTCCCACTCGCTGCACGGTGCCTCGAACTCGCCATTCCCGGTGCCAATGTCGGGATCGGGCAGCGCAGCACGATCAAGCTTGCCATTGGCGGTTAACGGCAGAGCGTCCATGGCGACTAGCGCGCTGGGTATCATATGGTCGGGGAGATGGTGACTCAGCCGTTTGCGCAGTACCTGAGTGTCGACTTCAGCCACGGCCTCAACTATATACCCAACCAGCCGGTCACCTCCCGGCCCTGAACAAGCCACAACCACAGCATCACGAATTTCCGGCTGAGCCAACAGGCAGGCCTCGATTTCACCGAGCTCGATACGGAAACCGCGGATCTTAACTTGCTGGTCGCCACGCCCCAGATACTCGAGTTGGCCGTCATCACGCCAGCGCCCTAAGTCGCCGGTGCGATATAACCGCCCACCTTCACTATCGAAAGGGTTGGCAACAAAGCGTTCGGCACTCAAACCGGCGCGCTTGAGATAGCCACGGGCAAGTCCTGCGCCCGACACGAAGAGCTCGCCGACAACGCCGATCGGCACGCGATTAAGGTCGTTATCCAGCACTTCGATACCGAGGTCGGGGATGGCGACACCCACCGGACTACGCTGACCCTGCAGATCTGCGGCGATGATCGGGCGATAGGTAACGTGAACCGTCGTTTCGGTGATGCCATACATATTGATAAGGCGCGGATGCGTATCGCCGAAGCACTCGATCCATGGCCGCAACATTGCAGGCTCCAGGGCTTCGCCGCCGAAGATGACAAACCTCAGAGCGAGATCCTTGCGTGTTTGGATACCGGGTACGTTGATTAATTGACGGAAGGCTGATGGCGTTTGGTTGAGTACCGTCACTTGTTCCCGGCATAGCAGCTCGAGGAATTCTTCGGGGGAGCGGCTGACCCAGAACGGCACCACGACCAACTTGCCGCCCGTGCAAAGGGCACCGAATATCTCCCATACCGAGAAGTCGAAGGCATAGGAATGAAACAGTGTCCAGGTGTCTTGCCCGGAAAAATCGAACCACCTCGCCGTAGCATCAAGTAATCGCGTCACATTGGCGTGACACAGCTGCACACCTTTAGGCTGGCCGGTAGAGCCTGAGGTATAAATGACATAGGCGAGGTTGTCACCACTCAGTACTAACCTAGGGTTGTGCGCTGGTCGCTCTGTAACGTCCAGGCTATCTAATGCGATAGCAGTTAACTCTTCGCGCTGTGGGAGCTTCGTCGTTAGTCCCGATTGGGTCAGCAGCAGCTCAATGCCGCTGTCTTCGATCATATAAGCGAGCCGCTCGGTGGGGTAATCCGGATCCAGCGGCACATAGGCGCCACCCGCCTTGAGAGTAGCCAGTAGCCCCACCACCATCTCGATGGAACGCTCCATGGCGATGCCCACCCGGGTTTCAGGTTTTACGCCTAGATCAATCAGATAGTGGGCCAAGCAATTGGCGCGGGCATTGAGTTCGGAGTAGCTAAGTGACTGATCTTCGAATACTAACGCGGTCTTCTCAGGGGCCGCCGCAGCTTGGCGCTCAATCAAATGGTGGATAGGCGAAGCATCGGGATACTGTTGAGAGCTTTCCCCCCATTTCTGCAATTGAAGGTGCTCGTCTTTATCAAGCAGCTCAATATCGCTCAATGCACTCTCTGGCATCTCAGCCAATGCCTTTAGGATGGCGGCATAGTGCTGTGCCAAACGCTCTATAGTGGCTGGTTCGAACAGTTCCTCAGCGTAAACAAAGCTTGCCTCCAGGCAACCATTCTTGCGCTCTACCACATCAAGAGTCAGCTCAAACTGCGCCTCCTTCTTCTCTAGTGGCCAACTGCCCAGTTCCAACCCTGGTAGCGTCTGCAGTGCGCCATGATCCTGGCGTTGGTGATTGAACATCACCTGGAACAGTGGTGTGTGACTCAGGCTGCGCTCAGGCTGCAGTGCCTCCACTAACTGTTCGAAGGGTAGATCCTGATATTCCTGCGCCCCCAGTGCTGTACGCTTGCCTTGTTCCAGTGCCTCGGCCAAGCTCTGGCGACCATTCAACTGGTTGCGCAATACCTGGGTATTAACGAAAAAACCCACCACTCCCTGGGTTTCCGTTCGGTGACGGTTGGCGATCGGTACACCGACCCGAATATCTTCCTGCCCGGTATAGCGATACAGCAGCGCTTGGAAACCTGTCAGTAGCGTAATGAACAGGGTGGCACCCTGCGCCTGGGTTAGCTGGCGGAGCCCGTTAATCAGTGATTCCGGGAGCACTATTTGGTGGCGCGCAGCGTGATAATGTCCATCGTTGCGACGCGGTCGATCAGTTGGCAGTTGCAGTACCGGATGTTCGTCACCCAGTTCCGCCTGCCAGTAGGCGAGTTGGCGCTCCTTCTCGCCCGCCTCCATCCATTGGCGCTGCCATAGCGCATAATCAGCGTACTGAATCGGCAAGGCTGGTGGCTGCCAGGCCTCTCCTGTCACTCTAGAAGCGTAATCTGCGGAAAACTCGTTGATGATCAACTGCATCGACCAGCCATCAGAGACGATGTGATGCATGACCACGACCAGAAGGTGCTTCTCTTCTGCTAAGCGTAGTAGCCCCACCCGTAACAGCGGCCCCTGTTCTAGATCGAAAGGGTCATTGCAAAGCCGATCAATCTGATTGTCTATCGCTGCTTTTCGCTCTCCCTTGGGCATATGAACTAGATCAACTTCGTGCAATACGAAGTTGCTCTCGGCCTGCAGCACTTGCATTGCACCACCCTCGCCATCGTCACGGAACACCGTGCGTAATGCCTCATGACGAGATATCAAAGCGGCGAAGCTACTCCGCAGTGCCTCAGGATCCAGCGAGCCATTGAGAGTCAGAGCACCAGTAATATGATAGGCGCTACTTTGAGGATCAAGACGCCAAAGAAACCACTGGCGAAGTTGGGCATAGGAGGCTGAGCAAATGTTCTGTTGCGATTCAGGGCGGTCAAGAATGGGAAACTGACCGATGCCCAACCCTTGAGTACGAATTTTGTCGTAAACCACGCGGCGTTGTTCGACTGACAATCTGGTAAAACGCTCCGCAATACGACGGGTATCGATGTGACTCATTGAACGGTATCCATGCTGTCGATGAAGGAATCAATGTCGGAGAGCGACTGCTCAAAGGAGGATTCACTGTTTAGTGCAGCAATACATTTTGCTAAGTCGCGAAGTAGTGGGTGTTTAAACACTTCAGAGATTTTGAGCTCAACTTGCATGTCAGCTTGAACGCGAGCCACCATCTGCACAGCAAGTAGCGAGTGCCCCCCAGCTCGAAGAAATTATCGTGACGGCCAACACGCTCTACGCTCAATACTTCAGACCAGATCTCTGCTAAGACTTCTTCCACTCGACCCTGAGGTGGCTCGAACTGCGATCCACTAGCTAAATCCGGCTCGGGCAACGCCTTGCGATCCACCTTGCCATTGACATTCAGCGGCAGTGCTTCAAGCCTGACCACAACACCCGGTACCATATAGTCCGGCAGTCGTTGCCCCAGCGCTTCACGTAGTGAGCTGGTGTCGAGCTCACTACCGACTTGAGGGACCACATAAGCGACTAACCTAGAACCACCGTGGCTTTCTTGAGCGACTACTACTGACTCGCGAACCTCAGGCTGAGAGAGCAGTTCGGCTTCGATCTCGCCCAGTTCGATACGCAGGCCGCGAATCTTCACCTGGTGATCAAGACGGCCCAGGTACTCAAGCTGGCCATCCTCCCGCCAGCGCACTAGGTCACCAGTGCGATAGAGGCGCTCTCCCTCCGTGAACGGATCGGCGATAAAGCGCTCCGCTGTCAGATCACTGCGATTGAGATATCCACGGGCAAGGCTTACACCACCGAGATGGAGCTCTCCCGCAACGCCCTGTGGTACTAGGTTCAGTTCACCATCCAAGACGTAGGTTCGGGTACCGCTAATGGGCCGCCCAATGGGGATCTGGCGATGAGCCTCATCTCGGCACCACCAGTGAGTAACATGGATGGTGGTTTCGGTGGGGCCATAGAGATCATGCAGGTGGACACCATCAAGGCACTCAGCCACATCTTGCTGTAGCGTGGCTGGAACGGCCTCGCCACCGCACATAATATGCTTGAGCCGCGTCTTGGCCTTAATATCAGGATAAGCCAGGAAGGCCTTGAGCATTGAGGGCACAAAATTGAGCGTAGTAACGCCGTGCCGCTGGATGAGCTCGATGATACGCTCGGAATCCCGATGATCGCCCGGCTGAGCGATCACCAAACGTGCCCCAACACTCAGCGGCCAGAAAATCTCCCATACAGAGACGTCGAACCCGAATGGCGCCTTATGCAGTACGGCATCACTATCGGTGAGCTGGTAGGTCTCCTGCATCCAGACCATGCAGTTGGTCAGGGCATCATGGCGGATGGCAGCGCCCTTGGGCCGACCGGTAGAGCCCGAGGTGTAAATTACATAGGCGAGATGCTCGCCATGCAACGTCACCGCTGGACTGGTAGAAGCGTGATGTGCAACGTCCAGCCGATCTAGCTCAACAACGCTTAGACCATCAGCTACCAGCAATGATTCGCGCAAGTGCTGCTGAGTCAGCAGCAGCTCGATGCCACTATCGTCGGCGATGAAGGCCAGTCGCTCCGAGGGATACTCGGGATCCAGCGGCACATAGGCGCCCCCCGCCTTGAGAATCGCCAGCAGCCCTACCACCATTTCGATGGAGCGTTCCATGGCGATGCCCACTCGAGTCTCGGGCTTCACGCCTAGACCAATCAGATAGTGGGCTAGCTGGTTGGCACGAGCGTTGAGTTCAACGTAGCTGAGCGACTGATCTTCAAATACTAGCGCCGTAGCGGCTGGGGTTGCCGCGGCCTGGCGCTCGATCAATTGATGGATTGGCTGAGCATCGGGATGCTGGTAGGAGTTCACCCCCCACTCGCTCAACAGCTGTTGCTCGTTCTCCCCTAACAGGCTAATCTCGCTTAGCGCCTGCTGCGGCGCATTTTGCAGGCTTGCTACGATGCCGGCTACAGCCGAACACATATAATCACACAGTCGCTGTGCACCAATCGTGCGACTCACCTGCCCGACTAAATGGAAGCCCTCTCCTAGATCGTCCACTGCCATACCAATCGGATAGTTGGTACGCTCCTGGCCGCCCAGCACTTCCATCCCCTCCCAGTTATGAACGGGACTAGCTTCGTTCTTAGGTGCGCTATAGCGATAGTTAAGTAAACTGGTGAAGAGTGGCATGCCACTAGTTAGTTCACTACAGCGCTGCGCAAGACCAAGGCTAGCGTGTTCGTGATGCAGCAGCGCTGATAGGGACTCGTGGGTTTGTCGTAGGGATTGCTCGATACCTTGGGTGCCCATTTTGATACGCACCGGAAGCGTATTGATAAACAACCCCAGTGCCCGCTCAGCGCCCTCAGTACCCTGCATACGGCCGAACAGCACGGTGCCAAATACCACGTCGTCCCGCCCGGTGGTCTTGCTCAGTACCAACGCCCAAGCCAAGTGGAACAGACTGGCCGTGCTCACACCATGGCGCTGGGCCTGCTGCCGCACCTGCTGGGCTAGTTCCGCAGCCAAAGGAACGCGTACTTCTTCGATATCGCTGCCATCGCCACGAATGTCTAGTAGCCCGAAGGGCGCTGTCGGTTCTTCAACATCGCCCAACCGCTCTCTAAAGAAGGCTTCGTGCTCTTCCAGGCTTACCCCCAGACGCGCCTGCGCTACGAAGTTGCGGAATGGGATCGGCTTGGGCAGTGCGTCCTCGCGGCCTTGCTGGATCAGGGCTATTTCTTCCACCAGTCGCTCGAGGGTGGTGTGATCCATGACGAGGTGATGGCTAGGTAGTTGCAACAACCAGCGGTTTTGCTCAGCATCGTAGGCAGCCACCGCCCGTAGCATCGGCGCTCGGCGCACATCAAGGCGATGGCGCTCAGGATCCACCTCGGCATTCAACCGTTCAGCAACACTTTGTGATGGGATACCATCCACGCTTAGCCATTCGAGGGCTAATTCAGCATGCCGGTAAACCACCTGAACCGGTTCACGCAGGTTCTCCCACAGCACAGCAGTGCGCAGAATATCGTGGCGGGCAACCAGCTGGTTAAAACCATCAATAAATGCTTCCAGCCCCTCCCTGCTATTAAAGCTCAGCAGACGCGGAGTGACATAGGCATCGCCCTCTTCCTGCAGCCTATGGTGGAAGAGAATCCCCTCCTGCAGTGGTGCCAGTGGGTAGATATCCTGAATATTGCTAGCGCCACCGGGCACAGCGGCTTCGACCTCACGAAGCTCTTCGGCATTGAGCTCGATTAGCGTCAACATTTCAGGCTGGAGAATCTGGCAATCCTGAGGGATCAGATTGGGCGGGATGGTAACCTCCGCTTGCTCGGGCGCTTGCATCAACGCTTGAGCCAAGGCTGTTAGTTCCGGGTGTTGGAACAGAGTACGTACCTGCGCCATCAAACCCCGGTGCCGCATTTTCTCAAGCACCTTCAGAGCCAACAACGAATGCCCCCCCAACTCGAAGAAGTTGTCGTATCGGCCCACACGTTCGACGCCAATTACCTCTGACCAGATCTCTGCCAGCGCTTCTTCCACCTCACCTTGAGGCGGCTCGTACTCCGAGCCACTGACCAAATCCGGTGCAGGCAAGGCCTTGCGATCCACCTTCCCATTAGCATTCAGCGGCAGCTCATCGAGGGTGACCACAACTCCCGGTACCATATAATCCGGTAGCTTTTGACCCAGCGCTTCACGTAGTGAACTGGTGTCGAGTTTACTGTCCGATTGGGGAACCACATAAGCGACTAACCTAGAACCACTGGGGCCTTCTTGGGCGACCATCACCGCCTCGCGAACCTCTGGCTGAGAGAGCAGTTCGGCTTCGATCTCGCCAAGCTCAATACGCAGGCCGCGAATCTTCACCTGATGATCAAGGCGACCCAAGTACTCGAGCTGGCCATCCTCCCGCCAACGCACTAGGTCACCGGTGCGGTAGAGGCGTTCGCCCAGCACAAATGGATCAGCAACAAAACGTTCTGCGGTAAGGTCAGGGCGGTGCAGGTAGCCCCGCGCCAAGCCCACGCCACCAAGATAGAGTTCACCCGCGACTCCGGGCGGCGCCAAGTTAAGATCACCATCCAGTACGTAGGTATGGATACCAGCGATCGGTTGGCCGATAGCTACGTGGTTGCGCCCATCGTCTTGGCAAGTCCAGTGGGTAACATCAATGGCCGCTTCGGTGGGGCCATAAAGGTTATAGAGCCCCGTGTGAGGTAATCGAGCCAATACTTGGTTCTGTAGCTCAGCCGGCAGCGCCTCACCGCTACATACCAAGCGTGTCAGACTAGTGCAGTCTTCAACCTTGCCATGAGCCAAGAAGGCCTGAAGCATTGAAGGTACGAAGTGCAACGTGGTGATCTTGTAGGTACGGATCAGCTCGACCAGTTGTGCCGGTTCGCGATGGGCGCCTGGTGGCGCCATCACTAGTCGGGCGCCCTGTATCAACGGCCAGAAGAACTCCCATACAGAAACATCGAAACTGAAGGGTGTTTTCTGTAGCACCGCATCGTCAGCCGTTAGGCCATAGGCATCCTGCATCCACTGTAAGCGATTAGTCAGTGCATGGTGTCGGTTGGCCGCCCCCTTTGGCCGCCCGGTGGAGCCCGAGGTATAAATCACGTAGGCGAGATGTTCACCGTGCAGTGGCACCTGTGGGTTGGTTGACGCATGATGCGTCACATCCAACTGATCCAGTTCAATAACGTTCAGGCTCCCCACAACTGGCAAGATGTCGCGCAGGTGCTGTTGGGTAAGCAACAGCTCAATACCACTGTCCTCGACCATATAGGCCAACCGATCACTCGGATAATCTGGATCTAGTGGCACGTAAGCACCACCTGCCTTGAGAATCGCCAGCAGCCCCACCACCATCTCGATGGAGCGCTCCATGGCGATGCCTACTCGCGTTTCGGGTTGAACTCCCAGGTCGATGAGATAGTGTGCTAGACGATTAGCGCGAGTGTTGAGTTCGGCGTAGATGAGTGTCTGGTTTTTGAATACTAGTGCCGTAGCCTCTGGGGTTGCCTCAGCCTGCCGTTCAATTAGGTGATGGATTGGCTGGGCAGCGGGATGCCGTTGTGTGTTTACACCCCATTCCTTTAATTTTAGCTGTTCATCTTTATCTAGCAGTTCGATATCGCTCAACGCGAGCTCCGGCATCTCTGCCAGCGTCTGTAGAATGACAGTATAGTGCTGAGCTAGACGTTCAATGGTGGTTGCATCAAACAGCTCTTCTGCATAAACGAAGTTTGCCTCCAGGCAACCATCCTTGCGCTCTACCACATTTAGCGTCAGTTCTAACTGAGCTTTTCCCTGCTCCAGCGGCCAGGTACTCAACTCCAGTCCTGGTAGCGTCTGCAGCGATCCATGATCTTGCCGCTGGTGATTGAACATCACCTGGAACAGCGGCGTGTGGCTCAGGCTACGCTCGGGCTGAAGCGCTTCCACTAATTGCTCGAACGGCAGATCCTGATGTTCTTGAGCCCCTAGTGCTGCACGTTTGCCCTGTTCTAGCGCCTCGCTCAAGCTCAGGCGACCATATAGCGTATTGCGCAGCACCTGCGTGTTGACGAAAAGCCCTATCACACCTTGGGTTTCCGTCCGATGGCGGTTGGCAATTGGCACGCCGACCCGAATATTTTCCTGCCCCGTATATCGATACAGCAGCGCTTGGAAACCAGTCAGTAGCGTCATAAACAGGGTGGCGCCCTGAGCTTGGGTTCGCCTGCGCAGCTCGTTTATCAATGACTCAGGGAGCACCATGTGGTGGCGCGCAGCGTGATAATGTCCATCGTTGCGGCGCGGACGATCGGTCGGCAGTTGCAGCACTGGGTGTTCGTCGCCAAGTTCCGTATGCCAGTAGTCGAGCTGGTGCTCTTTCTCGCCAGCCTCCATCCATTGACGCTGCCAGAGTGCATAATCAGCGTACTGAATCGGCAGGGCTGGCGGCTGCCACGTTTCACCCGTTACCCGAGCGGAGTAGTCCGCAGAAAACTCATCGATGATCAACTGCATCGACCAGCCATCGGAGATGATGTGGTGCATTACCACCACCAACAGGTGCTCCTCTTCAGCTAAACGCAGCATCCCCACGCGCAAAAGTGGCCCTTGCTCCAAATCGAAAGGGTCATTGCAAAGCAGAGCAACCTGATTCTCTATCGCTGCCTGGCGTTCATCCTTCGGCATATGAGCTAGGTCAACTTCATGCCATGCGAAGTTGCTCTCGGCCTGCACCACTTGCATCACCTCGCCTGCACCATCATCACGAAACACAGTGCGCAATGCTTGATGGCGAGAGATCAAAGCGGAGAAGCTACCCCACAATGCTTCAGGAACGAGCGCGCCCTTAAGGGTTAGAGCACCCGTAATATGGTAAGCGCTGCTTTGGGGATCCAGGCGCCACAGAAACCATTGGCGAAGTTGGGCAGAGGAGAGTTCACAGCTCTCTTGACTCTTTCGAGGAATGATTGGCAACTTCGAGAAGTCGATACCTTGTTGCCTTAAAGCCTTAAGAAATACGCTCTGCTTATCTCGTGTCAGGTGTGCAAAGCGCTCAGCAATCGTGTGTTTATTGAGTTCCATATCAGCTCTCCATTCCATCTAGCAGCGCTGCCATTCTTTCGAGCTGTGCGCTCTCCTTCTCTTTCGCTCCCTCCCTACTCTCCTGAATAGACTCACTCAAAGAGAGTAAAGTGACGCGTTCGAAATAGCTGCTTAGTGGGAGACGTAGGCAAAAATTTTCTTCTACACTGGCTTGTATCTTCAGTGCCAACAGAGAGTGCCCGCCTAACTCGAAGAAGTTGTCATGGCGCCCCACTTGCTCAACACCCAGTACCTCCCTCCAAATTGATGCTAGCGCCTCTTCCACCTCTCCTTGGGGAGGCTCATACTGTAAGCCACTGGTCATCTCTGGCGCGGGTAGTGCCTTACGATCTACCTTGCCGTTGGGCGTTAATGGCAAGGCATGGAGCATCACCACCATACTTGGCACCATAAAATCCGGCAGCTGTTGATTCAGTTGCTGACGTAGGGTGCTAGTGTTGAGTGCTACTTCAACTTGTGGAACCACGTACGCCACCAATCTCGAACCACCAAGGTTTTCTTGAGCGACGACTGCCGCGTCGCAAATATCTGGCAGAGCTAGCAGTTTTGCTTCGACCTCGCCTAGCTCGACACGTAAGCCTCGAATCTTCACTTGATGATCAAGACGCCCCAGATATTCAAGCTGACCATCGTCCCGCCAACGCACTAGGTCTCCCGTACGGTAGAGACGTTCGCCTACTGCAAAGGGATCAGCCACAAAGCGCTCCGCCGTTAGGCCTCCGCGATTTAGATAACCTCGCGCAAGACATGCCCCCCCTAGGTACAGCTCCCCAGTTACCCCTGGGGGTGTCAAATTCATATTAACGTCGCAAACCAATGCCTTTCGCCCCCCAACTGGCCGGCCAATTGGAACCTGGGTCGATTGCTTTAAAGGAGTATTATCAGACCACAGCACTGGAGTGATAACTGCCTCGGTCGGGCCATAGGCGTTGAAGATTTGCTCAGGCCGACAAACTCTACTAATTCTCTTAAAGTCTTCACGTGACAAGGCTTCTCCACCGGCAATAAACAGCCGCACCGACAAAGCATTTTTTGGAAAATTCTGATGCAAATAGCGCAGATAGGCTGGCGGCAGATTAAGCACGCTGACATTGCCCCCGCGCACCACCTCTTCCAGATTATTGGGCGTAAGAAGGCGCCCTTTTGGCAACACTAGAGATGCTCCTGCTAAAAGCGGCAATAGCCATTGCTCACCAGCTGCATCGAAGCTGATCGAAGCAAATTGCAGCAGTCGATCTTTAATTGTCAGTCCATAACGTTCATCTATCGCCTGGAGGTGCATCGACAAGGGGCCATGACTCACTTCGACCCCCTTAGGCCACCCAGTGGAGCCAGAGGTGTAGATCACATAGGCAAGGTTCTCGCCATGCAGCGCTACTTCGGGATTGGTCGAGGGATGCTGCGTAACAGCCAGCCGATCCAGCTTAATAACGTTCAGCCCATCGGCCACCGGCAACGTATCGCGAAGGTGCGGCTGGGTAAGCAGCAACTCGATGCCGCTGTCCTCGACCATATAGGCCAGCCGCTCGGTGGGGTAATCCGGATCCAGCGGCACATAGGCGCCACCCGCCTTGAGAATCGCCAGCAGCCCTACCACCATTTCGATGGAGCGCTCCATGGCGATACCCACTCGGGTCTCGGGTTTTACGCCAAGTCCGATTAGATAGTGGGCCAAGCGATTGGCGTGGGTATTGAGTTCGGCGTAGCTGAGAGACTGATCTTCAAATACTAGCGCCGTAGCCGCTGGGGTTGCCGCAGCCTGACACTCAATCAGCTGATGGACTGGCTGAGCATCGGGATGGTGGGAGTTCACCCCCCACTCGTTTAACAACCGCTGCTCTTCTTTTCCTAGCAGGTTGATCTCGCTTAGCGCTTGCTGCGGTGCTGTTTGCAGGCTTTCCACAATGCCAGCTACAGCAGCTTCCATGTAATCACATAACCTTTGTGCACCAATCGTGCGACTCACCTGCCCTACTAGCTGGAAGCCCTCTCCCAGATCATCTACCGCTATACCGAATGGGTAATTGGTACGCTCCTGGCTACCCAGTATCTCCATTCCTTCCAAGCTATGAGCGGGGCTTCTTTCTTGCTGAGATGCGCTATAACGATAGTTCAGCAAACTGGTAAATAGCGGCGTTCCACCGGGCAACCCGCTGCAGCGCTGCGCAAGGCCAAGGCTGGCATGCTCGTGATGCAACAGGGCAGATAAAGCCTCGTGGGTTTTTCGCAAGGACTGATTGACACCTTGAGTGCCCATTTTGATACGCACAGGGAGTGTATTGATAAACATCCCCAGCGCCCGCTCAGCACCTTCGATGCCCTGCATACGCCCGAACAGCACGGTGCCGAATACCACATCGTCCCGACCAGTGGTCTTGCTCAGCACTAAGGCCCAGGCTAGATGGAATAGGCTAGCCGTGCTAACACCATAGCGCTGGGCCTGTTGCCGTACCTGCTGGGCCAGCTCCGTCGACAAAGGAACACGTACTTCTTCGATATCGTTGCCATCGCCACGAACGTTTAGTAGCCCGAAGGGTGCGGTCGGTTCTTCAATATCACCCAACTGCTCGCGGAAAAAGGCTTCATGCTCGTCCAGGCTTACTCCTAGCCGGGTCTGGGCAACGAAATTGCGGAATGGAAGTGGTTGAGGCAGCTCATCTTCGCGGCCTTGCTGGATCAGGGAAATTTCTTCCACCAGTAGTTCGAGGGTAGTGTGATCCATGACGAGGTGGTGGCTTGGTAGCTGCAGCAGCCAGCGATTTTGCTCGGCATCGAATGCAGCAACTGCCCGTAGCATAGGGGCTCGACGCACATCAATACGATGATGCTCAGAATCCACCTCGGCTTTCAGCTGTTCGGCGGCGCAGCGAGAACCATCTCGCTCTAAGTCTAACCATTCGAGGGCTAATGCAGCATGGCGGTAAACTACCTGTACAGGCTGGCGGAGCCCAGCCCAGAGCACCGCTGTACGTAGAATATCGTGGCGGGCAATCAGCTGGTTAAAACCTGCAATAAAGGCTTCCAGCCGCTTTCGGCTGTCGAAGCCAAGCAGACGCGGGGTGACATAGGTATCTCCCTCTTCCTGCAACCGGTGGTGGAAGAGAATCCCCTCCTGCAGTGGTGCCAGCGGGTAGATATCCTGAATAT
The DNA here is from genome assembly GCF_014898005.1 of Halomonas citrativorans. Classification (NCBI taxonomy): domain Bacteria; kingdom Pseudomonadati; phylum Pseudomonadota; class Gammaproteobacteria; order Oceanospirillales; family Halomonadaceae; genus Halomonas; species Halomonas citrativorans. The sequence continues at coordinate 40,630 of NZ_JABUYX010000023.1, forward strand.
TGCTAGCGCCAGCGGGCACAGCGGCTTCGATCTCACGAAGTTCTTCGGCATTGAGCTCGATTAGCGTCATCATCTCGGGCAGGAGAGCCTGACAATCGTGAGGGATCAGATTGGGCGGGAGGTTTACCTCCGCTGGCTCGGGCGCTTGCATCAACGCGAGAGCAAAGGATGTCAGTTCCGGGTGTTGGAACAGAGTACGCACCTGCGCCGTCAGTCCTCGATGGCGCATTTGCTCCAACACCTTCAGAGCCAACAACGAATGGCCCCCCAGCTCAAAGAAGTTGTCGTGGCGACCCACCATTTCGAAGCCAAGCATCTCTGACCAAATCTCCGCTAGCAATTCTTCCACCTCACCTTGAGGCGGCTCGTACTGAGAGCTACTGGCCAAATCCGGTACGGGCAGCGCCTTGCGGTCTACCTTGCCGTTGGCATTCAGCGGCAGTGCCTCGAGTGTGACCACGACGCCCGGCACCATATAATCCGGTAGCTTTTTCCCCAGCGCTTCACATAGTGAGTTGGTGTCGAGTTCACTGTCGGCTTGGGGAACCACATAAGCCACCAGACTCGAACCGCCAGGGCGTTCCTGGGCGACCACCACTACCTCGCGAACCGCCGACTGAGCGAGTAGCTCGGCTTCGATCTCCCCCAGCTCGATCCGCAAGCCACGGATTTTCACTTGATGATCAAGGCGGCCCAGGTACTCGAGCTGGCCATCCTCCCGCCAGCGCACCAGATCGCCCGTACGGTAGAGGCGTTCTCCTTCGGTGAATGGGTCGGCGATAAACCGCTCTGCGCTTAGGTCAGGGCGGTGCAGGTAGCCCCTCGCTAGACCCACACCGCCGAGGTAGAGCTCACCCGCTACCCCGGGCGGCGTCATGTTGAGATCGCCATCCAGTACGTAAGTGCGGATACCGGCGATCGGTTGGCCGATAGCAACCTGATTGCGCCCATCGTCTTGGCAAGTCCAGTGGGTAACATCGATAGCTGCTTCGGTGGGGCCATAGAGGTTGTAGAGTGCCACTTGAGGTAAGCGGGCAAATACCTGATTCTGCAGCTCCGCAGGCAGCGCTTCACCGCTGCATACCAAGCGTGTCAGGCTGGTGCAGGCTTCTACCTCGCCATGGGTCAGGAAGGCTTGAAGCATCGATGGTACAAAGTGCAGCGTGGTGATCTTGTGGGTGCGAATCAGCTCAACCAGCTGTGTCGGTTCGCGATGGGCGCCTGGTGGCGCCATCACCAGCCGTGCCCCCTGCATCAGCGGCCAGAAGAACTCCCATACCGACACATCAAAGCTGAATGGCGTTTTCTGTAGCACCGCATCGTCGGCCGTTAGGCCATAGGCTTCCTGCATCCACTGCAGGCGGTTGACCAACGAACCATGACGGTTGGCGGCGCCCTTGGGGCGCCCGGTGGAACCGGAGGTGTAGATCACATAAGCAAGATTTTCGCCGTACAGGGCCACATTCGGATTGGTCGGCGCGTGGTGAGCAACCTCCAACCGATCCAAATCAATGACGTTCAGCCCATCGGCCACCGGCAACGCATCGCGAAGATGCTGCTGGGTAAGCAATAGCTCGATGCCGCTGTCTTTGACCATATAGGCCAACCGATCACTCGGATAATCTGGATCTAGTGGCACATAAGCACCACCCGCTTTGAGAATAGCCAGCAGCCCTACCACCATCTCAATGGAGCGCTCAACAGCAATACCCACCCGGGTCTCAGGTTTTACGCCTAGACCGATCAGATAGTGAGCCAACTGGTTGGCGCGGGCATTGAGTTCGGTGTAGTTGAGCGACTGATCTTCGAATACTAGTGCCGTAGCCTCTGGGGTTGCAGCAGCTTGGCGCTCTATCACGTGATGAATGGGTTCGACCGGATTATCGGTTGCTGCGCGGTTTCCCCAATCGAGCAGCAATGCTTTTTCCGCGTTATCAGGTAGTTCGATAGAGGTGAGCCGTGTTTCCGGCTTTTCTAATAAAATTTTCAGTACTTTCTGGTAGTAACCTATCAAACGTTGGATGGTCTGTTCATCGAACAGATCGGTATTGAATTCTAGAGCACCAACTACTTGCTCCTGTTCGATGACAATATCCAGCGACAGCTCAAACTTTGCACTCGTCTGAGGAAGGTCGATCAGTTCGACAGACACACCATCTAGCTGAAGCTGTTCCTCGTCAGATCTGAATTGGAGACCAAACATGACTTGAAACAATGGCTGTCGAACGGGATCCCGCTTTACTTTTCGGTGTTCTAGCAAGACGTCCAACGGCATATCAGCATAGTTGAGCGAGCCCACTGCATCCTGTTTAACCTGCCGGCATACGTCACGCAGCGTCATGGCTGGATTCACTCGAACTCGAAAAGGCAGTGTCGTGATAAAAAAGCCAACGACCTCCTGAAATTCCTCTTGCTGGCGACCTGACGACGGTACGCCAATAGCGAAGTCTTGCTGCCCACAGTAGCGGGCCAGCACTACTTGCCAGGCAGCGAAGAGTGGCACGAAAGGAGTAAAGCGCTGTTGTTGGCAAAAGGCTTTTAGGGAGTTGGCGAGGCTGCTATCCAACACGAAACGCTTTGCGCCCCCCCGAAACTCTTGCTGTTTGGGATAGCCATAGTCAGTGGTGATTTCTAACGGTGGGACATCGTCTCCAAGATGCTCATTCCAATACGTAAGTTCCTTAGCAATATCGCCCGTTGCCACTCTCTTCTGTTGCTGCAGAACATAGTCACCATACTGTACGGGCAAGCCTGGAAGCTGCGCATCTCCGTTTTGGCCCAACGCCTTACGATAGGCTTCACTCAGATCGGATTCGATGATGCGGTTAGACCAGGCATCTGAAATGATGTGATGCAGGCAGACAACCAGAACGTGTCGGCGCTCTTCTATCTTTATCAACCGAGCCACTAGCAACGGTGGCTCACCAAGGTCGAATACATGCTGCGCGACTTGCTCAATCGACCGTGCCAGCCTTTTGTCCTGTTCTGGTGTAGCCAGCTCAGAGAGGTCTTCTTGACTCAGAGAAAAAGGAGCACGGGAGAGTACCACCTGCTGCGGCACGCCGTTACGCTCAAAGAATCGTGTTCTCAATACGCTATGGCGTTGAATCAGTGCTTGAAAGGCGCGCTCTAGCACCCTTGCATCCACGTTCCCGGTCAGCTGATAGGCACGCGGCTGGTTGTAGGCGGTAAGATCCGGCGAATAACGATGCAGGAACCAAAGCTGCTGCTGGGAGTATGACAACGGCAATACATCATCTTCACGAACTGCTTCAGACACTCCATCTTGCCCTTCCCTGCCATTACCAGGTGCTGCCACATCTTGTGGATGAGCCACTTCCTTCATCGCTAAATCCTCTTCCTGTACCGCGTTACAAATGATGTTACTAGGCAAACTTGGCATCTCAGTTGCTATCAAGCTCAGCTAGCCCGCTCGTGCTGGTCTCAGCACAACTCTCGCGTAGAGCGGCACCCAGCTCAGCGACGGTGGGATGGTCGAATACCACGCCTGGGGCAATCTCGATCCCGAACTGCTTACGGATACGCGCCACCAGCTTGATCACCAGCAAGGAGTGCCCACCCTGCTCGAAGAAATCGTCCTCGATGCCTACCTCATCGCGACCAAGCAGCTCGGCCATGGCTTGGCACAGGTTGGCTTCCACGGCATCCCGGGGCTTCACCAAGGTTTTTCTCTCCGCAGTTTTTTGGGCCAAGGCTTCCAGCGCGGAGGTGTCTACCTTTCCGTTACCCAGGCGGGGGAAATGCTCAACAGGGATAAAACGAGAAGGACGCATGGGTTCAGGCAGTAGCACAGCCAGTTGCTCGCGAAGCTGGGCCTGGCCCTCAGCAAACATCGCCTCGGCGTCTCCAATCAGGAACGCTACGAGCTCCTGGGTATCACCGCCCCTTCCCATCAGGCGAACCAGGCTCTGTTTAACCCCTGGCTGTGCTTGCAACACGCTTTCGATTTCCGCAGGTTCCACACGAAAGCCGCGCAACTTGATCTGGTCGTCAGCTCGCCCAATAAGGCGTACGCCTCCCTCGGGCAGCACGCACGCCAAATCACCGGTGCGATAGAGCCGCTCACCGGCAATGAAGGGATCCTCGACAAACGCCGAAGCATCGCTATTGAGATAACCCCGCGCCAATTGGGCGCCACCCAGATACAGCTCACCCACGCCACCGGTGGGGGTCGCGTGCAAGTTTTCGTCAAGCACTCGGCAGCGGCAGTTCGGCAGCAACTGGGTTAGCGGCAGCGGGCCTGCCATATCCTGCAAAAGTGATACCGGGTGTACCATCACGCCCACCGTGGCTTCTGTAGGGCCATAGTGGTTGTATAGCTGGCATTCGGGGGAGATCCGCGCGATGCTCGAAAGTAAGGCAGGTGAAGGGGCCTCGCCGCCTAGAATTAGTGTTTTTGGCAACCGTGGAGCGTCGCACTCAAGCAGGGCCTCCAGGTGAGACGGCACTATTTTGAGCGCATCGATACCGGCCGCCGACATAAAGCGCGCAAAGTGATCGCCATCCTGCATATCATCAGGTACGGCGATCATCAGGCGGGCACCATTGAACAAGGCACCGAACAGCGCCGTATTACCCAGGTCCGTGGCCAGCGACCCGGTTAGTGCCCAGCGCTGGCATACCGATAGCCCCATGGCCTTTGTGGCACCGGCGACGTAGTTGAGCAGTTGACCATGTTCAATCACCACGCCTTTTGGCGTGCCGGTGGAGCCAGAGGTATAGAGAAGGTAAGCCACCTCGCCGAGGTCAGGCTCTGGAAACGACAATGCGCTACCCGCTTCATCCACTTCTTTTGGCAGCCCCACACTGCGGATGCCGGGAAGGGCCAGTGAAGTGGGTTCCGCCTCGTCGTTTTCAGCGCTCACCACTAGCGCGGGCTGGGCATCCTCAAGCATTCGCCGCTTACGGGCTAAGGGCCAATCTGGATCAAGCGGTAGGTAAGCAGCACCTACACGCCATACTGCCAGTAGCAGCACGACCAAATCGGTGGAGCGGAACAGGTTGAGCGCTACATAATCTCCATGTTTGACGCCCTGGTTATCCAGCCACTGCGCGATACCATTAATGCGGGTTTCTAATTGAGCGTAGCTCAGCGTGCGGCCCTGCTCCTCAATGGCAATGGCATCCGGCGTAGAGGCAGCCCAAGCGGCGATATGGGCCGCTACGTTACGCTCGCCCACGTCGAGCACACTCTCCTCACTCGACAGTAATCCCTGCTGTTGCTCTGGGGAAATCAGCGGCACCGAAAATAGCTTTTGCGCGGGGTCAGCCAGGCCCGCCTGTAGCATCGCTTGGTACTGGCCCAGCAGGCACTCAGCCGCTGCTCGGCTATAGCATGATGGGTCGGTGTAAAGGGTTGTCACCGCTCCGCTCTTACTGCGGCCAATCTGCAAGGCAAGTTCAAATTCTGCCGATGGCCCAGGCAATTCTTGCAAGCACCACTGCAAACCTGCCGTATCTAACTCGCTCACGCCTTCTGAAAATGCGAACCCCGCGACCAGGTGGCGCTTATCAGGCAGCGCATCAATTGACCAGTACTCTTGGGCCTGGGTATGCGACTCTAGCTGCTCTGCTAAACAGGCGATCCAGCTAGAGAAGTCGCTATCAGCGACGCCTTCAACCAGCACCGGCAGCACCTTGTCGAAGAGCCCGATCGCCCCTTGCATCACCTCGTAATCCTGGCGGCAGTCGTGTTGCCAACCACCTAGCACACGCTCACTGCCGCTAATTCTGGCGAGTAACGCCCACCAGGCCGCCTGTAATACTGCCTCAGCGGATACTTGCAGCTCATCTGCCAGGCTATCGATACGCGCTACGAGGTCTGGTTCGAGTTCCAAGTCCACATATTCATGTTCTACCCGCACATCATGGCGGTTCGCTTGCCGGGCAGGTAAGCGGCATGCGCCTGCCTGCTCGGCATATTGCTGATGCCGTTGCCAATACTCACGGCCCTCTTCAGCGTCATCGTCGTTTTCAAGCGAAGCGCGCCACTCGATAAACTGGGAATACTGCAGCGCGGGATCATCATCGGCTCCTCCGCTCTGATCGTAAGCCTCCACCAGCCCCGAGAACAGCGACTGCAGGCTGCCGCGATCCGCCACCAACGCCGAAACAGCCAGTACTAATACCCAGGTTGTTTCGCCAGTTCGCAGCAGCGCCGGACGCAGCAGTTCGCCACTCTCGATAGCCATGGGCCGGCGCTTGAGTGACTCGCGATAGTCATTAAGAGCGTTGTTGAGATCACCGTTGAGCAGCGATGGCTTATCATCGCTGCCGCGTAAGTCCTTATGCCACCACTCAATGGCAGGAAGGCTTTCAAGCGCTTGGTGCCGCAGCCCGCGGTACCCGGCCACGCTCTTCAAAGCCGTCGATAGGGCTTCATGCTGCTGCCTCAGGTCGCTCAGTGCGCACTCCAGCCGCGAGCTATCAAGCGCACCTTGGATATCGACCACCATGACATTAGCCTGCGCCGATGCTGCCTGCTGGGTATCACCTTCATTAGCTTCTGCCGCCACCAACACTGCGCGCTGTTCAGGGCTAAGCGGCCAATGGGCAAGGCTCTGCTGTTCCGTTATCGCATTCATTTATTGACTCCCGAACCCCGTGATTTCATTGACCGACCAACTCGGCATCGGCATTTACCCCTTGGGCCTCTTCCAGCGCCGAACGCTCATAGATGTCTCCCATCGCCACGACGATTTTGCGTGGCCCCTCGTAGGGATCCCGAGCATGGGCTGCTAACATGTTGTCAACCATCACCACATCGCCCCGGCGCCAGTCGAAGCGCACGGCACAGGCTTCGTAGGCTTCGCCGACAACCTTCATCATCTCGTCGCTAATCACGGAGCCGTCGCCGAAATAGACATTACGCGGCAGGCGCTCCTGGCCAACCATGCCAAGCAGGTCTTCTTTCACATCAGGCTCAAGGCAACTAACGTGGTGGAGCTGCACCTGATTGAAGAACACCCGGTCACCGGTCACTGGATGAGTGACTACCGCAGGGCAGCGCGTGCGCGTCTGCAGCTCGTCATAACCTAACCACTGCCACTCGATTCCCGCTTCTTTGAGCCGCGCTTCAACCTCCTCCTTGCTATCCGTTTTGAAAAAGTCTCGCCAGCTCACGTCCAGGTTGCGGGTGAAGGTGCGCACATAAAGCAGCCCTTTACGCTCGAACTCCTCCACCACATCGGAGGGCAGTTGGCGTAGCATCTCCCGGCAGTCAACGATCGGGGTAGCGCCCCCCACGGGAGAAGGGAATTCGCAGAAGAACAGTTGCTTGCGCGGCCAGCGCTCCAAATGCGAACTTTCGTTGTGATAGAGAATCATCTGGCGCTCGGGATAGGGGGTTGAACGGTAGGTATTGCGCCCCCCTTCTTTCTTGGGCAAGTCACCATAATTGCCGTAAAGGCCCGGCTGGATAGCCTCGGCAAAGGCTTCAAATTCTTGCGGTGTGGTCAGACCAAAGTTACGGAACAAGATGCCTGCATGCGTGCGTAAGTGTTGCTCGATGAAGTCACGCTGGGAAGTTGCCCACGCCACCGCATCAAGGTCAGCGTCCGTCGCTTCGATCACGAGAGGAAAGACTCTTTTTTCGTCGAGCAATGCCGTTCGTATCGGTGAGTCACTGTTGGTCGAGGGGCGCGCACCTGGCTGGGATTTCAGGCTGCCAAGCTTGTTGAGTTTGGAACCTTTTGAAAGCTTGTTTTGCATAGCGTGTTTCTCCATTTGGGGTAAGCGAAACTCCTCGACGGGCGTGTTGGGAGCTTCCACGATCTGCGCTAGTAGCGACTGCCAGGCACCGGTTAAGTGCTCAATGGTTTCGCGTCGGTACAATGCGGTGGCGTAGACCCACTCGACTGATAGTCCGGTGTCACTCTCATTGACGAATATCGCCATATCGAACTTCGACTCTTGCCGAGGCTGAGGCATTACCTCCACTTCCAAGCCCGGAATTGAGAACCGCTCGGTTGGCGTGTTTTGTAGTACGAAGAGGGTTTGTATCAGGGGGGGACGGTCGCGCTCACGACCAATCCCCGAAAGCTCGACAATTTTGTCGAAGGGAACATTTTGATGATCGAAGGCATCCAGCACGCTGGTCTGTACTTGCTCAAGCCAGTGGCCGAAATCAATCTGGCCATCAGACAAACGAGACCGCAGCGGGATTACATTGACAAAAAAGCCAATTAACGGCTCAACATCGGGATGGCTACGGCCAGCGACATCGGTTCCCACAATCAGGTCGTGTTGACGGGTCTGGCGATGCATCAACAGCTGAAAACTCGCCAATAGAAGCGTAAATAGCGTGGTGCCACGCTGTGCGGCAAGCTTGTTCAACGCTTGTGATAGGTCTGGACTCAGTGTCATGCTCAGGGCACTACCGGCATGCGATATTTGGCTGGGCCTGGCGAAGTCCGCCGGTAGAGTTGAGAGCAGTGGGGCACTGTTTAGATAGCGACGCCAGAAGGTTGCGCTTTGCTCAAAGGCCGCTCCCGACAATGCTTTCTCATGCCAAGCGGCATAGTCCACGTACTGAATACCCAGCTTGGGTAACTCAGATTCCTTCCCTTCCAGTAATTCCCCGTACAAAGTGGCAAATTCCCGAATGAAAACGCTCGTTGACCAACCGTCGAACACAATGTGGTGAATAGTCAGCACCAAGGCATGCTCTTGTGCGCCAAAACGCAGCAAGCCCGCCTTTATTAAAGGGCCAGTGACAAGATCAAACGGTGTGTTCGCATACTCGGAGAAAGTATCTTGCAGATATCGCTGCTGTTCTTGCTCTGAAAGATCGCTGCAATCCAAAACAGGCAGTTCGATGTTTCGCTGATCTTCGATAACCGCGATGGGATCGCCACGCTCACTTTCGGGGTAGTGGGTACGCAATGCTTCATGTCGCGCAACGATGGTATTAACGGTTCGTTCCAGAACCTCTATATTCAACTCCCCTGTCAGGGAAAACAGCGCAGGAAGGTTGTAGGCGGCTCGCTCACGGTCATCCGCCTGACTCGCCAAGCGATCAACTAACCAGAGCCGACGCTGGACAGGTGCTAAAGGTAGTTCCGCATGGCGGGAAATCGGTATCAGTGGCTTCTGACCACCTCCCTGATGGGAGACCGAAGGATTCGCTAACCGGCGCTCTACTTCATCAACCACATCACCAAAGCGCGGCTTTTCCATGACCGCTCTAGTAGGGAAATCAATCGCCCAATGATCGCTAATGCGTGAAGCCAACTGCACCGCCGCCAGAGAATTACCCCCGCTGGCGAAGAAGTGAGCATTACTTCCCAGTGGCGTTTCCTTGTTGTCTCCCAGCACTTGGCGCCAGAGCATCGCTAACGTCTGCTCGGTTTCGCTCCCTGATTCCGCAGTAGATTGTGATGACTCTCCACCACCAGCGCCCTCATCGTCGCCGCCGCTAACAAAATGCCCAAAGGCGTGAATGGCGTAGGCATCAAGACTGCCCGCCTCCCAGCCTTGACGGCAGGCGCTGCGCTGTAGCTTGCCGCTGGAGGTTTTGGGCAGGCCACCGGGGTTGAGTAGTAGCGCAACAGAAAGCGGCTCATGGCAGGCGGATCCCACCGTCTCCCTTAATGCCTCAATCAACTTCTCAGCGGGTACCAGCTTCTGCATACCCCGGGAGACTTCTGCCGCAACGCCGATTCCTTCAGCGCCTTCCGGCGTGGTCACGGCAAAGGCCGCCACGCGCCCTTTGCGCACTGCTTCCACTTCCGCCTCAACAGCGCTCTCGATATCCTGGGGGTAGACGTTATTGCCGCGCAGAATGATCAGGTCTTTAATACGCCCGGCGATATACAGCTGCCCTTCGTGCAGAAAGCCTAAATCGCCGGTGCGTAGCCAGCGAGCGTCTTGGGCGTCGTGACCCTGTGCATTGGTATCGTAAGCGTCGCTATCGTCAGCCCCGGTACGTTGCCAGCTAACGCCATCCCGGGTAACAAAGGTTTTGGCCGTGGCTTCGGGATTTTGCCAATACCCATGTGCCACGCTTGGCCCATTGACCCAGATCTCGCCGACGTCTCCTTCGGGCAAAGAATGAAGCTCCTCGGGATCAACAATGTCGATTGTGTGACCTGGCTCCGGGGTGCCGCAGCCTACCAGCATATTGCCTTCAACCGCTGAAGCGGCCTTCCCCTCGGCCAGCGACTGTTGCGAAAAAGCCTTGCCCACCACGCCCGTACCGCGCGGATTACAGCTAACCAGCAGCGTGGCTTCAGCTAGACCATAGCAAGGGGCTGCGGTATCAGCGGCGAAGCCCGCCGGGCGGAAGCGTTCAATAAAGCCAGTGAGGGTTGCGTGGCGTACCGGCTCGGCGCCTGAGAACGCGACCCGCCAGCTGGATAAATCGAGTGTCTCAAGCTGCTCATCACGGATACGCTCAAGGCACAGTCGATAGGCAAAATCAGGACCACCGCTAATGGTGCCCCGATGGCGGGAGATCGCTTCCAACCAGCGTACCGGCCGCTGTAAAAAGAAAGTGGGGCTCATCAATACCGCAGGGATACCGCGATAGATGGGCTGCAGCAGGCCACCGATCAGCCCCATGTCGTGGTAAAGCGGCAGCCAACTGACGAAAACATCATCAGCACCAATCGAGAAACCTGTCTCGATAGCACGCTCGTTCGCCATCAGGTTGCCATGGCTCACCATCACCCCTTTGGGAGTGGCCGTGGAACCTGAGGTGTACTGTAAAAAGGCGATATCACTACGCTTTGGGTGATGCTCAATCCAGTGCTCAGCACGGCTCTCATCTACGGCATCCACGGGGATCAGTTCGGCGCTGCCGAAGCCTTCGCTTGCAGATGCGACCACATCGATAATCGTTGTAGAGGTAAGCACACAGGCAGCCTGGGAGTCGGCGGCAATGGCGAGCAGACGCGCCAGGTGCTGCTGCTTGGCCGACTCCGGAGGGAAGACCGGCACGGCAATCACCCCGGCATACAGGCAGGCGAAAAACGCCACCACATAGTGTTCATCGTTATCCAGCAGAATTAAGGCACGCTCACCAGCCGGGAACCGCTGCTGGAGTTCGCTGGCCAGGGCACGGGAACGCCGTTCCAGGGTGGCGTAGTCAAGGGTGGTCTCACCTTGAGCGTTCACTACAATCAGCGCCCTGTCGCTGGGCCTTTCCCGTGCCAGGCGACTTAAATGCTCGACATAGCTTCTAAAAACATAGTCTTTAGAAACATCGTTGTGGGACTGGCTACTGCGAGTTGTCTGGGCGTGCCTTGTATCCATATGCGTACCTACTAAAAGTTCGAATCCTGGAGATAGTGAGTCAGTAAATAACGTTGGTAATTTGGCAGTGCCGCGGTGTACTCACGCTTTATAGTCCCAACCCCGCAGGTAACATGCGCCATATCGACATAACCCAGAGCAGCGGAATAGCCACTCGGCGCTGGCAGCGGCCATGCTTGCAAAGGTGATAAAACGGGAAGCGAGTGTTCAAGGCGGTAGGTGCCTGGCGGCCCTAAAGAGGAAGTGATCGAGAGCAACCGCAAATGATCAGCAATGCCCAGACCCAGGGCTTTGAGCACAGCCTCTTTAACCACCCAACGCTCCATAAAGAGCAGCGCGGAGCTGTCACGTGCGTGGTCGCGCTGCTCACTCGGCGATAGCACCAGCCCGTGTAGCGGCGCCAGTTCGGCCTCGGGTCGGCGACGCTCAATATCAACTCCCACCGCGCCGCTGGGGGCTAGTGCAATCAAGGCGACATTGCCAGAGTGGGAAACATTGAAAGCAGGCCCATCAGCATTTTCCAAGGCGGGTTTGCCGTAAGCGTTCTGAGTGAACTCCAGCTTTTCTGGCGCTATACCGGTGTGCGCTGATAGCAAACGTCGCAAGGCAGCGCGGGTTGCCACGGCGCGCACGACATCGGCGTGATGGCGAAGCCGCTGGGCGCGCTGCCACTCGGCTCGGCTCAGCAGCCGATCATCGTCGTCGGCTACCGGGGCATTCAGGTCGAGCGCTAAGCGCCATACCTCAAGCCCCTCAGGCACCCCTTCAGCTAATCGCAGGCGCTTCATGAGGCACCTCCTCAAGCCGTCGGGCCAGTGCCCGCTTTAGGGTTTCCAGCACTTGCGGTTGCTGTTGACGAATAAAGAAGTGCCCCCCTTCGAACCAGTCTAAAGAGAACGCCCCGCCGGCTTCCCGCTTCCACGCTTCCAGACGCTCTTGCTCAATATCGTCTTCACGCCCGGCGAGTACCTGTAGGGGGTAAGCAAGCGACGTCCCACCGCGATAGCGAAAGCTGCGGCAGAGGCGATAGTCCGCCATCAAGATATCGAGGGTAAGTCGCAGCAGCTCCGGGCTTTCGAAAACCTCCTCTGGAGTGCCGCCCTGTTGGCGCAGATCTGCGATTAAGGCCTTATCGTTATCAAGCCCCGCCAAGCGCTCTGAGTCACGCATTGAGGGTGCCGCGCTGCCTGAGGCGAACAGCATCCGCGGCTGAGGGCGCCCCACATCGCGCAAGCGTGCCGCCATGCCGTAGGCCAACAACGCCCCCATGCTGTGACCGAACAGGGCAAAGTCGCCGCGCACCCGGGTTGCTTGCTCTTCGCATAGCCGCACGACCTGGGTCTCGAAGTCATCGATAAGCGACTCACCCAGGCGCTCACCACGCCCAGGCAGCTCGACGGGGCATACCTCGATCCAGGCGGGAAACTGACGCTTCCAGCGCAGATACATAGTGGCGCTAGCCCCGGCGCAGGGCAGGCAGAGCAGTCTTAAACGCTTAACCTGCATCCACCTGCTCCGCCTCGCTTTTGGCTTGCGCATCCATCCACTGGCGTAGCGACAGCGGCCGCATATCAGTCCAGGTTTTTTCGACGTAGTCGAGGCAGGTTGGCTTATCGCCGAGCACGCCGGTATCGGTCCAGCCAGCGGGAATCGCTTTCCATTCGGGCCAGAGGGAGTACTGCTCTTCGTGGTTGACTAATACGCGGAAGACACCATCTTCACGATCAAAACAGCTTGTCATGGGGCTAACCTCAGTCGTCATTAAGGAATGAGAAACAAAAAGCAATTACTTCTCATTCCTTAATGACGACTGAGGTACGTGAAAATTTAACGCGAAGGAGGAATAAAATAGAAAAACTAGACAAGGAGCCGCTAGGGCAGCGGCATTGAATTACTCTTGGCAGGCTAAAAATTCCACCAGTAGGAGGCAGCTTTAGCAAGCGACTATTTAGTTAGCCTAACAATCGAAAAAGGAGAGTAAAAAAGAGCCTCATTAGCTGCGCTCATCGCCACTTGGAATCATCCCCGTTAACAGCCATAGCTGTTCGGCTTCACGAAATACACGGCGATGCTGAGAAGAAGCCGCTAACCACGCATGAAGCACCTCGCGATCAGCATCACTCAACGCCTCTTCGTGCTCGCGCATCAGCCAGTCTAGCGCCGTTTGCCAAACGGCATCATCGCCGCTGTCGTTATCCATCGTTACTGTCAAACCTCGCTACTGCTGCCTGCCATCGGTCAACCGACTCGGTAAACGCCTAGGAATTTCAGCGCTATCGTAGTTCTTTGACATTGTAACAAAGCGACCACAAAGAGGGGATGGAACATAGGCTTACTAATCTGGCAACGACTGACCTTGTATCGACTGGCGGCAATGGGTCAGCGCATCGCGAATCATAAAATTAACTAACGTTGTAGAAATACCTAATAGATGGGTAGTGTTCAGAATTCTGTGTCACTTCTACCCTAAGAGGAAAGAGGTGATGTATGACACAAGCAACATTTGACATGGACGCGGCGCTGAAAGCCCTGCGAGAAGGGAAAGATCTCACCGGCAAGGAGGGCATTCTGACGCCGCTCATCAAGCAGTTGACCGAGGCTGCCATGCAGGCGGAGCTCGACGCGCATCTCGACAATCAAGAGACGCCCAACCGCAAAAACGGGGGCTCTCCCAAGACCATGAAAAGCCCTGCAGGCCGCTTTGAGCTAACC
>NZ_JABUYX010000024.1:0-47322 GCF_014898005.1 Halomonas citrativorans
TGTACTCCACGACCGGGACGTGAATGCGGCCCGGAATATCCTCAGCCTCGGGGCAGGACGTTGCCCTCAAGAAGTTGAAATCCCCGTCCTTTAGGGCGGGGAGGACGTCAATTGGAACGGTGGGCACCGGGTGGATCATCGCTTTTCTGGGGCCAAAGCTTTTACGCATCAACCTACAGGAAGAGTGTAAGCGCTACGAAAAAGAGATGTCCGTCGGCGCTTCCGAAGATGGTATGCATTCCGCATGGCATAAATACATCATTCGAGCTTATGAGCTTGCCACGCCCGGCTTGATTGCCGGTAAAACGGTATCAGAAGCAGAAGCCAGTGTTGATGGGCGCCTGTTCCTGGAAAACCTGCGCCGTGGAGAAAAGATTATTCCCTTTGATGGCGATACCGTTTTACAAGTAGGCGATATTGTTGCTGTCTCAGGTAATCATGAAGCGTTAGTAGAGTGGAGCAATCGGGCTAAGGAAGTCGCTGATCCAGAGCTTTTGAATATACCTGTTGAATCGGTCGATGTTTTTATTACCAATAAAAAAGCAAATGGGAAAAAACTCATTGAGCTTGCTCAGCAGCCTATGTCTCGAGGTGTTTACGTTACACGTGTTCGGCGAGGCTCAATGGGCGTAGATATCCCTTTATACGCGCAAACTAAAATACATCGTGGTGATATCGTAACTATTAACGGTACGAAGAAACATATTGACGACATAATTGGCGAATACGGCTTTGCTGACCGTCCTACCAGTGTTACGGATATGGTGTTAGTGGGTGCCGGTATCGTTTTGGGTGGTTTAATTGGTGCGATATCGGTTCCTGTCGATGGGATTCCAATTACGCTTTCTGTTTCGGGCGGCGCGTTGATTGCGGGTATTCTTATTGGGTGGTTACGTAGTTTCATACCGAAGCTCGGTACAGTGCCAAGCGCAACGCTTTGGTTTATGAACTCGGTAGGTTTGAATATATTTATTGCTGTGGTGGGCATTACGGCGGGTCCCACGTTTGTTGCTGGGCTTCAACAGGTCGGCTTCGAGATATTCTTCTGGGGGCTATTTGCAACCGCTGTCCCGATGGTACTCGGCCCATTGATTGGTAAATATATTTTTCGTTTCGACCCTGCGATTAATCTTGGCTGCTGCGGTGGGGCCAGAACGAGCACGGCATCTGTCGCTATGGTATCTGAACAAGCCAAAAGCAACGTGCGCATGCTTGGGTATACGGTGCCCTACGCTGTCAGTAATACGTTTTTAACATTGTGGGGCATGGTTATCGTTATATTATTATCGTAAGGACCTATTTGAAAATGCCTGCGCGGTTCAAAACCACCGCGCGGGCATTTTTCATTCACTTAAGCCAGAAAAGCCATCCCAGTCGCCATGAACGGCATTCATGCAGTACCTGACGCGGATGCGATGAAAGTCGCGTCCGATTGCGTTATGATAGCGGCCTGATTTCTTTCATGAACTGAATAATGATGGGCGATAAAGAACGTGACAGTGGTGTGGTCGCTGTCGGTTTTATAAATCGCTATACTGAATAAATGGTTCTCCGGCTATGGATGGCCGCAACGCGCGGGAGGCTCTAAAGAGCCTCTCACGTTTTGCTTTCTTACTGTAAATCGATTGGCTTAAGCAAGGGCAGCGAGGCTAGCCAGGCTTCTCTGAACCAGGGCAGATGCTTTTGCCTGTGAGTCTGATTCACAGTAGCAGCGCAGTTCTGGGGCATTGCCGGAAGGGCGCAAGTGCACAATATCGTTGTTTTCCAACGTTATGCGTAAGCCATCAATTGTATTTATATCTTTAATGGGCGCTGCGAAGCCTAAAGCTTCCTGCATCTCTTTAGGGGCTTCTCGCCACGTTGCTAACAGAGCATTGCTCTGCCAGGTAGGAAAGCCCTTAAGTCGGTCGCTTGCGGTATATCGTAAAGGAAGGTTGGCAAATAACTGCGACAGCCTGATACCTTGTTGGGCAGCTGTTATCATCAGGGTTAACGCGGGTAAAAGTGCATCGCGGGTGGGGAGTGCTGCTAGTGCACGGTTGTCTACTTCCAGCTCACTACCTAGCAAAAAGCCACCGTTGGCTTCAAAGCCTGCGACTCGATCAAACTGCTTACTGAGCGTTGCCATATTGGCCAATACATAGGGCGAACCGATGCGTGTTCGTTCAACCTTTTTAAACGCACCGCATGCTTCAATGGCTGTATTACAGCTTACTGGAACAGCAAGTGCTTCAATCCCCAGCGCTCGTGCGCACAGTAAGCCCACCACATCACCACGTTGCCAAGTACCTGTCTCATCGCCGACCAGAGGCCTATCGCCGTCACCATCAGTAGAGAGCAGGGCATGCAGCTGGTACTGTTTTGCCCATGCGCTGCCCTTTGCCTGATCTTCTTCGCTTACTGCCTCGGTATCCACTGGAACAAAGGTTTCGCTACGACCGAGTATAACCACATCGGCACCTAGCTCGGCCAATATATGGACGTTTAAATCACGCCCAGCAGCAGAGTGCTGATATAGCCCTATGCGCCATCCTTTTAGTGGCTCGCCGGTAAACCACGAGGTAAAGTGCCGAGTATATGTCTCGCTGGCTGCATCAGAAACGACATTGCGTACTGGATGCACCTCTGCTGGCATTCGCGCAGTTGAGGTAGAGATCGCATCCTCATCCTGTTTGGTAATTTCGCCATCAGGCCGATAGAACTTAATCCCATTACGATCAAAAGGTATATGGCTACCGGTAATCATTATGCAGGGAATACCATCTGTCATGGCCTGCAACGCAAGTGCAGGGGTGGGCAGTACGCCATAGTCATCAACTTCAACACCCATGGCGTGGGCGGCGCCAGTGCACGCTGCTACCATGGCTGGGCTGCTGGGGCGGAGGTCCATGCCGATTGCAATCCGTTTTACGTCAAAGCTCGACTTCATGGCAGAAATGAACGCCACGCTAAATGCGGCACATACCTCGTCAGTAAATTGCTCTACCAGCCCTCGTGCGCCGCTGGTACCGAAGGCAATGCCGCTGTCTGCAATAATGGCCGCTGCTAAACGTGTTGAGCTCAACGTGTTTCTCCAGAATTAAAAGCCGGTGTGAAATAGTAAGCATAATAAGTTTACGCAATGAATTTAACACGCTGTAAAGCCGGAGCCATGGATTACCTGTAGTCGGGGAGCTATTCGAAGGCGTAAAAAAAATGACCCCGCAAGCGGAGGCCATCAATAATGAGCGTTTAAGAACGGTTGTCGCGAAACTCTTAGGCTTCTGCCGCACTTAGGTTTAAGCCCACCAAAATAGGGTCATGATCTGAGCTGCGGAATGGGTCCGGGGCGTACAAGTTCTCGACCTGGCGCTCAGAGGTGTACTCCGTGTTGTAATCCAAGGCAGTCGCTTCGTCTGCATTGATATGCCAAGTCGTGGTGCCGGTAACCTGCTGGGTCAGTGATTCGCTGGCCAATGCATGATCCAGCGACCCCCAGAAGCCATCAAAGACATAGCTATAGTCGTCATCGAGCAGCTCAAACCCTGCTTCTTTCAGCGCCGTGATAGGGTCTTCCATGGCATAAGCGTTCAAATCACCCAGGATGAGTACGTCTTGATCGTCACTGCCTGTTGGATTGCTTTCCAGCCATTCAAGGAGCTCCTTGGCTGCTTCAACGCGTGTCGGGTTGTTGTTGCCTTGACCGTCACCAATGGCATTCTCGCCATTGATCACACTGCCCTTTGACTTGAAGTGGTTGACGACTACGGAGAACTGCTCGCCGTTATCGTCGGTGAAGGTCTGCATGACCGGAGGGCGGCTTCCATAAGCAAACGCGCCGTCGGTCTTGGTGGCAGCGTCACCGGCAGGTGTCACCGCTTGGCTGTTATAAATCACACCCACCGCTATAGCATCAGTACCAGGGCTTGCGATACTACCTTCGGCATCCTTGGGAGTGCTATAGTCCCATGTGACACCGTCAAGACCTTTTAGCTGGGCATCGGCATTCAAGGCATTAACAAGGGCCGCAATGGCACTGTCTTCCCCGAAGCCGTTGTTTTCAACTTCCATCAGGCCCACTACATCGGCACCGCTGGTATTGATTGCGTTAACGATCTTGGCTTCCTGACGGGAAAACTCTTCAGCGTTATTGGCGCCACGCGGTGAGTGCTCAGTGCCGTCAAGGGTGGCTGTTTTATTGCCGTTTTCATCCAACGTATTGAAGTAGTTAAGTACGTTGAATGACGCCACCTTGATTTCAGCATCGCCCAAAGTATCGGTATCCGGTGTGGCGGGGCCGTAGAAATCCAAGCCATCTACATTTTGTACTTTCCACTCCCCATGGCTGAAGTCCAGTACACCTTCCAGGGTGTCCAGCATATCGCCCCCGCGTAGCGGATTGGTAGCAGAGAGCTCTTCACCGTTACGACCATAGATAATCGGGTCCGGGTTTTGCGACGAGTTGGCATCATCGATCTTGATCGTGCGGGCTTCTGCGTCCTCGAGCCAAGCGCTATAGCCTTCCACGCTCGGCGCGTTGACCTCAGTAAACTGCTCCAGGCGGCCGTTGGCAGAAAGCGTAACTTCACCGTAACGGCCTAGCTCGTAAAGCTCAGTAACCACTAGCGGCTCGCCATCGAGTGCTTTAATGGCGACACGCATGCCTTCAAACGCTTCCAGGCCCTGTTTGTTGGCAAAAGGTAGCTTGATGGCCTGGCTCTGGGGCAGAGGCTGCTCGCGAGCCAGAATGTCGAGACTGGAGCGGTCAGCGGTAAGCTGAGTCTTGTCATAAAATTCTGAAACGGTGCCACCAATACGGATCTGGTCGCCCGCAGAGAGCTGCTCAAGCCATTCACTGCTGCCACTCCCTGCATAAACGAAGATTCCTTCGGAGGTCAGCGGGTTATCGTCGTTGTCCTCATCTTCTTCTTGCAGAAAGAAGCCATCCATACCGGGCGTCACCATGGTAACGATCGCTTCTAGCGTGACATTCTCGTCATTTAGCGCGCTGGTACCGCCTTCACCCTGAACCGTCGAAATCAGCGTAATTTCGGGCTCCGGTTTGATGGCAACGCCAGGAGAGGCGAGAGCGGGTACGTCGCCACTATTACCCCCCGCGGCAGAAGAGCTAGCTGCACCCTCTTCATCTGTCTGCGTGAACGCTTGGCGGTCCACGTTCCACGAAGCGGCGTCGTTATTTGACGTGTCGGGGTAGGCTTCAAAGCCAACTTTGTTGCCATCAATACGCGGGTCGCCCTGCCAGAGGGTGACGGCATCGCCACCACTGCCCAAACCGGCGGCATTGTCGGCAAAGCCAACTTTCAGGCTGTCGATGTTACTGATGTTGCTCCAGGCCTCACGGAACTGGGCCACGGCATCAATGCCACCATCGACGATCACAATGGAGGATTCGCCCGGTGCCAGCGTGGTCAGGCCTTCGATAAGCACGGCATCTTGCGGGTTGGCGCTGTCGTCGTCGTAGTAGAGCGGAGATTCAGCAAAGTCCAGAGTGTCACCAGAACGGTTGGTGATTTCAAACCAGTCTTCGGTGATATCCGTACCGGCTTGCCCTGGCCAGATCTCGGTAATGACTAGGCCAATGTCACTTTCACCCGGCACATAAGGCGCCTCCATCGTGCCAATACGAAATTCCATCGTTGCGTTATCGGGCAGGGCATTGCGCTCGAAGGTCCAGTTATCTGGATTACCAATCGCTGCTAAAAGCGCGTCTGCCGTACCGTAACCATCGGCGGTAAAGGCCGCGTTACGCGCGCTGCCAACGGCAATGGCCGTAGTGCCATTTTCCAGGTCTGGCGGTAGGGCCGAGTTATTGGAGTTTGTGGCGGTTTCTTGCCACTCACTGCTATTGGTCTGAATGGCATAGATAAAGGTAGGGTTTGTATCTTCACCCACAAACGCAATAACCTGGTCGCCACCCACGGAAAGGTTGAAACTGCCATTACCTACCGCCGCGCTGTTGGCATTAGAGAACTGGTCGGCATTTTGCGTGTGAGAAATCACTGTGCCCGGGGCAACACCGCCTGCTGGCGCTGTCCATTTCACTGCACCTTCATTGGCTCGGAAGCCATCACCCGTCCAGCCGGAATCCGTAAAGGTAATTTCTGCCCCTTCGGCGATACCGTGTAGTGCAACAAACTGAAACTCTTTGTCACTACCGCTAACGGCCGTAACGGCGATATCGCCTGCACGCGGGGCCATATCCGGCAGCGCGTCAAACATAATATCCGTACCGATAAACTGCTGCTGGCTATCTGGAAGGTCTTTCGAAGACCGACCATCATCAAACCAGTCGACCGTACCGCTATCAAAAAGCACGCTGGCTGAAATACCTGCATCGCTCATTTTTACGTCAAAAAGCGCTTCGGGTTTTGCGGTGAGCGCCTCAGGAATGGTGTTTAGATCGATGCCGTCAATTTCGCGAACAGCATGGTGTCCGTCCCATAAATAGAGTCCAAAACCAGCGTCATCGCCATCATCTACAGGGCCTGCCAGAATCAAGTAACCTTCTTCTCCAGCAGGCTCAATGGCGCGCACGGCCCGGCCATCAAGATCCAGCCGCAGCGGCTCGCCAAATGATGCTTGGGTAGCGCTGCCATTTACCAAGTCGATAGCGTTGGAGACTGGTAACAGTTGGGCGAAATCGTCGTCCAACGGCGCCCGCAGGCCAAGGTAAAGGGTCTCGTCGATAAACACCGCACCTTCTACATTTATTCCCAGCTCCAGTTTCAGCGCGTTATCCCCTAAACCATGCTCGTTGTTCGCATCCCAGGCAGCGAGCTGTTTGGCTAGATCGGTAAACTGGCCGGTCACGCTGATATCGAATGTGTCAGCGCTATCACCGGACACTTCTGTAGTGAATATCATCGAGCGCTGGCCGCTTTGATGCGAGCCTAGCCAGTATTGAACCCCCTGGTAGGTGGCTACGGCTTCGAGGTCCACTTCCTGGCTATCGCTGAGACCCAGCGCATCGTTCAGATTAATTGCCACAAGTGGCGCGCCGCCCGTTTCGCGGTCATAAAGGCGTAGGGTCTGATCTTCATCGTCCGCGACCAGCATTAGTTGCTCGTCAATGGCAACGGCTGCTGATGCGTCTGATGCGCCCTGGTAGTAGCGCTCGCCTAGCTGAAAATCGGGTTGGGGTGTTTTTCCCGGCTCAGGTTCTTCGGGCTGTTCCGGTTCTTCGGGCTGTTCCGGTTCTTCGGGCTGTTCCGGTTCTTCGGGCTGTTCCGGTTCTTCGGGCTGTTCCGGTTCTTGGGGCTGTTCCGGTTCTTGGGGCTGTTCCGGTTCTTCGGGCGGCTCCGGTTCTACAGGCTGTTCCGGTTCTTCGGGTTCAGGCTGGGTTGCCTCGTCCTCGATTTGGTTAATCAGATGGCCTAGCAATGTATCGAAACTAGTATCAGTTGCATTGTCACCTTCACCCGCGAGGGGTTGCAGCATCCTGGACGGCGCTAACTGTTGACTTTCGTTGCTCGCCTCGATGGCTTGTAGAATGTTTTCACGTGAAGCGCCAGTAGAAAGTAATTCCAACCAGTAGTCAGCGCCAGTGGGCTCCGGCACGCGTCCCAGCACCCCCTGATACGCCTGAGTAAGCCAGGCTGTATCGTCATACGTAGCAATCGTTTGGAACTCGGCAGAAGTCTTGAAGCTTTCAGTTACCTCCTGCAGCGTTAATCCTTCACGCAGCGTGTTGGCCCAGTAGGTGAGGCCCTCTGTATCGGCTGATCGCAACAGGTAAGTGGTATAAAGCTGGGTGATCGGTTGAATCACTTCGTTAAACTCGGTGCTGGCCAACAGGTTGCGTGCAACACCCTCGACATCTATTTCACGGCGATCCAGCAAACCCGCCCAGTAACGCTGTCCTTGATCATCGGGTTGGCGTAACAGCAGCGTCTGGTACAACGAGCTAACAATGATCTGGTTATTCATGTCCATTTTCCGTCCAGGTAAGCAGTCATTCGTTTGTGGTTTGGGTCATGTATGCACATGTTGCAAGCGACATGCATGACAAGACCCTGTCAATATGCGGCGTCCATCGTTCGCAATATCACGTGATTACCTAACCTAACGCTTGGGTATGTCATGATTGTGACGTTTTAGATATCCATATTGACGCTGTGATACAAACCGTTGCCCAAGCATTGAACTCTTGGATAAAACGATTTTTTGCACGAATTTATTCAAAGTGTCATATAGCCGTCACTGTTAGCTCAGTAACATCCCTCATCGCTTGAAGGGGCGAATACTCAAAAAAGAAGGGGATTTCAATGAGCAACTTTCAGCTACAGCTTCTGCACGCCGCTGATATGGAAGGGGGTGGCGGGGACTTACTGAACGCACCCAATTTCGTTTCCATCGTCGACCACCTGGAAAACCAGTACGCCAACTCATTGTTTGTGAGCTCGGGTGATCTGGTGTTGCCTGGGCCCTATTTAAGTGCTGCGTCTGAAGAGAGCCTACAAGCTGCGTTCCAGACCGCCGTAGAGGATGTTTACGGACTGGAAACGGGCTCCATGAGTGGTATTACAGCCGCCTCGGGGCGGGTTGAAACGCTGCTGATGGATCTGGTCGATGCCGCAGCAGTGGCGCTGGGCAACCATGAGTTCGACTTGGGAACCGACCTGATTGCCGACATGCTCGCGCCCGTGGTCAATGGTGAAAGTGCTGCCGACGTAGCGTGGCTGGGTGCCCAATTCCCCTATATATCTGCCAACCTGGACTTCTCAGAGGATTCAGCGCTTAGCGGTTTGGCCACCAACGAGATATTTTCACACGATGCATTTCAGTCGACGCTTGAAGAAGTGCTGGCTGATGCGAACAAGCCTAAGCTTGCCCCGGCAGTCATTGCTGAACGTGGCGGTGAAAAGATTGGCATTATCGGTGTTACCACCCAGATTCTCGAGAGTATTTCATCGATAGGCGGTGTAGACGTGCTCTCAGGTGGCAGCAATGATATGCAGGCCCTGGCCGCTATCATTCAGCCGGTGGTTGATGACCTGGAGGCGCAAGGCATCAATAAGATCATCCTGAGTGCGCATTTGCAGCAAATTCAGTTTGAAGAAGAACTGGCGACCCTGCTGGACGGCGTCGATATCGTTATCGCCGGTGGTTCGGACTCGCTGCTAGCCAATGAAAATGACATTGACCGCGGTCTGTTTCCTGGCGCGGGCGAGCCGTATGACACCTACCCGATTCTCACCAAGGATGTTTCCGGTAATGACGTGGTCATCGTGAACACCGATGCCGGTTGGCGCTATGTCGCTCAGCTAGTGGTCGAATTTGACGAAAATGGCCACGTCGTCACCGACTCGATTGAGCAGACCACTTCAGGCGTTTACGCCTCGACGGATGAGCAGGTAGAAGCTCTGTGGGGCAGCCTGGAAGACGCTTTTGCTGACGGAACCAAAGGCCAGATTGCCCAGGACCTTGTCGGTGCCGTGGGTGAGTTCGTGGCCGACCAGGATGGCAATGTTCTTGGCCTGTCCGATGTATATCTGGTGGGAGAACGCGGCTCGGTGCGCACCGAAGAGACCAATCTCGGGAACCTCACTGCCGACGCCAACCTCTGGTATGCCCGCCAGCTGGATGACGATGTCATGGTCTCGTTCAAGAACGGCGGCGGTATTCGTGAAGCGATTGGCGAAGTCGTCGTGCAAGGCGGCGATAGCGAGCCCAGCTATCAGGCACCGTCTGCCAATGATGCCATCGGCAAGCCAGCAGGTGGTGTATCTCAGTTGGACGCCGCTTCGGCACTGCGCTTCAATAATGACCTGGCCATCCTGACGGTTAACCGCAGCACGCTGCTTGACGTGTTAGAGCACGCCGTAGCGGCCGCCGCCCCTGATATCAGTGCAGGCCAGTTTGCCCAGGTGGGCGGCGTTCAGTACAGCTACGATTGGGAGCAGCCCGCAGGGCAGCGTATTCAAAGTGCTGCTATTCTCAACGAAGACGGCCAAATTCATGACGTGCTGGTGGCCAACGGGCGCTTGGTCGGCGATGCAGACGCAACCGTAAAAGTCGTTACCCTGGGCTTCATGGCCGACGGCGGCGACGGCTATCCGCTTGGAGAAGACCGATACCTTGAACGCATTGATCTGCTTGAAGCCTATGAGCTGGATGGCAAGTTCGACTTCGCTGAGAAGGGGAGTGAGCAAGACGCCTTCGCCGAATACATGGGCGCCATGTATAGCGAAACACCGTTCAGCGAAGCTGAAACGTCGAGTAGCGAAGACCTGCGCATTCAGAACCTGGCATTCCGCGATGACGCTGTGCTCAGCGAAGCGGTTGATCCTCTCCTACGACTATATGATGCGGCCTTTGAACGTGATGCCGATGGCACGGGCCTGGGCTACTGGCTGGACGTCAGCCAGAGTGCAAGCCTTGACACTATTGCCAACAGCTTTATTGCCTCTGATGAGTTCAACGAGCGCCATACAGGCATACAGGATGACGCCTTTGTTGAACTAATGTATTCCAACGTGCTCGAACGAGCGCCAGACGCGGCAGGTAAACAGTATTGGCTTGATGAAATAGCCAACGGCGCTGAGAAAGGTGCGGTAATGGTTGGCTTTTCCGAGTCTGACGAGAGCATGGTGCTATTTGGATAATGTTTTCGTTCTGAATACATAAATCCGGCTCTTGTAACGCCCCTACCCTTGGCAGGGGCGTTTCTGTTATGCTGCCGCGATTAATCTTCGCGTGACTTCTTTGATTCAACGGTGATCCCTCCATGGCAAAGCAACAGGAAGCAACGGATCTGCAGCGTGCATTGAGCGCCTGTAAGGGTTCGTTTGTATCGGTGGGTTTTTTCAGCATGTTTGTAAACCTGCTGATGCTTGTTCCCCCGATGTATATGCTCCAAGTATATGACCGCGTACTTACTACCCAAAGCCTCGACACTCTTGTCATGCTCACCTTGGTGGTGGTGTTCCTTTTTATGGTGATGGGCGGACTAGAGCTTGTAAGGTCGCGGATGCTGGTCAGGATTGGGAATCGGCTGGATACCACGATTAATCAACGACTGTATAGTGCAATGTTTCGCCGCAGCATTGTTGCTCCAGGTACGCAAAGTGCCCAACCGTTAAATGATCTAACAAACTTACGCCAGTTTCTCACGGGAAACGGCCTGTTTGCCTTTTTTGATGCTCCATGGGTGCCTATCTATCTTGGTATTTTGTTCATTTTTCATCCATGGCTGGGCATATTTGCCACCTGCGCTGGCATCATTTTATTCGTACTTGCCTTGGTCAATGAAAAATCAACAAAAGGCCTGTTAGCAGAAGCCAATAGCGAGCAAATCCAGGCGCAAAACCTGGCTAACTCCAACTTGAGAAACGCAGAAGTACTGCATGCCATGGGCATGTTGCCGGGCATCATGGGCCGCTGGTCCAAGCGCCACCATGAGTTTCTTGCCAAGCAGTCCCAGGCAAGCGACCGCGCCGGTGCATTAACGAATACATCTAAAGTAATGCGTCTTCTATTCCAGTCCTTGATTCTTGGCCTGGGGGCACTGCTGGTGCTCAATGGTGATATGACACCAGGCATGATGATTGCAGGCTCTATCCTGATGGGCCGTGCACTGGCACCTATCGACCAGATGATTGGTGGCTGGAAAGGCTTTGTTGCCGCACGAGGCGCCTATAGTCGGCTGAATGATTTACTTACCCAAATACCTGATGATCAACGCCGCATGTCGCTACCGGCACCTCAAGGTATTATCGATATTGAAAACGTGGCTGCAGCGCCTCCGGGCACGCGTATGGCAACTATTCGTGGTATCAACTTCAGTGTAGCCAAAGGCGAGCATGTTGGCATTATTGGTCCTAGTGCGGCCGGTAAGTCCACCTTGGCTCGCGTGCTGCTGGGTATCTGGCCAACTCAAGTTGGCGATGTACGCCTTGATGGCGCTGAGATTAATCACTATAACCGAGACGAATTAGGTCCTTATATTGGTTACTTGCCTCAAGATATTGAATTGTTTGATGGCTCTATCAGCGAGAACATCGCTCGATTTGGCAATATTGATTCTGCGGAAGTAGTTGCAGCTGCGAAAAAAGCCGGCGTGCATGAGATGGTGCTGGAGCTTCCCAACGGGTACGACACTATTATCTCTTCTACTAGTGGCGCACTTTCTGGAGGGCAGCGTCAGCGACTTGGTTTGGCTCGAGCGCTTTATGGCAGCCCTGTTTTGGTGGTGCTGGATGAACCCAATGCCAATCTGGATGAAGCAGGCGAGCGCGCACTAGGCCAAGCGATTTCTCATTTGAAAGCCGAAGGCACAACTCTGTTTGTGATTAGCCACCGGACCAGTGTCCTCAAATCCATGGATAAGCTACTGGTCATGAAAGAGGGCCAGGTAAGCATGTTCGGGCCTAGAGACCAGGTGCTCGCCCAGTTTGCCAAGAAACGCCCCCAAGTCGCGCAGCAGAATGCAGCTCGCCTTTCCGCTATTTCCGGTGGCCGTAGCGGCGGCAGTGAGGAGTCGTAAGATGAGCAACCGTAAAGACCAGCTTCCGGCTAAAAATGAAATAGATGTGACCCCGCAAGGCCCCGCCACCATTGACGGTGAAGCCCAGGAAGTGTTGCCTACCAGCGATAAAGGCTATCGCAAGCTGGGCTACGCGATTTTGGGTATTGCGCTAGGTGGTTTCATAGTGTGGTCGGTGACCGCCTCCCTGGCCGTTGCCGTGGTTGCTCCTGGTAATGTATCGATGGAGTCGTTCAAACGCACCGTTCAGCACCTTGAAGGTGGCATCGTGCGCGAGCTGCTGGTGTCTGACGGCGACAAGGTAGAAGCCGGCCAGCCGCTGGTGGTGCTGAGCGACACCCAGGTGCGTTCACAGTTGGAAATTGCCCAATCCCAGTATTACATCAACCGGGCAATGGAAGTGCGCTTACTGGCAGAGCAGCAAGGCGCCTCGTTGCTGGAAATGCCCGAAGAGCTCAGCTCTGTCGACAACGAGCGTGCTCAGCAGGTGACCGCCGTGCAGCAAGGTCTCTTTCAGGCACGTCGCCAGTCGCTTCTCAGCACCTTGGAAGCCATGGATGAGCAGATCGTCCAGATGCAAGAGCAGATCGATGGCTTGGAAGCACGCACGCGGGTTAATAATCAGCGCATCAGCTCGCTGCGCTCTGAAGCCGAAGACTTCCGTTCGCTCTACCGTGAGGGGCTGGGTGATAATCAGCGCCTTCGCGAGCTTGAACGCCAGATCTTGCAATACGAAGGTGACAACGCCGAGTTCCAAGCCAATATGGCTCAGCTGCGCTCGCAAATAAGTGAAAACCGCATGCAGAAAGAGACCACTCAGCAGGAGTTTCAGGCTGAAGTGGGTGAGCAGTTGCGTAACGCTCAGTCGCAGATCGCCGAAGCGGAAGAGCGCATTACCTCACTGACCGATCAGGTAAATCGCACTGTGGTAAGCGCGCCCGTATCGGGCACTATTGTTGGCCAACAGGTATATACCGTGGGTGCCGTTATTCGTCCTGGCGACTCTATCATGGATGTTGTGCCTTCCAATGACGGGTTTGTGGTCGAGGCTCGTGTGCCCACGCGCGATATCGATAACCTGTTTTTGGGGCAGCTCGCCGAAATTCGCTTCTCGGCTTTTAACCAGCGTCTCACTAACATTATTGATGGCGAAATCATCCACATAAGTGCCGACAGCTTTGAAGATGAGGCGACTGGGCAGCGCTATTATAAAACGCGTATACGTGTTACTGACGAAGGCCGCGAAGATATGACTGAGCAGATGCAGTTACTGTCTGGCATGCCTGCCGAAGTGATGATCCGTACTGGTGAACGTACCTTTGCCAGCTACATCGCCAAGCCTGTTACCGATATGCTGGCTCGCGCTATCCGGGAGGACTAATGACACGGACGCCACGCTTTACCTTAAGTGCGCTCAGCATTGCGGTTGTCTTGTTTAGCCATGCGGCATTCTCACAAAGCGACGTGCCTGTTGATCAGCAGTCGCTGAACGAATTTGAAGCGCTAAACGATGCAACCGGCGAGCCTCAAACGCTGCCCTCGCTGCCGGGCTTGTTCGTTCGTGCCCTGGAACACGATTCTGATTTGTCACGCCAGCGGTTTGAGCTTGAAGCCACGCGGGAAGAAATTCCCATGGCGCGCTCACGGTTGCTGCCTCAGGTAACCGCTACGGGCGGATACATGTGGCAAGACTCAACCAATATTCAAACCGTTGAAGAGATAGACCAGTTTGGTAACACCCAGCGTCCTGGTGAAATAGACGAAGCATATTGGCAGGTCCAGCTACAGCAGCCGCTCTTTAGTCTTGAGCGCTGGCGTAGCGTCGATGTTGCGGGCGCCCAGGTAAGCGCCGCTGAACTTCAGCTAGCCGTTATTGAGCAAGAGCTTGCGATGCAAGTTAGCGAAGCGTACATAAAAGCTTATCTAGCAGCCCAGCGTTCAGGTTTGCTCGAAGCCCAGCAGGAGTCGCTCGATTTGCAGGTGCGCCAGGCAAGCCGCGCCTTTGACTTGGGCGTGGGGAACCGCGTTGACTTACTGGAGGCTCAAGCCCGTTACGACCAGGCGGTGTCAGACGCGGTAGAAGCGGAAAACGAGCTGGATAATGCGCTAAGTGAGCTAGAGCGCCTGACCGGAGTGATGCCTTCCTTTGCAAGCAGCCCGCCGAGCGAGTTATCCAACGTAACGTTGGATGACGAGATGGGTGAGGCTGAGCAATGGCTAGCGCGTACAGGGCAAAACCTTAATGTCCTGCTGGCGACCGAGCAGCAAAAAATTGCCCAAGCGGATACTGGTGCTAGGCGTGCGGGCTATTACCCAGAGCTTAACCTGAACCTCAGTTACTCCGACCGCATTAGTGATGATGATTTGCGAGAAAGTGAAGATTACCGGGCCGGTGTTGAGCTAAGCGTGCCTATTTATCGCGGTGGCTATACCAATGCCAGCGTGCGCCAAGGCGAAAGACGCATCGAAGCAGGCCAGGCAACGGTTGATAACGAACGCAATCTGGCCATGCAGGAAGTTCGCCGCCGTATTCGAGCATTGAACGGCGGGCAGCGTCGGCTGGAAGCGCTGAATCAGGCAATTGCCTCAGGCCAACTCTTCCTGGAAGCGGCTGAAAGGGGCGAGCAGCTAGGTCTGCGCGACCTGGTCGATGTGCTAGACGCACGGGCAAGCTTCTACGACCAACGTATCCAGTATGTTGATACGGTAGGTAATTATGCGCTGGACATGTTGGCGCTGCAATCAGCCGTGGGCAGTCTAGAGAGCCAGGACTTGGATCGCATCATGGCGCTACTGGCCTCGATGTCTACGTCAGTGCAGGTAGCCCGGTAGTCAGCAACTATGGCCGTTATAAAAACAAGTCAAAGCAACGAATGGTTGCGACGTGCCATGCGTTGCTTCGATGCTGCGATCGCTATAGGCGTTGCTCTTGCCGTTCTGCGGCTAATGCCGCATGTTGTTGTAGAGGGTAACGACTATCTGTTTCTTATCCTGGTGGGCAGCTTGCTGCTGCCCGCTGTTGGGGAATTAATAGGTCTCTATCAACCTTGGCGCGGCCGCAGTCTTTACAACATGCTGGGTATTTACTTGGCCGCTTGGGTAGCCACTTTAGGGCTGCTCAGTCTGCTATTAGTGGCTGTTCAAGAAACTCAAAGCTACTCCCGGTTATGGATGGGCGTTTCGGCCTTGGCGATACTCACGGTAGGCAGCACAATGCGTACCTTGCTTTACGTCTACTTAAAGCGTCTGCGTGCCAAGGGCCATAACCTTAAGCGCGTGTTATTAGTGGGTAAAAAAGACAATATTGCACTGCTGGAAGAGATGATCGTCAAAACGCCTCATGCGGGATATATCGTAATGGGCCATTATGTTGACGAAAATGACCCTGCCTTTTTTCACAAAATAGCGGCGTTTGCTAAGGCCAATATCTTTCAGCGTGAATTTGATGAGATATGGCTTGGGTATCCGCTGGTTCAAAGCAATCGGGTTCGTCATCTAATGCGGTTACTTGCCGGGATCCCAGCCAGTATACGATTTTTTCCTGATTTAACAGATATCCGATTATTAAATCACCGGATCACGCAAGTCGCGGGACTCTATTCCTTAGAGCTTAACTACACTCCATTAAGCGGCCCCATG
This sequence comes from Halomonas citrativorans, assembly GCF_014898005.1. Classification (NCBI taxonomy): domain Bacteria; kingdom Pseudomonadati; phylum Pseudomonadota; class Gammaproteobacteria; order Oceanospirillales; family Halomonadaceae; genus Halomonas; species Halomonas citrativorans. Next base: position 16,124 of record NZ_JABUYX010000024.1, read on the forward strand.
CGGCTTTTCAAAGCGCTGGAAGACCGCTTGCTGGGGTTCGTGCTGTTTATTATGTTTAGTCCTGTCATGCTTGCTGTGGCGATTGCTATTCGCTGTACCATGGGAGGGCCTATCCTTTTCAAGCAGGAGCGTCATGGCCTGGATGGTAAACGTTTCAGAATTTATAAATTTAGAACGATGCACCTGCATGAAAGTTCGGTCACCAAGCAGGCTTCACACTTCGATAGCCGTGTGACTCGTGTTGGCCGCTTTTTACGTCGTACTAGCCTGGATGAACTGCCTCAGCTCTATAATGTACTTCAAGGCCGCATGTCGCTGGTAGGGCCAAGACCACACGCTATGGATCATAACGACCATTATAAAGACCATATCAATATCTATATGCAACGACATCGCGTTAAGCCTGGTATGACAGGCTGGGCACAGGTAAATGGCCTGCGGGGCATTACTGATGACGTCAAGCTGATGGAGAGGCGTGTTGAGTACGACCTGTATTATATTGAGAACTGGTCGTTGGGGTTTGATCTCAAAATTTTAGCGATGACTGTCGTGTGCGGTTTCGTGAATCCACAGCCCTGACAAGACAAGCGCTAAAGGAAGTATATGAAAAGGATGACTTGGAAACATTCGGCGCATGTGTCTGAGTGTTTTCCCGCGATTGTCGCTGGAGTATTGCTAGGAGGGTTCGCCTGGTATCTTCATAATGGAATGATTGAGCCACTTAACACGTATTGGTTATTACGTGAGGGTGATTCTTTTCAGCATTTTATAGGTTGGCATTTTTATCGCCAAGAGGCTTGGCAGTGGCCGTTAGGCGCTATTAGCACACTGGCAACAGACCTGACAACCAGCATTGTCTATACAGACTCAATTCCACTTTACGCGATACCATTAAAGTTAGTTAATAGTTGGTTGCCTCCATTATTTCAGTACTTGGGCTTAGCGCTGTTTATTAACTATATCCTAAACGGTTATTTTGCATGCCGTTTGCTGCTCAAGCTCAATGTGCCTGCAGTGGCAGCAGTAATGGGCGCAGTTCTAATGGGCTGTTTACCTATAATAACCGCTAGAGGATTAGGGATTCATGGCCATGAAGCGCTAACGGCCCACTGGCTGATTTTTATCGCGCTTGAATATACTTTACTGATAAGAAATACAACCGTTCGCTCGGCGTTGAACTGGCTTGCGCTACTGCTAATTGCTGTTTTAATGCATTTTTATCTGTTTTTTATGGTTGGGGTGTTTTGGGCGGTATGGTGGTTGCGACAGGTCTGGTGGCAATGGCAGCGTAGTAGCAGTCTGGAGCTGCTCGTAAAGGAAAATGTTTTAGGCTGGGGAAATGCACTAGTTACGCCAGGCATCGTTCTGCTATGTATGTGGAGTGTCGGTTATTTCCACTTGGGCGAGCAAAGTGCAGCATCGGGGGGATACGGTTATTATTCTGCTGAGCTACTGACCTTTTTGAACCCCAGTTCGTCGGCATGGTTTTTTGACGATAACTTCCCTTCGATGTCATCAGTTTTCGCCGGTTGGGCGCCTGCTATTGAAGGGCAGTATGAAGGCATGGCTTACATGGGAGCAGGTCTATTACTGCTTTGTAGTGTCGCCGCTGCGCTGTATATCAAAGGTCTGTTTGAGGAGGCCCGTCAGGCAGAAAGGCCATTTCATGCTAATGTTCAACGGCCTGATTGGACCCCGGTCGTCATTGCATCAGTAGGTTTATTTCTATTTGCATTGGCAGGGCAGGTAGCGTTTGGAGGTGAGGGGATAGCGCTACATTACGATATTCTATTTGCTCCATTTCGAGATTACTTGCGCTCTAGTGGACGCATGGTTTGGCCATTGCAATATGTATTGATTATAGCCGCTTTAATAATAGTCACGAAACGATTAAAGACAGGTGTTTGGTTGCCGCTGTTAGTGCTTACCGTGATACTTCAGCGCGAAGATTTACGTGGATGGTATGAATTTATACACGATACGGTGGCAGACCGACTGGCCATAAGCTATCAGGAGCCGCTTCCTTACAGCGTGCTTAGAGATGATGCTTTGACACCCGTTTGGGAAGATAGTCAACGATTTATCGCATTTCCTGCAAATTATTTTAATCCGCTAAGGCCTTACCTGTGGATCGCTGCGAAGCATCAAATCCCGGTGAACGTTGCATATTTAGCGCGTGCTAACGATGCGTTGATTGAAAATGTAACGGCAGCACATCAGCACGCCCTCGAACAAGGCCAGCTATTTCCAGGTAATACCTATTTAATTACTGATAATGAATTGGGGCGGCAAGCCTGTATATTGCAAGAGTGGTCATGTAAGAGGCACCAAGACGTCACCATTGTCTGGCATAGCAGCCTTATTGGGGCGAGCTCACAAGAAGATGGGAAAAGCCATACACAGAATGATCTGAACGCGCTTCACGAGAGTAAGCTGTGAAACAAAAAACGCCAACTGATATTGCTCAGGTCGAGCTTGCACTGGTTGTTCCGGTGTTCAACGAAGAGCAGACCATAGAACTGTTTGTCCAGCACGTACATCAAGTGTTGGCAGATGTGGAATGGCAGTGGAATATTCTTTTTGTTGACGATGGTTCATCAGACCAAACGCTTACGATCCTTAAGCAGATAGTCGAGCGCTATCCCCGCGTGGGCTATATAGCGTTAAGCCGTAACTTTGGTAAAGAGGTGGCGCTCTCTGCAGGATTGCTAAATGCCCGTGGAGACGCAGCAGTACCCATGGATGTGGACTTGCAAGACCCGCCAGAGCTAATCATGACCTTTGTTCAATGTTGGCGTGAGGCTCAGGTTGATATGGTCTATGGTGTGCGCACTACCCGCCCTGAGGACACGGCGGCCAAGCGCCGTTCAGCCAGCTGGTTTTACCGTCTTTTCAATCGAATTACAGAAACTCCTATTCCTGAAAATGCGGGTGATTTTCGATTAATTGACCGACGTATGATAGAAGCGCTGCGCCACTTACCCGAAAGAAATCGCTTTATGAAAGGTCTGTACGCATGGGTGGGTTACACAAGCTTAAGCGTTCCCTATAGTCGGCCTGCCAGGGTCGCAGGGGATTCAAAATTTAATTATTGGCGACTCTGGAATTTCGCACTAGACGGCATTTTTAGCTTTAGCACCTTGCCTCTGAGGGTCTGGTCCTATATTGGTGCTCTTATTGCGGGTATTTCCTTTCTATATATTATTGTCATTATTGCTCAAGTGATATTTTTTGGGCGCGATGCCCCAGGCTACGCCTCTATGATGTCCGCTATTCTTTTTTTTGGCGGTATGCAGTTGCTATCTATAGGCATTCTAGGAGAATACGTAGGTCGGCTGTTTATTGAAAGCAAACAGAGGCCTCTCTACTTTGTCATTGACACTAGCGATGACTATGTTGACGTTCGCTGAGTTTTGGCAAATCGTACGTTTTGGGGTCGTTGGAGTGGCAGCCAGTGCGCTACATATTGCCACTGCAGCAGCACTTCTCATATTTTGGCCATTAATAGCCGAACTTTGGGCCAATTTAGCGGCCTATAGTGTAGCGTTTACAGCTTCACTGCTGGGGCATCAGTATTTTACGTTTCGCCGTCGTGCTCAATTGTCACGATTTTTGGCGATGTCCTTGTGTGGTTTCGCGCTGAATAATGGCGTGTTGGTTATTGCATTATGGGGTGGGTTGGCCGGTATGTGGGCAATAATCCCAGCCGTACTGGTGGCTGCTTCTAGCAGCTATCTTTTGTCGCGCGTTTGGGTATTTAGCAAATAAAAGTTCACTGCATGAGTGAGCATAAGTTTTTATCTAGCAGCCCTTTTGGGGGAAGAATGATTATTCCGGTTATTTTATCCGGAGGTTCTGGTTCGCGTTTGTGGCCGGTATCTCGTGAGCACTACCCAAAGCAATTTTTGAATTTGCATAATGAAAAACTCAGCTTGCTTCAAGAGGCTGCGCTCAGGTTATCTGATGTTGATATTGACGTACAGGCCCCTTTGATTATTTGCAACGAAGAGCATCGCTTTCTCGTTGCAGAGCAAATGCAGCAGGTGGGCATTAACAAGGTTGGTATTATTTTAGAGCCTTGCGGTCGTAATACTGCGCCAGCCCTTGCTCTAGCAGCGTTAGCTGCTGTTGCGGATGGTCGTGCAAACGCTCAACTGCTCGTTATGCCCGCTGATCACGTAATAAAAGATACCTATGCCTTTTCTCAAGCCATTGTTCATGGAAGCAAACTGGCTGATTCAGGCAAGCTAGTTACTTTTGGTATTGAGCCTGGTGTTGCGCATACGGGTTACGGTTACATTAAACGGGGCCAGCCTTTGGCTGCCGGGTTTATCGTAGATAGCTTTGTCGAGAAGCCTGACCTCACCAAAGCCCAAGAGTATCTGGCAACTGGCCAGTATCTCTGGAATAGCGGTATTTTTCTAGTAGAAGCAAAAGTGTACCTGGAAGCGTTAGCTACCTATGCCAACGACATACTAGAGGAGTGCCAGACAGCGTTTGCCAATCGCAATGAAGACCTTGATTTTATTCGTGTTGATGTTGAGGCTTTCAGTCGGTGTCGCAGCGAATCGATTGACTATGCAGTGATGGAGCATACTGATCAAGCAGCAGTGGTTCCCATGTCGCCAGGTTGGAGTGACATTGGTGCATGGGACGCATTACACGAACTGGCGGCAGGGTCCAGCATCGACGGTAATGCGTTAAGAGGCGACGTCCTTCTCCATGATACGCATAATAGCCTTGTCCATAGCGAATCGCGTTTAGTGGCTACCGTTGGTGTTGAAAATCTCGTTGTGATTGAAACCGAGGATGCCGTTCTGGTTGCGAGTCGGGAACATGCGCAGGCTACCAAGCAAATCGTCAATGCCCTCAAAGCAGGGGGGCGCAAAGAGTATCAGAGCCATCGGCAAGTTTATCGCCCTTGGGGGCACTATCGTACGCTGGTGCTAACCGATGGCTTTCAAGTGAAAGAAATCGTGGTAAAGCCAGGCGGTAAACTCTCCCTGCAAATGCATCACCATCGTGCAGAACATTGGGTAGTCGTTAATGGTACGGCTCAGGTAACGCTAGGGGACGGTTACGCCAATACAGACAATCTGCGCAGTTTTATACTAGCCGAAGACCAATCGACCTATATTCCGCTAGGCACGATCCACCGCTTGGAAAATCCCGGGGCTATCCCTCTTAAGCTAATTGAGGTGCAAACCGGTGCCTATCTTGGCGAAGACGATATTGTCCGTTATAGCGACGATTATGGGCGTCAGTAAGCGTGCATGGTTAGCAAGGTAAGGCCAGTTGATGTGCCCGCGTGGCTTTATTCACGGGTGATTGACTCACTGGAGCCAGCGGAACAGTTGCTTTAAGCTATGCCGTCTTATGCAACAAGTGCCAGCCAAAAGCCCGGTAGATAATTTTACGTATCTGTGCGTAATGCCTGGACATCATTAGGTGTATCATGCTTTCGGCTGGCTCTCTATTAGAGTCTTAAAAGATGATGCCAGGAAATTCTCTTGCTGCGCTGCACACGCGCTATCAATCCCTGCGGGTTGCCATTGTTCACGACTGGTTAGTGGTGAACGGGGGCGCTGAGAAAGTGCTGCATGCGCTGGTAAAGGCGTTTCCTCAGGCTGAGCTGTTTACGACTGTTAATTTTATGCCCAAGGAGGCAGCTCCCTGGTTAACATCGCACCCCATACACACCAGCTTTCTTCAGCGCTTGCCGTGGGCGCGTCGTTATTATCGCCACTATTTACCGATGATGCCTTACGCGATTGAGCAATTTGATCTGCGTAGTTTTGATCTGGTAATTTCCTCAAGTCATGCGGTGGCCAAAGGTGTACATACACACCCAGATCAAACACATATTTGCTACTGCCACACCCCGATGCGCTATGCCTGGGACATGAAAGAGTCATACCTGGAAGATGCTAATTTTCGCATACCGTTCATGGAAACCTGTGTCAGAGTAATGCTCAAACGCTTGCGTCAATGGGATTATTTCAGCGCCACTCAGGTCGATCACTTTATGGCTAACTCGCATAATGTGGCCAAACGAATTGCGAAATATTACCAGCGTGAAGCCAGTGTTATTCATCCACCCGTGGATATAGAACGCTACCAGCTCAGTAAACAATCTCGTGAAGACTACTATTTGGCAGCGTCGCGTCTTGTGCCTTACAAACGCCTTGACTTGATTATTAACGCTTTTTCCGCCATGCCCCAGCGCAAGCTAAAAGTCGTTGGTGACGGTCCTGAGAAAGCCCGGCTGGCCCAGCTGGCGGTGGGATGTCCCAATATTGAGCTTTTAGGTTACCAGACTGATGTTCAATTAACGCAGCTAATGGCCAAAGCTAAAGGCTTTGTATTTGCGGCCAATGAGGATTTCGGCATTCTTCCCTTGGAAGCCCAAGCCTGCGGAACACCCGTCATTGCCTATGGAAAAGGCGGTGCGCTTGAAACTGTGCGCGGCGATCCAGGCAGCCCTTATGCCACAGGCCTATGGTTTAAAGAGCAAACTGTCGCCAGCTTGCAAGCAGCTATCGAACATTTCGAGTTGCTCACGTTTTCACCCGAGGCATGTCGCCAACACGCTGAGACGTTTAGCTATCAACAGTTTTGGTGCGCGTTAGCTGATGAGCTAGACAAGCAATTCAACAAGGATGGCCAGCCACTGGTAAAGGAGAAGCAAGGTGATCAAAGCCCTGATTAAAAAAACGCTACGTTATGTACTTAAAAAACTGGTTGTTTACCCTAGCGTTCGCCGGCTTGGGCATAAGGTGCTGGCACCTTTTCCAAACCTCAAAGGGCGTATTATCCGCTTGCTTCAGGCAGGTCGGTTCATCAATTTCACCGTTGAAAACCCCGTCGAGGGATATGGTGAGCACCAACAGCGCATAACGAATGGGCTCCAGCAACGCTGGAAGCGTGATAGTCAATGACCACACTTTATTTAATCGATAAGCGTAATGCTCACTTGCCTGCTGACGTACAGCAATGGCGAGAGGGACTAATTCACCAATTGAAGGATAAGTCACACGCGCTCAGCAATATCTACGTGCTATTGGTTGGATTCAATGAATGTGAACTAATCGAGTGGCGGCGCATTCTGCATACGCAAGGAGTAGCGGAAGCTCATTGTTATAGTGTACTGCCGCATACTGCTCAAATGTTGACCGAGTACGATGCAACACTGGTCGACTTGCTTATTGACCATGCTGTCCAGGCTCACGCACCTGCCACAATGGTAGAAATAAGTAATGGCTCGGTGGCTCGAAAAATTGAATGTAGAGAAGTAGTTTTAAGCGAGCGCCCCACCCTTGCTTTTGTATCGCCCATGCCGCCTCAGCCCACTGGAATTGCCTGTTACAGCGCTGAGTTGCTGCCTTATCTGGCCATATATTTTGATATTACGGTGGTGGTTGATCAGCCCATAGTTGCGCCCGGCATTACCGAGCACTTTAAGGTCATCGATGCCACCACGTTTAGCCAGCAAGCTGAGCAATACCAATTCACGCTCTATCAAATTGGTAATTCGCTTTATCATGCTTATCAGTTCGCACTACTGCGCAGCTACCCAGGCACGGTCGTGCTGCATGATTACTACTTATTCGACGCGGTCTGGTGGCTGCAGGAAAGTAACTTGCTGCCTGAAGCGCTACCCAAAAGGCTTTATGCTGACCACGGTTACCCGGCGCTGATTGCGCTTGAACATGCAGATCCAAACTCGCGCGGACCAGAGTACTATCCGGTCAATGGTTTGGTAACGGACTTGGCCGGAGGGATCATTTATCATTCTGAGTATGCACGAAGCTTGGCTAGCCAGTGGCACAAGGGAAAGCTTGAACCAACCTGTATTATTCCGCACCTGCGTGAATTGCCTCCATGGCCAAATAAACAAGTGGCACGTCATGCGCTAGAGCTGGATACCCATAGCCATGTTGTGGCCAGTTTTGGTGGGATTAACCCCAAAAAACTGACGCATAAGCTAGTCGAAACCTTTCTGGAAAGCGAGCTGGCCTCACAAAATGTCAAATTGGTTTTAGTGGGGGCTCAGCATGGAGGTGACTATGGGAGTGAGCTAAACCGCTACATAAAACAGCATCAAAATGGCCGTGCCATTATTATTACAGGCTACGCTGATCGAAGCACCTATACACATTGGCTGGCTGCTGCCGACTTGGCAGTGCAATTACGCACCCAATCCAGAGGGGAGACCTCTGGTGCTATTTTCGATACGATGGCCTACGGCTTACCGGTAATTGCCAATGCACATGGCAGCAGTGCTGAACTACCTAAGCAAACGCTGCAGCTACTACCTGACAGGTTTACTCACGAGCAACTGCTTGATGCAATGCGTGAACTCATCAGCTCCCCGGCCAGTCGTCAAAAACTGAGTCGTGAGGGGCGCGATTATGTCGGCCAGGTGCTTAATCCTGCGCATATCGCAAAACAGTATGCTCAGGCAATTACGCGCTCTCCAGCCCTGTCAATGCGCTATCGCTTTGAAGGATTATTGGATCAGCTGGCCAGCATACCTGCGTTAAAGCACATCTTGGCCGCGCAAGATACGCCGCAATCCCATGCGTTGAGTAAGGCGTTGGCTGATGCTGACTACACTCCGTCCGAGCAGCTTCCGAGGCTACTAATAGACGTAAGTACGATCGCCTGGGAAGACCTGAAAACCGGCATTGAAAGAGTGACAAGACGTATTGCTGACCACTTATTACGTCATCCCCCTGAAGGGTGGCGAGTAGAGTTGATTCGTTGGGGAGGTGATGACTTCTATCTGGCGCGCGGCTTTGCTAGCCAGCAGCTGAATATTTCTTCTCCTGGGCCTGACAGCCCAGTAGAAGCAAGGGCAGGAGATTGCTATATAACGCTTGAATGGGCACCTAACTTGCTGAAGCAAGCAGGCCATATTATGCAGCGTATGCGGGCGCAAGGCGTACGCTTCTACTTTACGGTACACGATTTATTGCCGCTTTCTCTACCAGCGTGTTTTCCACCGGAAACGCCACAGGTAATGCGCGAATGGTTTGAAGCCATCACTCCTCTGGCGGACGGGATTACCTGCGTATCACGCTATACCGCAAGTACAGTAGAAGCCGAATTGGATGCCATGACGCAGCAAGCTTGCTTGCCCCATCGCCCTTGGGTAAAGCATTTTCATTTAGGTGCTGATTTCAAACCTGACAATTCAGCGAGTGCTCACCCCCCCACGAAGGATAATAGTACTCCGCAAATCGTCAAGCAGGCTTCGCCCACGCTACTTATGGTAGGCACACTAGAACCCCGCAAAGGCCATCAGCAAGTGCTTGATGCATTAGAACAGTGCTGGGCCAACGGAGAACGCATCACATTGGTGATCGTTGGGAAGAAGGGGTGGCAGGTTGAGAAGCTGGCTCACCGAATAGAGCGTCACTCGCAGTTTGGCAAGCAGCTGTTTTGGAAGCAGGGTGCTAGTGACGAAGTACTCAATACGCTTTATCAGCATAGTGATGTGTTAATCGCCGCTTCTCAAGGCGAAGGGTTTGGACTGCCGCTAATTGAAGCCGCACATCACGGAATAGCAATACTGGCTCGTGATTTGGCGGTATTTCGTGAAGTGGCAGGTCAACATGCCCGTTACTTTCATGCCGACAAGGCCGAACAGCTCGCCACTGCTATCCGTGAGTGGGTGACCGCTTGGGAGCAAGGAGAGATAGCCTCGTCGGCCAGCATGCCTTATTTAAGCTGGCAGCAAAGTGCTCAGCAATGGCTTAACTGTGTACTGGAAGACCAGCCTGGTGCCCATTCGTACGCCCCCATGGATAAGGACACTATATGAGGTTGGGTAATTTACCAAAAAAAATCAAAGCACAGTTGCCGCTTATATTGCTATTGACCCGACAAGAGCTGGTTGACCGGCATAAAGGCTCTATCCTGGGGCGCTTATGGACCATGTTAGCGCCGCTCATCAATATTCTGGTGTTTGTGCTGATTTTCTCGACCATAATGGGCGCCCGCCTGGAAGGCTTCGGCGTTGAGGTCGATCAGTATACCTATAGCATTTACCTTATCAGCGGCATACTCGCCTGGACAGCGTTTGCAAAAAGCATCAGTACGATCACTAACCTGTTTATTGAGCGCGCCTGGTTAATAACAAAAGTACGCCTTTCGCTGCCGCTATTGCCGTTTTCGGTATTGCTGGCTGAAGGTGTCATTTATGCCATTGGAATGCTGTTTTTTGCCGTTTTTCTAATACTGGTGGCGTTTCCGCTTACTACCTGGTGGCTATTTCTGCCCCTCATCTTTGCCCTACAGCTGATGTTTACCTATGCCTTGGGATTGGTGCTAGCCGTATTAGCGGTATACCTCAAGGATGTGCGTGAGGGCGTTGCAGTGTTGTTGCCGGTATGGTTTTGGTTAACACCAATAGTCTACGTCAGTGATATTATCCCAGCTAGTGTGCTCCCGTGGATGCAGCTTAACCCTCTCTTCCAGATCATCAACGCATACCGTGAGTTGGTGTTGTACCAGCGTATGCCTGACCTGGGAGGGTTGGCTGGCGTTATGTTACTCAGCGTCATACTGCTAGCGATAGCGCGTTGGTTAATTTTACGTACTGAAAAAGACCTGCGTGACGCGCTATAAGGAGGCTTCCAATGAAATCGAATGCATCTACATCATCTCTTTCGGCGTTGGACCCTGCTGCATTAAGTAGCGATGCTGTGTCGCCTCAGCCGCTTGCCATTGATGTTCAGGGGCTTGGTAAATCGTTTAAGCTTTTTGCCAAGCCTGCTGATCGGCTACGTGAAGCCCTAACCGGAAAAAATCGCCATACGGCCTACCAGGCATTAAGTGATGTCAGTTTCAGCGTTGCGCCAGGAGAAGTGCTCGGTGTACTGGGTAAAAATGGAGCGGGTAAATCCACGCTGCTTAAGTTGTTAACAGGCGTGATTATGCCTGACAGCGGCAGTATGGTCATCAATGGTCGGGTCACTGGGCTGCTGGAGCTCGGGACTGGTTTTAATCTTGAGCTAAGCGGCGCAGATAACATAACTGCCAATGCTCTGATGCTGGGCATGACGCACGCCGAAATCGAGCAGCGGCGTAAGGCGATGATCGAGTTTTCCGAGCTAGGCGATTATATTCACGAACCGCTGCGTACCTACTCATCCGGAATGGTGATGCGCTTGGGGTTTGCCATTGCCATACATGCAGACCCCGCCTGCCTACTGGTAGACGAAGCACTGTCGGTAGGCGATGGTTACTTTCAGCAAAAATGTATGCAGCGCATTCGCGAGTTCAAACAGCAGGGTGGAGCAATCCTGTTTGTTTCCCACGATCTTAACGCTGTGAAAATACTCTGTGACCGTGCCATCGTGCTGGACGGTGGTAAAGTTGTGACACAAGGTTCACCGGAAGATGCGGTTAACATTTACAATCACATCATGGCCAGGCAGTCCGAAGAAGAAGAAAACCGTCATTTAGCCCGCCATGCCAATGTTGCAGGTACGCATCAAGTCGTGGTGGCTCATGCGCAGGCCAAAGGAGAGCTGAGTCAAGCGGAAGTGATTACCAGTGGCGAAATGCTGTATCTCACTATCACGTTAACTGCCCAGGAAACAGTTGATGACATGGCGCTAGGCCTGCTGATACGCGACCGGTTCGGGCAAGATATTTTCGGCATTAATACCTATGAACGCCATGGCCCGATCCAAATGGATGAGGGGGAAACCCGCACATTTGACGTTGCTATTCATGCAGTAATAGCACCTGGAAAGTATACCGTTACGTTAGCAATGCACCCTGGCAAAGATCATCTTGATGCCTGCTATTGGTGGCAGGACGGTGCTTTACAGTTTGAAGTGGCTGGTTTCATTGGGCCTACGTTCTCGGGTATTTGCGAGCTTCCCTACACACTTACGCCTCATTCAATTCAATGCGAGCCTGGCGTACCAACAAGTGCAAGCAAGGAAACCCCATGAATAATGTCCCTGAGCGTGATATTGCCGAACTAGAAGCGCGGCTGCGCCAGGCGGCCGCCGAAGGCTGCTCACAGCCGTTAGGCGAACCGCTGGGCGATTGGCGGCACCGGCTGCTCAAGCATCAAGTAAGGTATCAGCATACTCCCTACCTCATACTTTTAAACCCTGGTGCGCCCAGTATGATTGAGCTGCTGGCCTACGACCAGGATGACGAACACTTTCTAGCCGCGCTGTACCATCACTTGCTAGGCCGCGAAGCCGACCCCGAAGGGCAGCTCTACTATCTTCAGGAAGCGCAGCAGTTTGGGCGTCTCTTTGTGCTGCTTAATATGCTCAACACAGAACCCGCTAGCGCCTATCTAAATGAGCAGAAGGTTCAGATATCACCGCGCCTGCACCGATTGGCAAACCTGCATAAAAGAGCTAATCGAATGAAGTGGTGTAACCGGCTATGGCAAAAACTACTTCCTAAATTGGAGCGCCGTTGGCAGCACCGATTCACGCACCATGCCGAATTCCGGCGTGCTATTGCCCTACAGCGCAGCCAGGCGATGCGCCAACACCTATTAATTGATGCCGTGGCGGAACTCGACCAACGGCAAATGCAGCTGCAACAGTGCCAACAGCAGATGCTCACTAGGCATCAAGGTATAGGGCAGCAATTGGCCCATCTGCATCGCCAGCAAGCGCAACCGGCTAGCGCCCCAGTGAATGATGCGTCATCGCTGGCGCAACAAGGGGATGCTCTGCCAGCGATGACATCGACCATTCATGGTCAGTTGGACGCTTATTATTTAGCATTTGAAGACACCTTTCGCGGTGAGGAATCAACAATTAGCGCTCATCTGGAACGCTACCGCTCAGTGTGGGTAAGCGCGCGTCAGGCGGGGGATAGAGCGCTGGACTTGGGCTGCGGCCGAGGAGAATGGCTGCGTATGCTGACTCAAGCAGGCTACCAAGCCTGCGGCATTGACTTAAATTCTACCATGGTTGAGCACTGCCAAGAGCAGGGGTTTAACGTAACCCACCAGGATGCCCTGGCCGCGCTGCGTGCACAACCTGATAACAGCCATGCCCTGATTACCGGCTTTCATATTGCTGAACATCTACCGTTTAGCGTTCTATTTGAGCTAGTGGGTGAAGCTTATCGAGTATTGGCGCCCGGTGGCCGTTTAGTACTGGAAACCCCAAACCCGGAAAATCTGATTGTGGCCAGCTATAGCTTCTACCACGATTTGACCCACCGTAACCCACTGACACCGGTCACGCTTGAGTTTCTATACCAGTTCCATGGGTATGCGCCGGTAGAAATAAAGCGCTTCAATCCACCACCTGAAGAAACGCGCATCCCCGAGGAGACACCCACTGCAGAGCGTCTTAACCACATGCTATGCGCGCCCATGGACTACGCGGTGATAGGGGCCAAAGCGCCCATGAAGGTGGCGGTATGAAAATACTGCTAACGGCCAACCAAACTCCCTTTATTGCGGGGGGGGCCGACCATCATGTGCAGGGGGTATTGAAAGCGCTATGTCACCATGGCTACCAGGTTGAATTGATACGTTTGCCTTTCCATTACGGCGAACAGCATATTATTCACCAAATGCGCTACGTTGAGCAGCTGAATGTGCAAAACCCTAATGATGTTTCTGTGGATCGAGTTATCAGTCTGCAGTTTCCTACTTACGGCGTCGCCCACCCAGAGCATGTTGTGTGGCTAATGCACCAGCATCGCGCCAGCTATGAGCTATATGACTCTGCCACTGCCAGCCCCGCGCAAGCCGAGTTGAAGGCCCAGATCGAGGCTTTCGACAATCGGCATTTACGCCAGGCAAAAAAGTGCTTTGCCAACTCTGCGCGGGTAGCCGAGCGGCTGAAGCACCATAATCAGCTAAACGCCGAGCCGCTGTATCATCCGCCTTACCAGGCTGAGTGTTTTACCTGTGCCGATGATTGGGGATACATTTTCTACCCTAGCCGGTTGGAGCCGCTAAAGCGCCAGGCACTGCTGATTGAAGCAATGCGCTACACGCGCACGTCGGTAAGCCTGCTGCTGGCTGGCGAGGGCAGCCAGCACGAAGCGCTGGCTGCCCTAATTGAGCAGCATGGCTTGCAAGACCGTGTGCGCCTGCTGGGCTACTGTAACGAAAATGAGAAGCAGGCATTGTACGCTCACAGTCTTGCAGTGGCTTTCCCTGCTTTTGATGAAGATTACGGTTATATTACCTTGGAAGCGATGCTGGCGGCTAAACCTGTGATCACCTGCACCGACAGTGGCGGTCCAACGGCCTTTGTTGAGCCAGACCAAACAGGATGGGTCGTACCTCCAGAAGCACAGGCATTGGCCGATGCAATGGATACGGCTTATGCAAACCGGAAAAAGGCACAACAGTGGGGGCAGGCAGGCCGTATACACTATCAGCAGCAACATATCTCATGGAACAGGGTCGTGGAAAAGCTCATGGGCGCGTTTGAGGACAAAATGGCGTAGTAAACCAGAGCGATGAATGGTAGTGGCGTTTATCACACGGTCCCCTTCTAACCCTCAAGGAGGGCAAGCTTGCGCCAAGTAGTCTGTAAAGGCTTTTATACGCTTTGGCCACAACCTGCGGCTGAACGTCAATCAATGGATGCCAGGCTGGCTGGGTAATGAGGGGTAAAAAGCTCCATTTTGCGGCGTTGTTCTTATTTAAATGCCCCCTTGGGTCGAACCATTTCTGGTCTTGGAAAACGGCTTATTTATGGTCAATAGAATAATGGTTAACGCCCGTTTCTTTGTAAGAGATTTCTTACAAAGCATGCCATGGTTGACAAGGCGTTTTTTGTAACTCATTGAGTTGTAGGTTTTTTAAAGGTTTTCTTCAAAAAAGGATTGCAGTGGGCGAAGAAAAACAGGCCAATTCTTCTTTGTTTCCTCTGTTAATCATGTTTAATATGTTGATAGATGGTAAGAATGTTGACTTATGATCAACGCTGCTATTACATTACCCTTGTTCCAGCTAGGTAATGTTAATACGTGTTGTTAGCTAGCCACCTGATGCGAACTAACGACTGTATTGCACCGAGGGAACAAGAATGATTACCTTGAGCGCTCAAGGTCGCTAAGAACCATCCACTGTGGGTGGTATCTTTTTTAAGCAAGGAGACTATAGTCCCATGGCAACACAAGAGAATTTAAATCTGGCTCAAACGCTTTACGTAGCCTATTACGGTCGTCCGGCCGATCAAGCAGGCCTCGAATTTTGGGCTGATGAAATTGAAGCTTCTGGCGCAGCAGCTGTGGTGAGCGTATTCGGCAACTCTGATGAGTATGTTGCTCGCTTTGGCGATCTTGGCTCGGTAGAGCTGATTAACAGCATTTACCAGCAAGCATTCAATCGCGATGCCGATGAAGGCGGTCTGGTTTTCTACGCCGAGAAGCTTGAAAGCGGTGAGCTGGACCTCGCGACGATTGCATTAACGATTGTTGAAAATGCATCCAATGATGATGCTCAAGACGCTACTGTACTGAGCAATAAGGTAGCGGCAGCTGACGCGTTTACCGCAGCAGCTGGCAGCGATTACGCAGGCAACGATGCTGCTGATTATGCCGCTGAGTTCTTGGCGAACGTTGGCGAAACAGCCGTTACTGAACAGCAGATTGCTGACGCGGTAGCGGGTATCCCACAGGGCGGCGAAGAGCCGACTGAACCTGAAGTGCCGGCCACTCCGGGCGAAACTTTCGTCCTGACTGAAGGTCGCGATAACGTGACTGGTACTGCTAACGACGACACCTTCGTAGGTGACGTAGGCCAGAACCAGAACGGCGCGATTTCTAACGCCCTTTCTACTGGCGACCGTTTGGACGGTGCTGGTGGTCGCAACACGATTGAAGCTTCTTTGATCAACGACAATGAAGTTGATGACGGTACGACACAAGCCCCACGTCCTATTACTCAAAACATCCAGGAAGTATACATCGAGGCGTTGCAAAGCAACTCTACCGATGGTGGTAACGCCACTCTCGACGTTACTCGCATGGAAAACGTTGAGCAATACTGGTCCGACTTTAGCCGCAGCGATATGACGTTCTCAGGCGTCAATCTGAACGGCAGCAATCTGAATATCACCAAAGACGTGACATTCGGTATGCGTGACGTGGATTTCGACTCTGGCCTGCGTGCCATGTTCGAAAGCCAATCTCTGGTTCGTGCACCGGCTACCCAGTTGAACTCTCAGCTGCTGGTTCGTATTGCTGATGTTAGCACCGAAACTCCCACTACGCCGCTAGCGAATGTTGACCTCAACCTGAGCTTCGATCTTGGCGGTGAGACGGTAACACTTGATGGCATTCGCTCTACTGACGGCACTTATGCTGGTCTGGTAGAAGCGCTGCGCGCTGAGTTAGCTGAAGCCGGCCAGAGCGACGTGGAAGTTGCTTTGTCAACCCCTTACGAGCAAGTAACGGTGGCTGGTAACACTGTTAACTTGCCGTTCACTGCACAAGAAATCCTGATCACTGATGCTGCCGGTAACGAGTTCAGTAACGTGAACTTTACTCAGTCAGCTATTGAGCCGGTAGCGGACGGCTTCCTGGTAGCAGGTAATGCCCAGCCTGTTGATCCTGCTGTTAGCAGCAACCTGATCGAAACCAACCTTGTTCTTGACAACGCTGGTCGTGGTTCCGAAGCTGGTGACGTGACCATTGGTGGTATGTCTAATTCAGGCACAGTAATTGAAAAACTGAACCTGGAAGTAGACCGTAGCAGCAAAGTTGACAATGTGTTCTCTGCCTACGGTATGGGCCACGGAGTCGTTAACAACACCGAAACTAAAGTTGCCTTCGAGCAAATTGAAGTTACTTCTGGCGCTGCCCAGGGCGACCTATCCATCGCGAATGTTGGCAATGTCCACAACTTCGATGCGACTGCATTTGAAGGTGCCAACTTGGCTGTTAACGGTTTAGCTGGCCTCGATAACGCTGGCTCCGATAACTTTGGCGATGACTGGGAACCGAATGCTGACGCGCGTGCCCACGTTTACAACACAGCTAACGAAGCGGGTAGTAGCGATACTATTAATGTTACCTACTCACTTGATAAAGCAGCTGAGTTCAACGGTTTCTCGCTGGGAATTAACACGGGTGCGGGTGATGACACCATTCACACTATTTCCGAGAACACTTTAGGCAACAACTTGCTGAACCAGCAAGATCTGCAGCCAAACGTTACCATCAATGCAGGCAGCGACAATAATACTGTCTGGACTGAAGGTGCAGGTGGTGTATCTATCACTACCGGTACTGGCAACGACGTTATCTACACTGATAACAGTGGCTTGTCTCAGATGAATAGTGATCTAGGCGCAACTTGGCTGGTGAATGCTGCTAATACAGAGTTCACTGATCTGCGCGGTACTATCGCTGGCCTGTCTTCCGGCCAAACGACGCCTGCTGGTAATGACATTCCTGCGGTACTGTTTGGTGCCCAGCTGACTGTTACTTTAGCCGGTGCACAAACCGGTGGTGAAGTTACTAGTGGTGCTGCTGCTGCCTTTGGAAATGGTTTTGAAGGCGTTATCAACATGAACGACATTCTGGGAGACCGTATCTTCGGTGACCAGAACGACGTTAATGCTGCCATCATGCAAGTGGTTAACAACCACAACGTTCTGAGCAAACTGTTGGTTGCTGAGAACGGTCCTGATAACAGTCTGGTAATTCGCTCACTGGTTGATGGCACGTTTGCCGCTGAAGACCTGCAAATCACGATGCTTCCTGCCGGTGTAAGTGGCATGAGCTCTTCCGATAAAGGTCGTCTGGAAACTGCCATTCGCCAAGAAGCTAATGACTCTAGCTTTGACGGTACTGATGCCAATCTGCAAGCAGTGTTGACTGGCTCCAGGACCGCTGTTGATACTATTGAAGGTATCGGTACAGGTGGTGGTGTTCTGGCTACTGACAATGGTGCTGATCTGACTGGTTCGGCCTCTACCAACAACAACACTGGCAACATTGTTAATGCGGGCGCTGGACGGGATGTCATCGTTCTATCTACCGACGCTAACAGCAATGAGACCGTTGTTTTTGAAAATGACTTTGGCCGTAACACCATTGTTAACTTTGACGCCGATGGCACCAGTGCTGGCGCTGATGTTTTAGACTTCACTGCCTACCTGACTAACGAGCAGTTCCAAGGCGGCAGCACTTCTGCTGAATCTCGTGACGCGTTCGCAACAGTTGGTTCTAACGGTGGCGGTATTGTTACAGCTAACAACGTGATTACGCTGAACGACTTTGTTGCCGGCACTGGTAATAACTCTGGCCAGACTTGGGGTAACCTGACTGCTGAGAACTTGCTGACTGCTATCCAGAATGGTGGAAACAGTGCTGACTACGGTAGCCTGCAGTCTACCACTCTCGACGTTTCTGCTGATATTACTGGCCTTGTTGGTAACTCCATCAATGCGATTGTTATGATCGAAAATAACAACAACGCTGGTGAGTACAAAGTGTTCGAACTGACCGGTTCTGGTGTCAACGACGCCAATACCGCCAATGAGTTCACTGGTGCAGAGCTGGTTGGCACCGTTGATTTTGGTAACACTGTTGATGCATCTGCGGTTGACCTTGCTTAATCGTTGAGAAATACTGGTTGTCATTGGATTCTTTTTGACAACCAGCTTCCTATCGATGATTTTTTAAGATTGTCTATTAGGAAAACAAAACCCCAATCTTCGGATTGGGGTTTTTCTTTTAATAGGGGGAGTCAGCATGTCTAAATGGGTTACTCTTTCGCGCCAGCAGCACTCAGACCTCTTTTATTTGCCGCGCCAAAACTATCGCTTTACTGCCACTCATGCAGTTGTGCCAATTCTGGCTGGCGAACTGAGGCAAGCGGCCACTCAGTTCGTGATGGGCTTTATCAAGCGTGGGGAGCGGTTTACCTTGGTTGCGCTGCTTGGTCAAGGTGAGTCCTCACATCACTATATACATCCTGAAGACAGCCGCTGGTTAGGGGTCTATGTTCCTGCCGTGTTTCGTGGGTATCCGTTTGGGCTTGCCAAGCAAGAAACAACCGGAGAAATGGTCTTACAGGTTCATACCGATCACTTGTCGCATGAAGCAGGAGAGCCTTTATTTGATGATTCAGGCGAGCTTAATAACGCGGTAGCCCAACAATTGAGTTTTTTAGGTGAGTGTGAAAAGAACCGACAGCAAACAGATGAGGCATGCCAACGGCTAGCCGAGTCGGGTGTTTTGCAGCCGTGGCAAACTGGTAAGGATGGGCCTAACGCTATTGGCCTATATCAAATTAATGAAGAAATGCTGAATAAGTTATCGGAGGCAGATTTTTATCAGTTGCAGGGCGTACCTCTTGCTCTAGCGTATGGACAGCTGTTTTCTATGGCTCAGCATGAGCAGCTTTCTCAACGTTCAGAGTTACACGCCAAGCTAAGTGTGCCCGAGTCTATTGATGAGCTATTTGCAGATAATGACGATGATTTGCGGTTTGATTTTTAATTGCTGTCTACTCAGCCCATGCGAATGAGGTTGCATTCTTCAGCTGTTGCTCGCGTTAGCTGCCAAATTAAGCAAAACAGTTTTTACCGCATGATGCGAATTCAGTAGAATAGCGCGCTTATTTATCGCAACGAGAGTGGAGCATAATGTCTACGCTGCCCAAAAGCGTTGTAGTGGGAGGTCGCCGGTACCCTACCTGGGCGTTAAGCTCAGGGGCCCGTCAGCAGTTGATGAATTTAGAGCGGGTGGATGCACATATTGCGCAGTTGAAAGATCAGTTGGCCTACTACACAGTGGCTCGAAAGCATTGCCTGGGTAGTTTGAGCCAAGCACTGCCAGTTCGGCAGCCTCCCACAGTACGGCGCTATTACTGGCAGATGACATCCCCTGAGTGGGCGCAGCAGTCATGGACAGCCGAAAATGTTCCACTGTTGATGCGTGACTTCGACGCGAGTGAACGTTGCCGCGAGGGTGACTGCCTACTGATATATGTAAAAGGTTATGGCTTCTGTGGCTGGGGAGAGGTGTGCTTGAAGAGCCACTCGACACAACACCTGTTTGTCTGGCGGAGCAGGGTCAAGGCATTATCTGACGCGTTACCGGCCAAAACGTTAAAAGAATATGCATTACGTCACCCTACGCGGGCATCCCAGCGCTTACCCGAAAATGCTAATGTTGAAGCTTTGTTAAGTGCGTTGGAAGCTCGAAGTAGTATGGGCGCATTATAGTTGTGAAGGCAGCTTGATGACACCAAAACTGCTACACTATGTAACTGATATTTTATGATTAATTGACAGGGAGCCTAGTATGGCAAAAGATGAAACTCAATATGTCACGATTGATGGGCATGAGTATATTCTATCTGATCTATCTGAGAATGCGCGGAATCAACTGATTAATCTTCGTGTAACGGATCAGGAAATTCAGCGTTTAAACCAGCTGTTAGCGATTGCTCAAACAGCACGCACTGCTTATGCGAATGCGCTGAAGGATGAGCTGCCTGAGAAAAAAACGCACTAAAGGTGAGTGTGTTTGTAAAGAAGCAGCAGGGTTGATGTGAGCACGGCTTTTTAGCCGTGCTTTTTATGGCGAGACAAGTGGAATGTTATAACCTTTCTATATTGGTAGCGCCCACGGGGTAATTCATTGACACAGCCACAAGAACTAAGCTATAGCTGAATCAGCTGTTGGTTAAGCGACGATACGCAAGCACGGCTTTGAGTGAGCGGTACGAAGAGACTGCCATTTAAGTAGCGTTGTGGCTGACAGGCGACAGGGAATGTAATGGATGATGTCAGGAGACAAAAATGCTAACGCCATCACAGCAGTTGCAATCGTACTATTTGGCAATGTTTGGCCGGGCCGCCGATCCGGAAGGGTTTGCTTACTGGTTCGATAAGTTGAATACCGATACGTTAACGCTTGAAGGCATCGCCGAGCAGATGCTGCAGTCTGAAGAGTTTGCTTCACAGCGTGAAGTACTTGTTCAACTTGAGGATAACGGCTGGGTCAATGAGGTATACCAGCGCTTGTTCGCACGTGAGGCAGAAGCTGAAGGGGTGTCCTATTGGTCTGAGCAGGCTCAAAATGGTCACTCTGCTCAGGCGATTTTGCTTGATATGATTAGCTTTGCGAAAGACACCGATGCCGAGGCATTAAACGCCTACGCCTCGGTGGCAGAGTTCTACTCCTCAAGCGTTTCAAGTGAAGACTACGACCCCCAGCAAACGTTAGTCCAGGAGGGCTTCAGGTCAAACCAGCAGCTTTATCAGGACCTGGAAGCGTTGGCGGCGACGTATGATACGTTAAGCTTGGCGCAGGCAGGCGAGTCTGTAGAGGGGCGTCCGTTATATAGCGCAACGGTAGGCGAAGGCTCGCATAAGTTAATGGTTGTGACCCAGCAGCACGGTGACGAGCCTGTGGGAACGGAGTCGGCGATGCATCTGCTAGAGTGGATGAGTGGCGACAGTGAGGCAGCGCAATCGTTGCGAGAGCAGGTCACATTGACCGTTATGCCCAGGGTTAATCCCGACGGTTTTGAGCGTTGGGAACAGTTGGTTGCTGGTAACAGCGACCCAGAGACAACCCTGGACCCGCGTCGTAACTCAGCGGATATTGATCTCAACCGTACCTGGGATTCGGATGAAGCATTCGATCCGGCGTTAATTCCTGAAACCCTGGCCGTACGCAACGTACTGGAAGCGTTTCAGCCAGACTTGATCCTTGATTATCACAACCAGAATAACTACCTCAATGAGACGGGCGAGCTGGAGACAATGTCGATTCTTTGGCCAACCAATGACGGTGTCGAGCCTTCTGTCACGGGCACCGCTCAGCAGGCGGCTATAGCACTTTCCCAGGGCGTTGAACTGTTCGATTACGGCTATCTCTCTTTATTTCCTGGCGGCGATGCGGCGAATATAGGCCGTAATGGTATAGCGATGGATGGTACGCCGGCGCTTTTAATAGAACAGCGTGGGCTTGAAGAGTTTGAGCTAAAAGCGCTGGAAGGATTAGCGCTTGATTTTGATGCCGTAGCAAGCGCGTTAACCCTTGAGGGGGTTCTGAGCATGGTCGGCGTCATGCAGGCGCTTGGTAAGGATGGTTTTGAAACCATTGACCCAGAGCTAGCGCTATTGCTCCCAGAGCGGGGTGAGCGCACGCCCTTTGATGAGCTTTATGCCGAAGAGGTCGAGGGGGAAGTCGATGTCGCTGCTGTCAATAACACGCAAAACATGCTCGACCTTGACGCAGTGCCGGTGACCGGCGTTGCTGAGCCGCTATCATCGGAATTTCTAGCCGCATAGCAGGTGTTGTAGCTTCTACCTGACTGAAACGCCCTCATTGAACAGTGAGGGCGTTTTTCATTCCTGGAACCTTGCCGCGTATGTGCACACTGGCCCAGCTTCTGTCGGAGAGTTACCCAACAAGGAGGCATTAGATGGGGCTTGGGCAATATGGGCGCCTCCGAGCCCTCTTGGAGAGTTGTGCTACTATCTTCGCTGTTTATTGTCTGCTGGAAGCGTTAAATGGTCGTTACAAAGCCTCTGTACCAAGTGGCAAGTGGCATCGTGTTTTTAATGGGTGCTTTGGCGCTAATTGTGCCCTCGGGCTATTCAATTGGCCCTGCAATGCTATTGTTGCTCAGCGGGCTACTGTTGGTTAAGCCTCTACCATACAAGCTTGCGCGGCGAGACCTATGGGTGATAGCTGCATTGAGTGGTTATGGCCTTGTCGTGGGCATGTTTTCTCTGCTTGAGCTGAGTATGCGCGAGCTTGACCGCCCGGTGCGTTTTTTATTGGCGGTCCCCGTATTGCTGTTGATTCTACGTGTACCTCCGCGCTTGTCGTGGCTATGGTCGGGTATTGCAGTCGGTGCAATGGGCGCCGGGGCATTGGCTGCTTGGCAAAAATTCATTGAAGGCGTTGGGCGGGCGGATGGGTTTCTGCATCCCATACAGTTTGGCAATCTAAGTATGCTAATGGGAGTGTTGTGCCTGGCAGGCCTGGGCTGGGCTACTGTGCAGCGCTTTCGTTATACGTGGATGGCGCTCTTATTAACCGGCGCGCTTTGCGGCATGTTGGGGTCGTTATTTTCGGGTAGCCGAGGAGGGTGGGTCGGCTTGCCCATTATAGGCCTGGTGCTGTACCGCAGCTATGGCCACTGTTTTTCTGTGCGCGTTAAACTCAGCGTGGCCGGTTTTGTAACACTGCTTCTTGCAACGCTTTATATGTTGCCTGAGGCCGGTTTGCAGAAGCGAGTACACGAGGCTGTCAGTGATATCAGCAGTTATGTCACGGGAGAAGAAAGGGATACCTCGCTTGGGCTTCGTTTTGAAATGTGGCAAGGGGCAGCGCAGTTGATCGCAGAGCGTCCTTTATTAGGCTGGGGGGAGGCCGGGTACCAGGCCGCTATGCACAAACTGAGCGAGGAAGGTGATATTTCATTAGCTGCTTCTACGTTTGATCATGCACACAATGACCTTATTGATGCGTTTGCTAAGCGTGGGGTATTCGGGGTGGCCGCATTACTATGTTTGTATTTAGTGCCACTGCGCATGTTTGCCTCCGGTTTGCAGCATTCCAACCTTGAAATTCGGGCGTTGGCCGTAGCGGGCACGTTATTGTCCGTTGCTTATATAGATTTTGGCCTCTCACAAACGTTCTTTGCGCATAACAGTGGCGCCATGTTCTATGCGTTCTGGCTCGCTGTGCTATGGGGTGTCTATAGCGCACAAAATCGGGCAACCCGTGATGAACGGTATTCATGCAGTACCTGACGCGGATGCGATGAAAGTCACCTCAGGCTGCGTTATGATAGCAGTCTGATTTCTTTCATGAACGATCCTTATCTACGAGGTTTCCCGCCAATGTTCAGCCGCGATATGACAATTGCCGGATTTGATGATGCGCTGTTTGACGCCATGCAGAAAGAAGTGGCCCGTCAAGAAGCGCACATTGAATTAATTGCTTCCGAAAACTACGCAAGCCCCCGCGTAATGGAAGCGCAAGGTAGCCAGCTGACCAACAAATACGCTGAAGGTTATCCGGGCAAGCGCTACTATGGCGGCTGCGAGTTTGTCGATATCGCTGAAAACCTCGCGATTGACTACGCAAAAGAGCTGTTTGGCGCCACCTACGTGAACGTGCAGCCGCACTCCGGCTCCCAGGCCAACAGCGCGGTATTTTTAGCGCTGGTTAAGCCGGGCGACACCATTTTAGGCATGAGCCTGGACGCAGGCGGTCACTTGACCCACGGCGCCAAGCCTAGCTTCTCTGGCAAGCAGTACAATGCGGTTCAGTACGGCCTAAAGGAGCAAGGCCTGATCGATTATGATCAAGTAGCTGAATTGGCCCGTGAACACAAGCCGAAAATGATCATTGCCGGTTTCTCTGCCTACTCACAAATTGTCGATTGGGCCAAATTCCGCGAAATCGCTGACGAAGTAGGCGCTTACTTATTGGTTGATATGGCACACGTGGCGGGTCTGGTCGCCGCGGGCGTTTACCCAAGCCCCTTGCCTCATGCTCATGTGGTCACTTCAACGACACACAAAACGCTGCGTGGTCCGCGTAGTGGCGTGATTCTGTCGGCTGAAAATGATGCCGACATTGAGAAAAAGCTGCAGTCTGCCGTCTTCCCCGGCGGTCAGGGCGGCCCGTTAATGCACGCGATTGCGGCAAAAGCGGTCTGCTTCAAAGAAGCCATGTCGCCTGAGTTTAAAGCCTACCAGCAGCAGGTCGTTAAAAATGCTAAGGTAATGGCCGGTGTGTTTATGGAGCGAGGCTTTGATATCGTTTCCGGCGGTACCGAAGACCATCTCTTCCTGCTCTCATTAATCAAGCAGGGCGTGACCGGTAAAGATGCTGATGCGGCACTAGGCCGTGCCCATATCACTGTTAACAAAAACGCCGTGCCTAACGACCCGCAAAGCCCGTTTGTTACCTCAGGCCTGCGTATCGGTACGCCAGCGGTGACTACACGTGGTTTCGGTGAAGAAGAGTGCCGTCAGCTTGCAGGCTGGATCTGTGACATCCTGGATGTGCTGGCCAAAGGCGAAGACACCGGCGCCATTGAGGCTCAAGTGGCAGAGAAAGTGGCAGAAGTTTGCGGCCGCTTCCCGGTTTATAAGTAACGTTGTGATAAGGGGTTGCGTGAAGTGCCTGGTTAGCCCGTAAGGCTCACCAATTCACGCCATATCTGAAAAAAGGCCTGCACGTTAAATCGTGTAGGCCTTTTGGTTTTAGCGACGCGTAAAAGTGAAATGATGCCTGATTACTCAGGGCGAGGGATAAACGACGCCATCGCTTCGAGAATTTGATCAACGTCAGGGATGCGCCCATCCTGGTTAAATAAACACGTATGTTGTGGCTCGTACCTGGGCCAATAGCGGTAAGGCAGCGTCGAATAAAAAATGCCCAAGGTGGGCGTGTGCGTGGCCAGTGCCAGGTTTCTTACGCCCGTATCGCCGCAAACAAGTAAATCTGCTTGGGCCATGGTGTGCGTAAGCTCCTCTAGGGGGAGTTTGTGCTGGATCGTAATGTTGGCGTGCTGCGCGGCCTCGGCGAGCAGGAAATCCCCTTTTTCACTCTCGTTGGCCCCTTCCAGCAAAATATGCTGATAATCAGGAAACTGTGAGGCAGTGCGTAACATAAGCGCCTTCCATACGTCCTGTGGAACAGATTTATTGGTTCCAGACGCAAAGGGGAAATAGTAGATAGCGCGAGCACTCTCGCTTGGGGAGTGAACGGGCAGCGCAAAATCGAGCGGGTACGAGGGCTGGTTGCCGAATACGCTTAAGAAGTCGAGTAAGACCTCGGCTTCGTAATGGTAGTTTGAGCGGGGCAGAGTAACGTCATACAGCCAGCGGTTGTACCAGGGGCGATATGGAAACCCCATTTTTAAATGCGCACTGCTCAATAGTGTGAGTGCCCTTGAGCGAGAAGTATCCGCAAGGTCAAACACAATATCGAACTTACCAAGCGTTGTAAGCGATTTGTACTGTTCTTGAATGCCGGTTGATGTGTCATGGATGAAAATGTCATCGACCAGGTCTTCAGGCACGGCATAGCGGTATTTGCGGGTGGTTGCCAGCGTCACGTGCGCGTTAGTAAAGGTCCTTTTTAATTCAACCAGGAAGGGACGGGCCGCCATATAGTCGCCAAAAGCACATTGGCGTATCACTAAAACACGCTGGATATCCTCATGGCGTGTTTGGTTGGCCCACTGTAGAGATTTTTTCTTGAAATAACCTGACTTATCTTTCCATATCTTCATACTGCAGGGCCTGATAATAACGATTAAAACGACATTGCCGGTGAGACATACAGGGCAGTTGAGTAGGTGGCCCATAGTGAGTGTTCACTATGGGCGCGTTTACCAGCCCCCTTGGCCTTCCAGCAAGCTACGCATGTTATTATCCAGCTTTACTTGAAAATCTGCACTGCCCAATACCATGGCATCGCTTGAACGTACGACACGTGTGCTTACGTAGAGGTAATCCTGCCCTTGGGCATAGGTGCCCATCAAAATAGAGCGTGCATTATATTGTGAGCTTAAGCTCTGTACCTCGCGAGAAAGGATCAACTCGCCCACTTTCTCCTCAATAAACATGCTGTGGCGCATTTTGACTTCACGCACCTGCATGCCCTGCTGCGCAAGGGCCGAGGCCATGATTTCCGAGCTGATACGCCCAAACGTGGAGGATTGCGTGAGGTTGTCGATGTTGACAAAGGTCGCGGCAATCATGGGGTTGTAGCGCGTGATATCTGGGTTGCCAGCCACCATCTGTTGAGCAGCTTTATGCGCCAGCTCAGAAAGGTCGGGCTCTGGCGGGCGCGGCTTGCTGTTAGCACTGTTCGTGGCACAGCCCGCTATGAAAAGCAGCAAAAGGCCCATCAATAACAGGCGGCTAGTCGCTAGAAACGTGTGCGGATGCGGTGATGTCGACGATATGAAATGCATGGCGTTACCAGGTACCTGTTACCGGGATAGAGGGGACAGCCGGTGCTTGCGGAACGCGATGCGGCGCATATTGGCGGCGGTCGCCTGCATTGATGTAATAGATATTCGATGAGGAGTAAAGAATACGCTCATCGTCGGTTATCTGAATGGTGATAATAACCTCTTCATTGCCTGTAGAGGTCCAGCTACCGCTAACGGCGTCGGCAGCAATCCCGGCGGGTATTAATCCAAGCGCGGGTTCTGCCCAGTGGTTATAGGGGATAGTCGCGACCGCAATGCCTGCTGTTAGGGCTGTAAAGGTACCGACTGGCGGGCGAATAAAGCCCCGGTCTCGGTGTTCAACTACTTCCACGCCGATATGGACATCGGCGGTGTTGGCCGTTGGCAGCGTAGTGAGGTTGGCGCCACGCGAAACGAGCTCGCTGGTTAGTAGCGTGCGAAAACCGCGTTCAAATTCGCCGCCGCTATACGTACTCAGGCTTTGGTGGTCAGGCTCGGTGATATATAAATCCCGAAAACGCACGCGCTCACGCTGTAGAATGCGGTTGGTTTCATAGCGCGCCAGTACTTCCCAGTGGTGAGCGGCCTGCATACGTTGCTGCTCAGTATAGGGATAGGTGGTGGCGATGGGGGCCTGCGAGGTGTTGGCATAGAAGCAGCCGCTTAGCAGTAAGCTTGCAAACCCTGCACAGGCAATACGGAATAATGGGGGCGTTAGTAAATGGCTTAAGCAGCTCTGCACCAGAGGTTCCTTATCGTGTCATAGGGTCTTTGATAGACTTGTCTAGTTTTACCATGCTTGGTAACCATCGGCCACGGGATTGAAAACTTGAATGAGCGATAACACGCATGCTTGAAGACCATCGCGGCGGCTCGCGCCATGATACGCTAATGTCCGCCTATCCTGCCGATGAAAGTGGTAGCGGATGGATGATTAGCTACATCGATATTATGACGCTGCTGGTGGCGCTATTTGTCATTATTGTGGCGGCAGCGGGTGCCAAGGCACCTGAACTGTTTCAAGCATCCTCAGAAGAGGCGGCTCAAACGTCAGATCTTACACTTAACATACCGCTTCCAGAGCCAATAGAAGATGCACGGCAACAGCGCACTATTGAAGCGTGGCGGCGAGGGCTGGACCCTTACGCGCTGAGCGCGGCACTTGGCGTTGCCGGGTTGCCCAGTCGTATTGCTGAACCTGAGGCTACACCCGAAGCGCCGCCGCCACTGCTGGCACTTGCCCCTGTGGAGGTTATACCGCCAGAAGAGGTTGCTGAACCGTTAGCGTGGATGCCTCCTGTGGAGCTGCCTACGCTGTTAATGCGCACGGATGATGAGGCATTAGCGACGCCCTTGGCCGATTATATGGTGCTACTGACAGACCACCCCCCGGTGAATGTTCAGGAAGTATCCATGGATGCGATCAATAGTGCCCAGGTACTTCAGGCCTCCCTGGTCGAGCGTGTTGATGTCTCCCCCTATTTGCCCGACCTGGAAGGTGTTGAGGTTTCCCGGGTGGCGGAGGGGATTAGTTTACGCGTTCAGGATCAACTGCTGTTCCCTTCCGCTGAGGCACAGCTCACCAGTGGAGGAAGCTCACTGGTCGGCAGCCTGCTGGAAACCATTCAGCGATACGAAGGGGAGGTATGGGTAGAGGGCCACTCAGACAGCCAGAGTATTAGCACCGAGGAGTTTTCTTCAAACTGGGCACTCTCCAGTGCACGGGCCATTGCTATTGTCGAAGCACTAGAAGCGGAAGGCGTCGCGCCTGAGCGCCTAAGAGCGGTTGGGCTCGCCGCTACTCAGCCACTTGAAGATAACAGCACGCCAGAAGGTCGGTCACGCAATCGACGCGTCGAAGTCGTCATTCATATTGAGTAAAAAAGCCCGCCGGGGTGGGCGGGCAAAAGAGCTTGGCTCGAAGTAGCTCGCTAGCCTCAGGGGAGGGGGGAATTGCTAGCGAGTACAATTTAAGTATAGTTGTAGTGTAGGTTTTTCCAAGCGTTTAAAGTCGGCTTAAACGTTTTGACAAGGCTCACGTTTTTATAATCTTGCTGAAATACATCATAACAGTGCGTTTAGCTGGCGCTGCTTCAAATACTGCTTAAATAAATTGTGGGGCAGGCTAATGCTCGCCCACCCCCTGGAAGCTTGATGAGCTGGGCTCCCACAATGTTTGCTTGGCCTTGAGGCTTGATGAGCATTGTGGGAGCTTTAGCCAGCGAATGGGGCTTGTGTGCTTGTTAGTGGTATTGCGGGAGGGCTGCTTGCGCTTCTTCGCCGTTTTGATCTACACGGAAGTGAGCAACTTTCTGACGCAGTTGAGTACTAAGCTGCGCTAACATTTGGGTGGTATGAGTACTCTCTTGCACCAGCCCGGCGTTTTGTTGGGTCATCTGGTCCATCTGGGTCACGGCCAGGTTGACCTGCTCAATGCCGCTGCTCTGTTCACTGGTGGCGGCGGATATCTCCTGTACCAGCGTGCTGAGCTGTTGGATGTCGGTGACCACGCTATTGATAATGTCACCGGTATTGCGGACTTGCTGGCTGCCTTCGGCGACTTTAGCGCCGGAGTTTTCAATCAGCTTTTTGATTTCCTGAGCGGCCGATGCTGAACGGCTGGCAAGCTGGCGTACCTCATTGGCGACCACTGCAAAGCCACGGCCCTGTTCGCCTGCGCGTGCTGCTTCCACCGAGGCATTCAGTGCCAAGATATTGGTCTGAAACGCGATGGCATCAATGGTGTTCACGATACTGCTCATTTCCGCCGAGCTTTCATTAATCGTGGCCATGGTACTGACCACCGTGGTCATTGCGTCGCTGCCGCGCTGCGCATTATTTGCCGTGTTCGTGGCCAATTGGCGGGCATGCTCGGCATGGTCAGCATTCTGTTTCACAGTGGCGGTGAGCTCTTCCATGCTGGAGGCTGTTTCGGCAAGGGAGGCAGCCTGCTGTTCGGTGCGGGTTGAAAGCTCTTCGTTAACGCCCACAATTTGCTCAACGCCACTGTTGACCTGGTCGGCACCGTGATGAATATCGCCAATCGTTCCGGCTAACGTCTGCCGCATACGATTAATATCATAAAGCAGGCTTGCTTGGTCACGGCTGGAAAGCTGGGTACTACGGGTAAGGTCGCCATCCGCAATATAACGCACCACCGTTGCCGCATAACGCGGGTCTCCGCCCAGGCGGCGAGAAACATCACGAATGACCCAGCCCATCAGCAGAGTGGCCGGCAAGCCGATGATTAACAGCATGATGATGGAATGCAGCAAGTTGGCAATGAATGCTTCGTTAATATCATCCACATAAACGCCGGTTGCCAGTGACCACTCCCACTCAGGCAGGTAGGCCACATAGCTGATTTTAGGTAGCTGCTCGTCGCCATTGGCACGGCGAGCATGGTAGCCAACGTGGCCGCCTCCCGCTTGCGCTGTGCGAAGCAGTTCGGGATACAGCAGCATGCCGCCGGCATCTTCATAGCGGCTCATATCATCGCCAGGTGTTCGGCTAGGGTGGGAGATGACAATTAAATCGTCATTGAAAGAGAAAATATATTCATCAGCGCCAAAGCTCACACTGGACATATTATCGATAGCGCGTTGTTGCGCTTCTTCAAGGCTCAGTTCGCCAGCGGCGACCCTTTCTTGTAACACTTCAATCTGGTTATGCACGCTTTCGACGATGTATTGAATGCTGTCGCGGCGTTCGCTTTCGATCGTTTGGCGATTCTCCCAAGCAAGCCAGCCCACCAGCAGCAGCATGGTGATCCAGATGATGCCCAGCGTTCCCCAGAGTTTTTGTGTTGTTGTTATTTGCATTATTATTTTCCTATCACAGCTAAGTAAGTAACGAATACATCCTATACCTATATCGGCCTAACGCTCTGTTACTTAAGGCGAACTACATAAAACTCGTTAGAAGGGCGTTGAAAATTCGCTATAAGCGCGCTGAAAAGGTGGGGCATACAATCAAAAACGCCCCCGTGGCCAAAAAAGCCAAGGGGGCGTTTTTCTGCTGCTAGCCTGGTTTAAAAATCGCTATCGTCGTGTGTAACGCGTGACGTTGATGAGCGTGATGGTAGGGGGGTTAGGGGCGACTGGTGATCCACTCGGAAGTGAGACACACGCTCGCGCAGTTGGGTACTAAGCTGCGCAAGCATCTGGGTCGCGTGATTGCTCTCTTGCACCAGCCCGGCGTTTTGTTGGGTCATCTGGTCCATCTGGGTCACGGCCAGGTTGACCTGCTCAATGCCGCTGCTCTG
>NZ_JABUYX010000025.1:0-45554 GCF_014898005.1 Halomonas citrativorans
GGTTACGACCTGGCTCACCTGCGCAACGACCAGCATGCGCTTGATCTCAACAGCCTGCTGTGTGGCTCGGAAGGCTCGCTGGGGTTTCTGAACGAAGCCGTGTTGAACGTACTGCCCATTCCCCAACACACCACCCTGGTTAACGTGCGCTATACCCGCTTTATGGATGCGCTGCGCGATGCCAAAACGCTGATGGCCAGCGCCAGGCCTGTGTCAATCGAAACCATCGACGATACGGTGCTCACGCTTGCCATGGCCGATTTTGTGTGGGACAGCGTGGCCGAGTTCTTCCCCGAGAGCGACACACCGATTCGAGGTATCAACCTGGTCGAGTTTAGCGACGACGACCCTGCGGCACTGGCCGAGCAGGTAGAGGCCTTTACGCGTCACCTGAACCGGGATGCCACGGTCACGCGATTAGGCTATACCCTGGCCGAAGGCCGTGAGCAGATCAGCGCGGTTTACGGCATGCGCAAACGCTCGGTGGGTCTTTTAGGCAATGTGCAGGGTGAGAAGCGCCCACTGCCGTTTGTTGAAGACACCGCGGTACCGCCAGAACATCTGGCCGACTTTATTAGCGAGTTCCGCGCCGCGCTGGACGCACGCGGGCTCGCTTACGGCATGTTTGGGCATGTCGATGTGGGCGTACTGCATGTGCGCCCCGCGCTGGACATGAAAGACCCGGCCCAGGAAGCTCTGATTCGGGACATCTCCGATGAAGTCGCCGCCCTGACCCAAAAATACGGCGGGCTGCTGTGGGGTGAGCACGGTAAAGGGGTACGCTCCGAGTATGCGCCCAAATTTTTTGGCGAGCTTTACCCCAGCCTGCAGCGGGTCAAGGCCGCGTTTGACCCGTTTAACCAGCTTAACCCTGGCAAGATCGCTTCACCGGCAGAGAACGGCGCGCTGATCGCCAAAGACAGCGACCCGAACCTGCTAAGCATCGACGCCGTGCCGATGCGCGGCCAGCTGGACCGCACCATTGATGAGCGCGCCTGGCAGGCCTATGACGCAGCGGTGTACTGCAACGGCAACGGCGCCTGCTACAACTACGACGTGGACGACCCCATGTGCCCGTCGTGGAAGGCGACCCGAAACCGTATTCACTCGCCCAAGGGGCGCGCCAGCCTGATGCGTGAATGGCTGCGCCTGCAGTCCCAGGCGGGCATCGACGTGGTCGAGGAGTCGCGCAAGAAAAAGGCGGAAGGCCAATGGGGCTTTGTTAAACACTTCCCGAAACGCCTGGCGAATACGTTCAGCCGCCAGCAGCATCACGACTACTCTCATCAGGTCTACGACGCCATGGCCGGCTGTCTGGCATGTAAATCCTGTGCGGGCCAGTGCCCCATCAAGGTCAACGTGCCGCAGTTCCGTTCGCAGTTTTTAGAGGTCTATCACGGGCGCTATTTACGCCCCCTGCGCGACTACGTGATAGGCAGCACAGAGTTCATACTGCCCACGCTTGCCAAGGCAGCGCCACTGTATAACGCCGTGATGGGCCAGCGCTGGGTGGAAACGCTGATGCGCCGTAGCGTGGGCATGAGCGACTCGCCATTGCTCTCCCGCGCCAGCGTGAAAAAGCAGCTGCGTGCCTGGGGCGTGGCGGAAGCCACGCCCACCTCGCTTGCTCTGCTCACCGACCAGCAGCGCGCCAATAGTGTGATTGTGGTTCAGGATGCGTTCACCACGCACTTTGAAGCCAAACTGGTCATGGACGTGGTCGAACTACTCTCACGGCTCAACCTGCGCGTGTTGGTGATGCCCTATAGCGCCAACGGCAAGCCACTACACGTCCAGGGCTTTTTGGGTGCGTTTGAGCGTACGGCCGAAAAGCAGGCGAAACGCTTGCGCGCCTTAAGCGAGTTTGAGGTGCCCATGGTGGGGATCGACCCGGCGATGACCCTGACCTACCGCCAGGAGTACGTAAAAGCGCTGGGACCCGACGCCGTGCCCGAGGTATTGATGCTGCAGGAGTGGCTGGCTATTCGGCTGCCCACCCTGGCACCCCGACAGCTAACGCCCAATGCCCCCGGCTTTAAGCTGCTTTCGCACTGCACCGAAAAAACCAACGCCCCCGGAAGCCCGAAGGCGTGGCAGCAGGTATTTGCCGCATTTGGCCTGCCATTGGAGCTGGTCAATACCGGCTGCTGTGGAATGTCCGGCACCTACGGCCATGAAACGCGCAATGCCGAAACGTCCAAAACGATTTATGCCCAATCCTGGCAACCCCAGGTCGAGGCAGAGGAAAACGCCGACAGGCTACTGGCCACGGGGTATTCGTGCCGCAGCCAGGTGAAGCGTTTTTCGCATATAAGCTTACAACACCCCCTTCAAGCACTATTAGTGCAGCTGAAATCGAGTATTCCTTTTCACCGTAACAACATGCATAGAGAGCTGTGAAATGACCCAGTCCGTGTTTTTAGCCACCAATGCTATTCGAGACCGTTTCTCCAGCGCCATGTCGGCGATGTACCAAACGGAAGTCCCCCAATACGGCACGTTGCTAAAGTTGGTTGAGCAGGTGAATCAGGAGACGCTTCGCCAGCAGCCAGAGTTACGCCGTCGCCTGGAGGCTCAGGGCGAGCTTGCGCGCCTGAGCGTAGAACGCCACGGAGCGATTCGCGTGGGTTCAGCCGAAGAGCTATCCATGCTGCGCCGCCTGTTCGCCGTGATGGGCATGTATCCGGTGGGCTATTACGATCTTTCTGAAGCTGGGGTGCCGGTTCACTCCACCGCGTTTCGCCCTATTGAGGACGACGCGCTGGCCTGTAACCCGTTTCGTATTTTTACCTCGCTGCTGCGCCTGGAACTTATCGATAGTGCGCTGCTGCGCCAGCGTGCTGAGGAAATCCTCGCCCAACGGGATATTTTTACGCCCAAAGTGCGTGAGCTGATTGAACGCTTTGAGTCACAAGGCGGGTTAACCGCTGAGGAAGCAGATCAGTTTGTTACAGAGGCCTTGGAAACGTTTCGTTGGCACCAGGATGCCACGGTCGATCTGGAGACTTATCAAGCGCTGAGTAATGAGCACCGCCTGATCGCCGATGTAGTGTGTTTTCGTGGGCCGCATATCAACCATTTAACGCCGCGCACGTTGGATATCGACGAAGTTCAGCGCCGTATGCCCAGCGTCGGCATGAACCCGAAGGTGGTCATCGAAGGCCCGCCGCGCCGTGAAGCGCCCATTTTGCTGCGCCAGACAAGCTTTAAAGCGTTAGAGGAGTCGATCCGCTTTGCAGGCGATACCCAGGGCACGCATACCGCCCGCTTTGGCGAAATTGAGCAGCGCGGTATGGCATTAACGCCGAAAGGGCGCGCGCTTTATGACCAGCTGCTTAACGAAGGCCGCAAGCAAACCGCCGGGCTGGATAACAACGCTCACCAGGCCGTTATGGATAAGGTCTTTGCCACCATGCCGGACAGCGATGAGGCAATGCGCCGCGAAGGTCTGGCCTACTTCCACTATCACCTCACAGAAGCCGGAAAAGCTGCTACAGGTAATGCCCGTACCGATATAGACGCCCTAATTACCAAAGGCCTGGTGGAGGCCCAGCCGATTACCTATGAAGACTTCTTGCCGGTCAGTGCGGCGGGCATTTTTCAGTCAAACCTGGGCGGTGGCGAAAACGCAGCCTATACGGGCAATGCCAACCGTGAAGCGTTTAAAGAAGCACTTGGCGCCCCGGTGACTGACGAGTTGGCGCTTTATGCCGAAAGGGAACAGGCTTCCAAACAGCGCGTGCTGGCGTCATTAGCGATGTAATCCGCTTTTCAGTCTGCGGTGATGCTCAGGCTGCCTAATCGGTGGCCTGAGTGGTTGATACGCAGCATTCGGCACTCGCCGTTATATGCGCCACAAACCGGCGTACTTTACCCAGCTCACCCAAATGCTCAGGGTAGACAAGATAATACGCACTTTCGCTGTACAACCGATGCGGCCAGGCGAGCACAAGGCGCTCGGCGGCCAACTCTTCATCCACGGTAAAGTGAGGCACTAAGGCAACGCCGCCGCCAGCCATGGCGGTGCGTACCAGCATGGGAAAGGTTTCAAAGCGGGTGCCGTGGTAGCTGCGATCAGTGGTGATCTTTTGACCTGCAAACCAGTGGTGCCAGGCATCCGGGCGGGTAGACAGGTGAAGTAGTGGCAACTGGGCCAAGTCGCTCGCAGTATGGATGGGGTGCCGAGCCAGAAGCGATGGGGCGGCAACCGCGACCATCTCCTCATTCACCAGCTTATGGCAGGCAAGGTTAGGCCAACTACCGTGACCGTAAAACAACGCAATATCAATATCCTGTTGCTCAAGATCAAAGTCTTCCACCCGGTCATGAAATTCCAGGCTAATACCCGGGTTTGCGGCTAAAAAGGGGGGCAGCTTGTCCGCTAGCCAGCGGCTGCCAAAGCTTGGCAGGGTGGCCACTTTAAGTACTTCACTGTTGCCGCTATAGGTCATGATGGTGTGGGTCGACATCTCAATCTGGGCGAGTACCTTGCGCACGTCGCTTAAAAAGATGGCGCCCTCTGGCGTGAGCACAAGCGTGCGTCTTACGCGGCGAAATAGCTTATGTTGCAGCGTTGACTCAAGGTGGGCGACCTGTTTGCTGACGGCACTTTGGGTCAGACTTAGCTCATCGGCCGCCCGAGTAAAGCTCATATGGCGCGCCGCCGCCTCAAAGCACTGCATAGCGGCGGTTGAAGGAAGGTTGCGTGAGGCCAAAGGGGATGCTCCTGATAACCTGTGAATCACCCCGGTGGTCAAACGCCGGGGTGATGTAGAGGTGATCATAACTCATGAAGCGAGTGGCTGAGCATCCTGGAAAATATCCTTACGACGTGATTGCCACCAACCAATGGCTGCCATGGCAATCAAACCCAAGCCGCTGGTCATTAGCTCAGGCACCACCATGGCAAGCCCGGCGGCCAAGAGTACTAGACGCTCCCATACGCGGGAGTCGCGAATAAAGTAACCCAGTAATGCGCTGCTGACTCCCATGATGCCTAATAGTGAGAAGGCCAACGCACTGATCAACCCAAGCGGTGTAGGGTCTACCAATACCAGCATTGGGTTATAGATAAACGCGTAGGGGATAATAAAGGCCCCAATGGCTAGTTTAACGGCAGTAAAGCCGGTTTTCATCGGGTTAGCTTGAGCGATACCTGCGCCAGCAAAGGCAGCCAAACACACTGGCGGGGTGATATCAGCGATGATGCCGAAATAAAACACGAACAGGTGCACCGCCATGGGTGGAAGGCCAAACTCGTTGATGAGTGCTGGTGCCGCAATAGTAGCGGTAACCACATAGTTGGCCGTGGTGGGTAGCCCCATGCCCAGAACGATACAGGCGATCATGGTGAACAGTAGGGCGAGTATCAATACGCCATCAGCTAAACTGATAATACCGGCTGCGAATTTCGCACCCATGCCAGTCATGCCCACTACGCCTGCAATTATGCCCGCACAAGCTACGGCGGCAATGACCGGTAAAGCCACGCGAGCCCCTTGTTCGAAGATATTTAAAATACCTTTCAATGAAGGCCGAGTATCTTTACGTATAAAGCTCACCGCAAAGGCGCAAGCGATGCCCAGTAACGCCGCTCGCTGAGCCGTAAACCCAATGCTGATCGTGGTTACAATAACGAGCAGCGGCAGCAGCATATAGCCTTTTTCCAGCAGCAGTTTACGCTTGCTGGGCAGCTGGTCTTTGGGAAGCCCCAGGATACGGTGACGCTTGGCTTCAAAGTGAACGCCAATAAAAATACCGGTGAAATAGAGGATGGCAGGGATTAGCGCGGCGAACATGATCTCCCGGTAAGAGACACCCACGTATTCCACCATAATGAAGGCGGCAGCCCCCATTAGCGGCGGCATGATCTGTCCACCAGTGGAGGCAGAGGCTTCAATGGCGCCTGCTACTTCAGGCTTGAAACGTGCATTCTTCATCATGGGAATAGTGAACGAGCCAGAAGCTACGGTATTACCAATCGAGCTGCCGGAAATCATGCCTTGTAGTGAGCTAGCCATGACGGCTGCTTTACCTGCTCCGCCGGTAAAACGGCCGGTGGCGGCAAAAGCCAAATCATTAAAAAACCGACCTACGCCGGTATGCATTAACACAACGCCGAAGAATAAGAACAGGAAGATAAAGCGCGCCGATATTTGCAGAGGAGTGCCAAACACACCGCTTTCTCTAAACCATAAATACGGCGAGATCTGCTCAAGTGCAAAACCCGGATGGGAGAGTAAAGGGCTCGGAATCAGGTTGCCAAATAGCGCATACAAAATCGCTATCGCTGCCATGATAACAATAGGCATGCCGACTGTACGGCGGGTCGCTTCAAGAACAAACAGTACACCCAGAACGGCTATGGTGAGATCAAATGTTGAGTAGCCGGTAATACGGGCGCGCAACACCTCTTCGTAAAAAATGATTTTATAATAGGCTGCAAAGGTTGCTGCAAAAGCCAGTACGATATCGTACCAGGGAACGCCGCGGCGAGGTCTGGCGCCACGTGTGGCAGGAAAGAGGATGAAGATCATCCCAAGAGCCATGCCAAGGTGAACAGCACCTTGCTGCTGTGAAGGAAGCGTACCGAAATAAGCTGTGTAAAGGTGGAAGCAAGTGAGTGATACGCCCATTAACGTAATGAGCCATGCCCATTTGCCTAATTGCAGCGGCGAGCGTATCTGAGACTCACGATCATATTTCTCTAATAGAGATGCTTCGTCAGGAGTTTTTTTTTATCCACGATTAAGCCTCATGCGGATGACGCCGCTGGTTTACCCAGCGGCGGGAAGGGATCACAAATTAATTGGCCAGGTCGCCCAGACTTTCGATCTCGGAGCGGTCACGAGTGACAATCTGGATGACTTCCGGGTAGATATGCCCGATGAATGCGACGTTATCGATAGCACCACCGTCGAACTCACCACGGCCTGCAACGGCGTCTTGCGCCGGGGCGTGAACCGTCATCCCCAGGTCCATATTGTTATCGCGGATGCTGACCAGGTTCTCGATGGAGGCACCGGTTTCGATATTGGTAAAATTCTGGCCATCCAGGTAACGATTCCAGATAGTCGCCATTTCGCCACCCAGTGGGTAATAAGTACCGCCTTGGCTACCGGTGCCCAGAACGAATTCACTTTTCGGTTCGATATCACCAAGCTCTGCCACGGGGTTATCGACCGTCAGCCCTTGCTCCTCATAGTAGCGCTTGGCACCAGGATGAATCGGCAGGCCTTCAGAGCCGTTCAAGGCATTTTCCAGGGTCATGAAGGCTGACTGAGCGTGTGTATTCTCTTCAGCGTGTTCATGCATCAAACGCGCCAGCTCATAGCCGAGTTCTTCATCAATCGTCTGGGTATTGCCGACCAAGACAGCGTAGGCCGTGATGGTTTCTACATCCTGGTCCTGAAAGTCGTAGCTACCTGCGGGAATCGTGAAACGCTTATAGGCACTATTGGCTTCTATGTAGTCGATCGCCTCGTCACTTAGACCCAATAGTCGAGCGTCACCGCTTGAAGCCTGCAGGTTTTCAATACTACCTGAAGGCAAACCAAGAATGCCGATCGAAATATCAATGTTGCCATCTTGTACGCCATCAAGTGCAGCGCCAAAGCCCTCTTGATACGTGCTGTATTTGTCCTTGCCTATACCGTAGGCATCAAACAGCAGTTGGGAAACGCTTTGCGTTGTACTGGCAGGAGGCCCAATAGCGATATTAGGCTTACTGTCGCTACTACATCCCGCTAGTAAAAGACCAGCACTTAAGCCACAGCAGACCTTGGACAGGTAAGGTTTCATATTAACTCCTGCTAATAAAATTATTTTTAATAATTCAGATGCGCCCATAGCTCGATCAAGTCTTCGCTTTATGAGTGAAGAGTGACTAAGCGGAAAAGAGAGCGGAAAATAGACTGGCTATTGTTCACACACACGGGGCAGCAGACAAAAGAAATTAAGTTGCGTATGCATTCCATTTTCTCATAGTCAGAGTGAGAATTGCTTGTCAGCTAATTACAAAAGCACCATTTACATGAAATTAAATTTCATAAGTTACTTATAACTAGGGGAGCGGCGTAGCTTAACTCTGTAAAATGCTAGTTAAAATTAGCATTGTTTGTATTCAATGTGGGAATGCATGGCCTCATACAATAAGGCCATGCACATCACATTCAGATGAGAAAGATTTACCAGAGTCGCTAGCTGTCAATAATGCCCTGCTCCCGGGCCATGGCGAACGCCGCTTTCGGGCCATCCCAAAGGGAGGGCAGCAGAATCAAAGATACCGGCACGGCGGTAATCACGATGAATTGCTGGAGTGCGGCGATCTGGCCTTCACGCATGGCCAGCAGCACCGCGGCCATGATCGTCATGGTCACGCCCCAGAAGGCGCGTAGAAACGGGCTGGGCTCATCGTGGCCCGCACCGACCATGGCAATGGAGTAACTCATGGAGTCGCCGGTGGTGGCCACGAAGATGGTCGTCAGCAGCAGGATTGCCAGCGCCATCCAGGTACCGCCAGGCAGCGCCTGGGCCAAGGTGAGCGTGGCGATATCGAACTGAAAGTTCGTCAGCGCATCGGTCAGTTCGATCACGCCGGTCAACTGGTAGTAGATGCCTGAGCCGCCCAGCAGTGTGAACCAGACCGTGGTGGCGATGGGGGCGATGACCGCCACGGCCAGAATCATCTCGCGAATGGTACGCCCGCGCGAGATGCGCGCTACGAAGATCGCCATCAAGGGCGCAAAGGCGATGAACCAAGCGTAGAAGAACACGATCCACCACTGCATCCAATCCGCCGGCGAGGTTTCCGCGGTGGCGGTGACCATCTTGAAGAAGTTGTCCAGGTACGTGCCCATGCTGGCAAAGTAGCTGTTGAACAGAAACAGCGTCGGCCCGAACAAGAAGATGACCGCGCCGATGCCCAGCGCCAGCATGACATTGAAGCGGCTCAAGAGCTGCATGCCCTTGTGTACACCGCTGACCGCTGAAAGCACGTACACCATACCCAGGGTCGCCAGAACCAAAAGCCGGGTAACGAAGGTGTTAGGCAGCCCGAACAGCACCTCAAGGCCATGGCTGACCTGGGTCGCCAGAAAGCCGACCGGACCGACGGTGCCCGCTACCACTGCCAATACGCAGCAGGTATCCACGACGCCACCCAGCGGGCCACGCATTACGCGCTCACCGAATAACGGGTAGAGCAGGGTGCGTGGTTGCAGCGGCTGGCCTTTCACGTAGTGGGCGTGGGCCAGCACGATTGCGGTGAGCGACCCCAGAATTGCCCAGCCGACGAATCCCCAGTGGGTAAACGACTGCGCGAGCGCGCCAGGCACTGCGGCGGCCACACCCGGGTCGGTATCGAAGGTGGGCGGCACGTTCACGAAGTGATAGATCGGCTCACCGGCGGCGAAAAAGACACCACCACCGCCCAGCAGCGTACACAAGATGATCGAAAGCCACTTAAAGGTGCTCAGTTCCGGTGCATCCAGGTTGCCGATCTTGGCGTTGCCGGCTGGCGTCAGCGCAAGCCCGATGGCGATGAAGAACGTCAACAGCATCAGAAACTGGAAGTAGGTACCGAAGGTCAGCGCGCTCCAGGCAAAACCCTGGCTGATCGAGTCAGCGACAAGGTCCAGATCGTAAAAGGAAAGCGCTAGAAAAAGCACGATAAAGCCAATGCTTAACGTGAGTACGATGGGGTCGCCAAGCGAAGAATGCTTATAGCTTTCAGCATCGGAGATTGGTTGGTTCATCAATAAGAACACCTTGGTGGAACATGAGGAAACAGCGCAAATGCGGAAAGCGCAGCAAAAAAAAAGCGCCATTCATTGAATGGCGCGAGGACAGGAAACTGGCGCTAGTATATCGTGCGACTAGACCAAAGTCGAACGTGATTGGATTGGATGCTTAAATATGGGAGCTTAAAACAAGGCAATGCACCATACTGGAGCGATGAAAAAAACAAAGCCGGTGTTAATATTGGCTGGCCAGCCAACATAAGTGTTGCTTTGACTACCAGTGATAAAGTAGCGAGGCGCTGGTGGTGTTATCGGTGCGTTCGCTGGCGTCGTCCGGCGGCTGAGAATTGTGTTTAATTTCATGGGACAAGCGTAGCGACATACGCGAGTTGAGCCTGGCGGTGAGCGCTGTCAGTGATCTGCCCGTGATGTTTTGCTGGGTGTACTCCACCGACATTTCCTGCTCGATATCAGCGTAATCCGAAAAGCCCCAGTGATAGGCCAAGGCGGTATAGGCAACCGCAAGCTGTTCGTTATCAGCGTCGCGCAAGCGGTCATTCCGGTAGCCTGGGCCTGCCTCAAGCGAAAGAGAATGGCGCGAGCCTTCTAACAGCTGGCGGCCATAACCGCCGATCACGGAAAGCTGCTGGTCGTAACCCGCAAAGCGATCTTTCTCCCAGCGGGCAAAGCCGAACACGTAGTGTGGGCCGTTGAAATCATAGCGCTCGCGGCCAGCTACCAGATACTGCTCGGCGCTGGTTTCGCCATCCTTGCTCACGTTACGCACCTCGCCGCGCAGCGAATGTATAAAATCGCCGGTCAGCCAGGTCAAGCGGGACTTGCCAATCAGCGTCTGACTATTGGTGTTACCGGAAAGGTGGGTAAAGCCAAGTTCAGCGTCGCCGCTAAAAATCGGTGCGTCGTCGGTGGGTGGCGGGGGCGCATAAAAAGGATTAGCGGCCGCCGGACTGGCAAGCATAAGACTTAAATAAGTAGTGCTGATAAACAGACAGCCGTTCGACGAAATAACGCGTTTAAATATGCTGAACACCCAACGCCTCCCTGAATGACATAAAAGATGGCGATTAACGCCCCCTTGCTGCGCATGTCATAATGACGTTGTCGCGCATTTTGAGTTCCGCCATGACTGATACCCGCCCCCGTACCTTAGCTGAATTACAGCGCTGGCGCCGTACTCGTGCGAAACGTCGCTGGTATAAACGTAGCTTTCGTTTGCAGGTAATGCTGTTGGTGGGGTTACTGCTGGCCGGCATGCTACTGGCTCAAGGTACATATCTCAATCACCGCAAAGCAGAGATTATCAGCCACCAGATGGGCGAGCGGGCATTGGCGGTTGCAAAAACGGTGGCGGGCATGCCGCAGATTGTAAATGCGTTTGCCACGCCTGACCCGGCGCTGATCATTCAGCCACTTGCAGAGCGAGTGCGTATAGAAACTGGCGCGCGCTATGTGGTGGTCGGCAATGCGCAGTCGATTCGCTATTCACACCCTGTCACAGAGCGACTTGGCGAGGCGATGGTGGGCGGGGATAACGACCAGGCGCTTATTTATGGTCAGTCCTACGTGTCCGAGGCGACCGGCACATTGGGGACCGCTATGCGCGGTAAAACCCCGATTTGGGATGAAGAGGGCAATATTATCGGACTCGTTTCCGTCGGCTTTATGATGGACCGGGTAGAGATGGATGTTGCGCGTTAC
Organism: Halomonas citrativorans; assembly: GCF_014898005.1. NCBI lineage: Bacteria > Pseudomonadati > Pseudomonadota > Gammaproteobacteria > Oceanospirillales > Halomonadaceae > Halomonas > Halomonas citrativorans. Next base: position 11,460 of record NZ_JABUYX010000025.1, read on the forward strand.
ACCAGCTTCGGCTGGGCGCTCGTCGCGCTGATGATTGCTTTGGGCTTTGCCGGTGCGTATTGGTTATCCCAGCACCTTAAGAAGGTGATTCTAGGCCTGGAGCCTTATGAAATCGCCCGGCTGGCAATGGAAAAAGAAGCCATCTTGCAGTCCATTCACGAGGGTATCCTGGCGGTTAATCGCGATGGCTATATTACTCTTGTGAATCAACAGGCCAGACGTTTTCTCAATCTGCCCGATGAGCATGTCATGCTGGGCCAGCCGATTCAGGATGTGGTGCCCAACACCCGCCTATTGGAAGTGCTCAAGCACGGCGAGCAGGAGTTTGATCAGCAGATGTGGCTGGGTGACCACCCGGCGGTGGTTAACCGGGTGCCCATTCTGCATGAGGGAGAAATCGAAGGCGCGGTGGCCACGTTTCGAAGCCGTCGGGAAATCATCGACCTTTCCCAGGCGCTCACCCAGGCAAGCCGGGATGTGGATATGTTGCGTGCCCAAGCCCATGAGTTCTCCAATAAGCTCTATACCATTTCCGGGCTCCTTCAGCTTGAGCGCATTGACGAGGCGCTGGCGCTCATTCATCAGGAAACCGAGCGGGCGCAGGCACAGATGAGTTTCTTGATGCGCAATGTCGCCGATACGGTGCTCAGCGGTACACTGTTGGGTAAACTTACCCGGGCACGTGAACTGGGCGTGACGCTTGAGATCGACGAGCAGAGCTCGCTCTCCTGCCCGCTGACCCCGACCGGGCAGGAAGTCATGATGAGTGTGGTCGGTAACCTGCTGGATAATGCCTGTTACGCCGCGCTTAACGGCCCTAATAGCAGCGCGCCCAGCGTACGACTGTTTTTCACTGATTTGGGTGAGCAGTTGCTGATTGAAGTAGAGGATAATGGTCCAGGCGTACTCCCCGAGCATGCCGAGTCGGTGTTCCAGGAAGGCTTTTCTACTAAAGCGGGCAAGCATTGCGGCATCGGCTTGGCGCTGGTGGCAAGGCTTTGCCGACAGCATGGTGGTGCCGTAACGCTTGAAGAGAGCGAGCTGGGCGGCGCCTGCTTTATTGCAGTGCTGGACCGCTCACTGTGCGCTGAACCTGATGCGCCCTAAGCATAATAATGACGCCCGTAAAAGGAGTGAGCATGCCTGCAACCCAATACGGCATTCTGGTTGTCGAAGACGATTTTCGCATCGCCGACATCCACAAGACCTTCATTGAGCAAAGTGATGCCTTTCACGTAGTGGGTATGGCGCGCAATGGCAGCGAAGCCAAAGCCCTGATGGCCGAGCATGCTGACCATATCCATTTGATCTTGTTGGATGCCTATCTGCCGGATGTAGAGGGGCTAGAGCTTCTATGGGCCATTCGGCGCGACTATGTGCATGTGGATATCGTGATGGTGACCGCTGCACGCGAGGTCGACACCATCGGTGAAGCGCTGCGCTGTGGTGTTTTTGACTACCTGATCAAGCCCATCGAAGCCTCTCGAATGCACCAGACGCTCATGCGTTTTCAGCGTGAGCGCGAAGCGCTGGCCAATCAAAATGAAATGAACCAGGATGAGCTGGATCAAGTATTGGCACGCTTGATGCCTGACGCCAGCCCCCGCACGCCGGTGGGCAGTTTGCCCAAGGGGATTGATCGATTAACGCTGCGCAGCGTGATCGACGCATTGACGATCTCGTCGCTGCCGCTAACGGCGATGCAGGTGTCTAAAGCCATGGGCGCAAGCCGCTCGACTGCCCGCCGCTATCTGGAATTTCTGGTCGCCGAGCAGAGCGTGGCTGCTGAGCTAGGTTATGGCGATGTGGGGCGTCCCGAGCGCCGCTATCGCCTACTTGAGCGGGGCCGGGAGTGGATGGACACATTATAAATTCTATTTACAAGCCCTATTTATAAACCCAGTGCGTGAGCATAATGAACAAAACGCTCACAATGCACTTTTTGTTCTTTATGTTCACAAACTTGTCGGCAAGGGGCGACCTCTTCTAACGTTCGCGGCGTAACCACGAAATAATAACAGTGGACCACACAACAACATATATATGTGGAGAACGCCAAATGACCTCGCTTTCCTTGAAGCGCTTAGCCGTAATTGCCCTACCGATGGCCGCTCTGGCGGGTATGAGTGTCACTGCCCAGGCTCAGGAGTGGACGCCGAGCAAATCGATTGAGTTCGTTGCCCCCGCCAACCCGGGTGGCGGCTGGGATACGCTGGTGCGCACCATGTCGCGTGTTATTCAGCAAGAAGAACTGGCTGACAAGAACTTTGCCGCAATCAACGTACCTGGCGGTGGTGGTGCGGTGGCCTGGGCGCAAATCGCTCGTGATAGCGGTAACCCACACAAACTGTTTGCTACTAGCCCACCAGTGATTCTGGTTCCGCTTGCCGGTGCGTCGCGCTACGATCACACCGACTTCACCCCGGTGGCACGCATCAATACCGATTACTCGATCATTCTGGTAGCCGCAGACTCTGAATATCAGGATCTTAACGATCTGTTTGCGGCACTCAAAGAGAATCCCCGCCTGAGCGTGGGCGGCGGCAGTGCGCCGGGCTCGATGGATCATATTTCTGTCGCAGGCCTTGCTTCGGCAGCTGGCCTTGATGCTTCAAGCATTAACTATATTCCGTTCTCAGGCGGTGGCGATGCCATGACCAACCTGATGGGCGGGCATATTGAAGCGGTCATTACCGGTGCGGGTGAGTCGGTGGGCCAACTGGGTGAGGGCAGTCAACTGCGCGCCCTGGGCGTATCTTCCGAAGAGCGTCTGGGCGGTGGATTAGCTGACGTGCCGACCTACCAGGAACAAGGTATCGATTACACCTTCGACATCTGGCGTGGCGTGATGGGCACCCCGGATATGCCCGAAGAAGCAGTTGCCTACTACGAAGATCTGTTCGCTGAAATGCTCGAAACCGATGCCTGGCGTCAGGCAAGCGACCAGTTAGGTTGGATCGATGCCTATCAGAACAGCGAAGAATTTGGTGTCTTCCTTGATGAGCAGCAAGAGCAGTTCAGCAGCGTGCTGAGCGACCTTGGCCTGCTGCGCCAATAAACACCCTATAGAGCAATGCTGTGTTATCCCAGCGGCCAATGTGCCGCTGGGTGCGTCTGTTCGTGACGTCCCTGTCCGAAACGACTGGGCGTGTGCTCCCGGAGAATTCCAATGACTAAATTGAATACCAACCAGTGGCTGGCGGTGGTACTGGCGCTCTTCGCTGCTGCCTATTTGGCCATGGCGTGGCAAGTGCCTACGTTTCCGTTGCCACGCCCGGTCGATTCTGACCTGTTCCCCAAGGTATTAGGTGTCGCTCTGCTGCTGCTGGCGGCCTTTCTGTTTTTTGAAAAACCTGGCGCGATAGCCGGCGCAGATGAGATTGACGAAGAAGCCACTCAGGGCCCGCTGCTGCTGACGCCTTGGGCGCGCGTTATTGTCACGTCACTGGCGATTGCAGCGTATGCGCTGCTACTAGTGCCGTTAGGATTTGTCCTGGCTTCCACGCTGCTATGCGTAGGGTTGACTGCCTACTACGGCTATCGCCGCCTAATAGTCAACATTGCCACGTCGTTGGGAGTGGTATTAGCCCTCTATCTCACCATGACACGGGTCATGGATGTGTATCTACCGACGGGCGTTTTGCCTTTCTAAACAAGCCGTTTTAGCAGGTCTTTAAGAGGGTAACTCTCATGGATGCCTTGAATAATCTTATGTACGGCTTTGGCATCGCGCTTGAGCCGATCAATATCGCTTACGTTTTTGCCGGCGTGTTTGCTGGCACGATTATTGGCATGCTGCCGGGGTTAGGCCCCATCAGTGCACTTGCCTTGATGATTCCGATTACCTTTGCCATGGAGCCATCTTCTGGCTTGATTCTCATGGCGGGAGTTTATTACGGGGCTATTTTCGGTGGCTCCACGTCATCCATCCTGCTTAATGCGCCAGGGGTGGCGGGCACGGTGGCTACTTCGTTTGACGGCTATCCCATGGCCAAGAAAGGGCTGGCGGGTAAAGCGCTTGCCATAGCCGCCTATTCATCTTTTGTGGGCGGCACGGTGTCGGTCATTTTCTTGATGCTGGTGGCTCCGTTGCTCTCCAAGGTGGCGGTTAGCTTTGGTCCGGCTGAATATTTTGCCCTGATGGTATTGGGCCTGACCGCCGTTGTGTCGCTGTCTGATAAGTCGCTGGTAAAAGGCTTAATCGCCGCGGTTGTCGGGGTAATGATCTCGATTGTCGGCATCGATATGCAAACTGGTACTGAGCGCTTTACCTTTGGTTCGGCGCAGTTGCTTGACGGCATTGATTTCCTGGTGGTCGCGCTGGGTATTTTTGCGCTCGCTGAGGTGTTCTACATGCTGCTGCGTGGCGGGGGCGGTAAAGAGACGCCACGCAATGCGATTGGCTCGCTAAAACTAACCCGTTCTGAAGTGAAAGAGATCGCCGGACCGGTTGGCCGCAGTTCGGTACTGGGCTTTTTCACCGGCGTTTTGCCTGGTGCTGGCGCCACTATTGGCTCGTTTCTGGGCTACAGCATGGAAAAGCGTATTGCCAAAGATGGTAATACCTTCGGTCAGGGCAACATTAAAGGGGTGGCAGCTCCTGAAGCCGCCAACAATGCGGCGTGTACCGGCTCATTTGTACCATTATTGACGTTGGGTGTACCGGGTTCGGGCACCACGGCGGTACTGCTGGGCGCGCTGTTGGTGATGGGCGTTACACCTGGCCCGATGATGCTTGAGCAACGCCCGGACGTGTTTTGGGGCGTGGTAGCCAGTATGTATATCGGCAACATCTTCCTGCTGGTCTTGAACCTGCCGCTGATTCCGCTGATTGCCAAAATTCTCGACCTCCCCAAGCCGCTGCTGCTGTCGCTGATTCTAATCTTCTGCATGATCGGCGTTTACGGCATGAGCTTTAGCGTGTTTGACCTGCTGCTGCTGTTGGGCTTTGGCCTGCTGGGCCTGGGCATGCGCCTGTTTGGCTTCCCGGCGGCCCCGCTGATCCTGGCGTTGATTCTGGGCAATATCATGGAAGAGTCCATGCGCCGTGCGCTGCAGATCTCCGGCGGTGACTGGACGACGTTTATTGATAAGCCGATTTCACTCTCGCTGTTGGTAATCGCGTTACTGTCGCTTGGCTTACCGCTGTTGAAAAAGCGTCGTAAGCGGGCGGCAGCGGCTGCCGAATAAGCATTTTTTAGTGCTTTTTTAAGTACTTTTTGGGTACTTCTTTAAGTGCTCTTTCAAGCTCTAATCCAAAACGCCCTGGAGTTTCCTAGGGCGTTTTTTTGTATCTGAAGCCTTAACGTGCACTGTTGGTGCAAAGCGTCGTCCTGGTGCATAAGAAGTGTGCGCCGCAAATGCATGGACGCGCTACCGCAGTGCAAAAGATCAGAATGGTAGCTTTTTAAATATATCCAAGCAATTGATTTAAAAGTTAATACTAGCTTTTGTTTCAATGTGGCGCACCCCTTGCAAATGCTAGTGGCTAAGTCCTCGTGGACGTACCGAGTCGATGCCGTACCCATAATAATCACGCGTAATGGCAGTCAGCTCGGTCGCGAAGCCCTCATAACAAGCCCCAGCTATAAAGGGTGCAAGGAGATTCAAGTGGCCATACAACATCACAATGTCCTTTCTCGCCGTTTTATTACTTCTCTACTGGCCGCCGCAGTGATGGGTGCAAGCGCCCAGGCCATTGCCCAAAGCGGCGATCAGAACGACGACCCGATCAAGGTCGGTATCCTGCACTCTCTGTCCGGCACCATGGCGATCAGTGAAACCGTTCTCAAGGATACGGTCGAGATGCTGATTGAGCAGCAAAATGACGCTGGGGGCTTGTTGGGCCGCCAACTGGAGGCGGTAGTGGTTGATCCGGCCTCTAACTGGCCGCTGTTTGCCGAACGTGCCCGTGAACTGCTGGCCCAGGAAGAGGTTGATGTCATTTTCGGTAACTGGACGTCGGTATCGCGTAAGGCCGTGCTGCCGGTGGTCGAAGAGTTAAACGGCCTGCTGTTCTACCCGGTGCAGTATGAGGGCGAAGAGTCATCAGAAAACGTGTTCTACACCGGGGCGGCGCCTAATCAGCAGGCCATTCCTGCCGTTGAATATCTGATCAATGAAGTCGGCATTGAGCGCTTTGCGCTGATCGGTACCGACTACGTTTATCCGCGCACCACTAACCGTATCCTCGAAGCCTTCCTTAAGGATGAGCACGGTATTGCGCAAGAAGACATCATGGTCAACTACACACCGTTCGGCCACTCCGATTGGCAGAATATCGTGTCAGAAATCCGTCGTTTTGGTGAAGAGGGCAAACCGACCGCCGTGATTTCGACGATTAACGGTGATGCCAACGTGCCGTTTTATACCGAGCTTTCTAACCAGGGGATCGACGCCGCCGATATTCCGGTTATCGCCTTCTCGGTTGGCGAGCAAGAGCTTACCGGTATTGATACCGGCCCGCTGGTGGGCCACTTGGCTGCCTGGAACTACTTTATGAGCGTCGATAACGACGATAACTACGACTTTATCGACGCCTGGATCGATTACACCGGCGACGAAGAAACCGTCACCAATGACCCCATGGAAGCGCACTACATTGGCTTCAACATGTGGGCCGAAGCGGTGCGTAAAGCGGGTACTACCGATGTCGATTCGGTAAAAGACGCCATCATCGGTGTGACCGTACCCAACCTTTCCGGTGGCTATGCGGCGATGATGCCTAACCACCACATCACCAAGCCAGTGCTGATTGGTGAAATTCAGGACAATGGCCAGTTCGACATCGTTTGGCAAACGCCCTCAACGGTAGCGGGTGATGCCTGGTCTGATTACCTGCCCGGCTCGCGTGATCTGATTGCCGATTGGCGCAAGCCCATGGAGTGCGGCAACTTTAACGTCGTGAACGGCTCGTGCGGTGGCAGCACCGCCGCTGAAGAAGCCGAAGCGGCACTCGCCGAGTAATTAACTGCGCTAAAACATCTCCCTTGCCGCGCCCCGGCGCGGCAAGGAGCACGCTACCTTCTCACCTGGATAACCAAAGGAAGAACCCTATGAGGCGTTTCCTTTCCTTGGCGATGCTCTGCTGCCTGCTGTTGGGGGTCACCCTCACCGCGCAGGCACAAACAAACACCGCCAATTCCTCACCTAATGATACCGCTGCGCTTGCGCTTCTTGACGCACTGGATGTTGATTCTTACCGCGATAAAGGCGAGGCCATCACCGCCATTTTACAAAGCGACGACGAGCGCGCCCGTGATTGGCTGCAGGCCCTGCTGGATGGCCGCTTGCAGCGTGCCGACGATGGTCAATTTGTTGTCGTACTCGATAACAGTGGCCGCGAGTGGCCGGTGGCAGACGCCTTGACGAATGAACCGCTGGGTGAAATGTCACGTCGCGATCTGGACCGCGTGGGCATCAATAACGCCCTGCGTAACCAGCTGCGCAGTGCGATTGCCGTGGTGGATCTCTACTCGCCCAATCTGGAACGCCGCCGCACCTCCGCCGCTCGACTGCTGGGCGAAGTGGACAGCGAGCTGGTCGAACCGATCAATGAACTGATACTGGAAGAAGACGATAGTCAGGTGCGCACCCGGCTAAGCCAGGCGGTGGCGATTTATCGCGCCGAGCAGGGAGAAATGGCCGGCGTCGAGGCGCTTACCGGCAGCCTGCATCCCCGTGCTCGGGTGGCTCTGAACCGCGCAGCCAATGGCGACGACCCGGTAGTTGCGGATGCCGCCCGCGCCGCGCTTGTCAGCGTGGAACAGAACCTGAAAATCAACCGTGGGGTTGAAACGCTCTACTTTGGCTTGAGCCTGGGGTCGGTACTGGTACTGGCCGCCATTGGTCTGGCGATTACCTTTGGCGTGATGGGTGTGATCAACATGGCCCACGGCGAGCTGATGATGCTGGGTGCTTACACTACCTGGATGATGCAGCAGCTATTGCCCGGCCAGCCGGGGCTGGCGCTGGTGCTATCCATCCCGGCCGGCTTTCTGGTCGCCGCCCTCGTGGGTGTCGCGATTGAGCGCAGCGTTATTCAGTTTCTGAAAGGCCGCCCGCTGGAAACGCTGCTCGCCACTTTCGGTATCAGCCTGATTCTGCAGCAGCTGGTACGCACCGGCATCTCACCGCTTAACCGCACGGTGATTACCCCTGAGTGGATGAGCGGCTCGCTGGTGATCAACGATGCGCTGTCGCTAACCATTAACCGCATGGTGGTGCTCATCTTTGCCTTGGTCGTTTTCGCCGCGTTGATGCTGATTATGCGCCGCACGCGCCTGGGGCTTGAAGTGCGTGCCGTGACCCAGAACCGCGCCATGGCACGCTCCATGGGCATCCGTGCGACACGTGTGGATATCATGACGTTTGCGCTGGGTTCGGGGGTTGCCGGGCTTGCCGGGGTCGCGCTTTCCCAGCTCACCAACGTGGGGCCGAACCTCGGCCAGAACTACATCATCGATTCGTTCATGGTGGTGGTATTCGGCGGTGTGGGCAATCTGTGGGGGACGCTGGTGGCCGGGCTGTCGCTGGGCGTGATCAACCAGGTGCTGGAGCCCTGGGCGGGCGCGGTGCTGGCCAAGATTATCGTACTGGTGTTTATCATCCTGTTTATTCAAAAACGCCCGCGTGGACTCTTCCCGCAGAAGGGCCGGGCTGCGGAGGGCTAACCCATGATGACACGATCTTTTTCAAAACCGTCACTTTCAACAACCCCGTCACCATCAAGCCAGTTTTGGCTCACCCGCCCGTTTGGCGAGCGCGCCACGCAGATTTTCCTGGGCGTGTTGTTGGCTGCGCTGCTGCTCGTCACGGTGCTGCATACCGTGGTGCCTCAAGGTAGCCCGCTGCACGTTAACGCCTACACGGTTAACCTGTTCGGCAAGTACTTAAGCTATGCGCTGCTTGCCGTTGCGGTGGATCTGGTGTGGGGTTATCTGGGCATTTTAAGCCTGGGCCACGGCGCATTTTTTGCCATTGGAGGCTATGCCATGGGCATGTACCTGATGCGCCAGATTGGTGACCGGGGCACCTACGGCCACCCGGAGCTGCCGGATTTCATGGTTTTCCTGAGCTGGGACAGCCTGCCCTGGTACTGGCAGGGCTTTGATATGGCCTGGTTCTCGTTTGCCATGGTGCTGCTGGCGCCGGGGCTTCTGGCACTGGTGTTCGGCTTTCTGGCGTTTCGCTCGCGGGTTACCGGGGTGTATCTCTCAATTATTACCCAGGCGCTTACCTTTGCGCTGATGCTGGCGTTCTTTCGTAACGAAATGGGCTTTGGCGGCAACAACGGCCTGACCGATTTTCGCGAGATTTTAGGCTTTAACCTACGCAGCAACGACACACGTCTGGGGCTTTTCCTGGCCACCGGCGTCGCACTCGCGCTGAGCTATATCCTGTGCCGGGCGATTGTTTCCAGCAAGCTGGGCCGGGTGTGTGTGGCCACACGGGATGCTGAAGCGCGTACGCGCTTTATCGGCTACCGGGTGGAGCGCTTTCAGCTGTTTGTGTTTGTGGTTTCCGCGATGATCGCGGGGCTGGCCGGTGCGCTTTACGTGCCTCAGGTGGGCATCATTAACCCCAGCGAGTTCTCCCCGCTGTTCTCCATCGAAATCGTACTCTGGGTTGCACTTGGCGGGCGGGCCACCCTGTATGGCGCGGTCATCGGTGCGATTTTAGTCAACTACGCCAAGACCATCTTTACCGGGGTAATGCCCGATGCCTGGCTGTTTGCCCTGGGCGCGATGTTTGTTCTCGTGACGGTATTTCTACCCAAAGGCGTGGCGGGGCTTCTGCGTAAGCGCCGCCGTGCCGCTACATCAGACAGCGCGGGTACTCAGGAGGCTATCGTATGAGTTTGCTGCAATCACTCAAAGCCCGCGACCGGGTGTTTGACTTTATGGCGCCAGACGCCTCGCCAGTTGATGTTCGCCATGGCCCGATTCTGTATATGGAAGACGTCACGGTAAGCTTTGATGGCTTCAAGGCGATCAACAACCTCAACTTGACCATCGATGACGGCGAACTGCGCTGCATTATCGGCCCCAATGGCGCGGGTAAAACCACCATGATGGATATCATCACCGGCAAGACGCGGCCCACCGAGGGCAGCGTTTGGTTCGGCAGCCGCCATAATTTGCTTCATATGAACGAGCCGGAGATCGCGAGCCTCGGCATCGGGCGCAAGTTTCAAAAGCCCACGGTGTTTGAAGCGCTAAGCGTGTTTGAAAACCTGGAGCTTGCCATGGCGACTGACAAACGAATATTGCCCACGCTAACGGCGCGCATGACCGGCGAAATCAAGGACCGCATCGACGAAGTGCTGCAAACCATCGGCTTGGTGCCACTGCGCTATCAGCCCGCCGGGATCCTCTCTCATGGTCAAAAACAGTGGCTGGAAATTGGCATGCTGCTGATGCAGCGCCCTCGCTTGCTGCTGGTGGATGAGCCGGTCGCGGGGATGACCGAGCAGGAAATGGAGCGTACAGCCGAACTGCTGACCGGTTTGGCGGGTAAGCAGTCGGTGGTCGTCGTGGAACACGATATGGGTTTTGTGCGCTCAATTGCCCGCAAGGTGACCGTGCTTCACCAAGGAAGTGTGCTGGCCGAAGGCAGCATGGATCAGGTCTCAAGCGACCCCAACGTAGTCGAAGTGTACCTGGGTGCTGACGACGAGGAGGCTGCCTGATGCTGGCAATTGAAAAGCTCAACCAGTTTTATGGGGAAAGCCATACGCTATGGGATCTGGACCTGGACGTACCCGCTGGCCAGTGCACCTGCGTGATGGGCCGCAACGGAGTGGGTAAAACCACGCTGATGAAAGCCATCATGGGCGAAGTGGCGGTAAAAAGTGGCCAGTTGCGCTACCAGGCGAGCAGCGAAGCGGTTGAGCTAACCCAAAAAGCCGTGGAAGCGCGCTCGCGGCTGGGCATTGGCTTTGTACCGCAAGGGCGGCAGATTTTTCCGCTACTCACCGTAGAAGAGAATCTGCGTACCGGCCTTGCCGCACGCAGCGACGGACTAAAAAAAATCCCCGAGCGTATCTATGAACTGTTTCCAGTGCTCAAGGAGATGAAGCACCGCCGCGGCGGTGACTTATCCGGCGGGCAACAGCAGCAGCTTGCCATTGGCCGAGCGCTGGTAATCGAGCCCAAACTCTTGATTCTGGATGAGCCGGGGGAGGGCATTCAGCCCAATATCGTCGCGCAAATTGGCCAGGTGATTCGCCAGCTGATTGCCGAAGACGCCCTAACGGTGCTGCTGGTCGAGCAGAAGCTGCCCTTTGCGCGCAAATACGCCGACCGCTTTGTGATAATGGACCGCGGCCGCCCGGTGGCCAAAGGTGATATCAGCGAGCTTTCCAACGAGCTGATCAAGCAGCACCTAACGGTTTAAGTTATCCACACCTACGCCCGCTCGGCGAGCGTAGGTGGGGAGGTTTTACGGAGTTAGTAGTGAAAAATATTCGGTGTTATGGCATTAGCACCGCTTGTTACAGTCGTCTAGAAGTCCAGTGAGGCCGAAAACATAAAGGTGCGGGGGGCGCCTAATGCGAGGCTTGAGAGTTGTGGCATTGCCCAGTACGTTTTATCGGTCACATTGTTAACAGTGGCACGCAGTGTGAGTGGATAGCCGGAAAGGTTAGAGGCGTAGCGTGCTCCAACGTCATAAATAGTGTGTCCGGGTACTGATAGGGAGTTGTCACTATTAATGTACTGCTCTGACATCGCGGTGGCATTAGCGGTCAGTGTCAGCCCTGGTGCTACGGATAGATCCCATTCAGTGCCTAGCTTGGCTTGCAGGTCTGGTACGCCGGTTGCCTGATTGCCTTGTTCTTCATCGCTCGCGGCGCGCGTGATTTCTGGGTTTACATAAGCGATGCCCCCCATCAGGCGCAGGTTGCTGAGAGGACTGCCGAAGAAACTCCACTCCACTCCTCGGTTCCGCTGCTCGCCCCCAACCGAGAAGATATTGGTTGCCAGGTCGGTGTAGCTGCTGGGCCGCTTTATTTCATACAGGCTAAGCGTGTGTGAAAAATCACCCAGATCAAGTTTCACGCCAACCTCGCTCTGTTTGGTCTTGTAAGGCTCGAACACCTCACCAGCGTTGGCGGCAGTCATAGGTGCCGTGGCCCCCTGGCTGAGCCCCTCGATATAGTTGGCGTAGAGCGATACCTGGTCGGTCGCTTTGAAAAGTAGTGCTGCGGCGGGTGTGACCGCGCTTTCATCATAGCGGGAGATACGTGTGCCGGTCATCACGCTGTAGGTGTCGCTCACCACTTCCTGGCGTCGGGCGCCGAGCGTCAGCTGTATGCGATCATCGGCAAACGAGAGCGTGTCTGCCAAACCGTAGCTGTTCAAGCGTAGCTCTGTATGCATGATGTGCGGTGTAATGAAATCAGCGGCGGGGCCCCATTGCGGATTGTATAGGTTGGTGATCCAGTCCGCATCGGGAACGCTTCTGCGCCCGTAATCGTGCTGCTCGTGCTCATAATGGGTGGCATTGACGCTGATGTCGTGACTGACAGCGCCGGTCTGGAAGTGACCGCGAACCCCGACTTCCGCCGATGTTTTTTCGACATCGAAGGCAAGCTGACCAACGCTTGTGCGATAGTTGCCTTGATCATCAAGCACCTGGGCTGACATGGCACCGTTGTAGGTGTAATTGGTTTCGCTTTGACCTATTGACGCGTACCCCATGATCTCGTCGGTAAAGTCGAATTCGCCACGCAATATGGCCCCCTTGTCGCGCGTGTCGGCAAAGGCCCAGTCCGGGTTGATCAGTGTATCGGGGGCGGGAGGCGTCGGAACTGCCAGGCCGGGGGCCAGGTTGATACCTCGAGCGGGTCCATCAATATGGTCGTCCGCACTGTACAAGTCGGCTGATAGTCGAGCGTGATCACCGCGCCAGTCCAACCCCAGAGAGCCCATTTGAACCTTTGGTGTCTGGTTATCCACAGCCCCCTCGCCGTCGCGGTATACGCCGTTAACGCGAACGCCAAACTGCTGGTCGTCACCCAGGCGTCGGCCGACATCAAGGTGCCCGCCAATCTGGGCGTCGGACATATACGTGGTGGTGAAACGCGTCAACGGTTCATCGCCAGCCCGTTTGGGAACCAGGTTAATGGCACCGCCAACGGAGCCACCTGGCGGCATCCCGTTGAGTAGTGCCGAAGGCCCCTTGAGCACCTCGATACGCTCGAACATTTCTGGAGACGTACGGTAGTAGGGGGCCATCCCGGCCAGACCACCGAACGTGACGTCACGTGTGCTGGCGTCAAAACCACGGATCGAATAGGTTTCGCTCCAGGCACTGGTGACGCCGTTGCTGAAGACACTCGGATCCGTCGCTGCAATTACATCGGTAATACTCTGAGCTTGTTGATCCTGGATAAAGCGATCCGTATAGCTGATGGCATTGAAAGGCGTCTCCATGAAGTCTCTTTTCCCCAGGAAGCCCGCCCGGTTGCTGTAGGTGACTTGGCCGCCGGCATACGTATCGTTAACGGATGTCGCTTCTCCGTGTACGGTGATGGGTGCTAGGGCAGTAGTACTGCGGGTCTCGGTCTCCTGGGCCTGTGCGAGAGCTTGTGAAGACAGCAGCATGACAGCACTCGCGCTCAGAGCGAGCAGAAATGCGCTCCTGACGAGCGATAAAGGGTTTGAGCAAGAGGCGCAATGTAGTGCTCTCGTCGGCTGTAGGGGACGGTGGTGGCAATGTAAGGGCATGTCGATCTCCATTTTTAAACACAGAGGAACTACACCGCTTCAATTGAGCGCCTGTTAAAAGGCGCATTGAAGCAGTCGATGAAAGCGTTTTTTTAGGTGCTTTAGTGCTTTAGTGCTATGGTCTGCTAGTGCCGGTAGCCGTCGATAATGTCATCCGCGATGATCGCCAGAGCGCTGACGCTGGCGGCGGTGACATACCAGGCTTCGGGGTCGACAAAGACCACCCGGTCATTTCGCCAGGCGTTAGTTTGGCGTAATAGGGGGTTGGCCAGGCTGTCGGTACTCATGGTGGGCCGGTGCTCCATTACGGCAGTACGATCCACGACATAGATGATGTCGGGGTCGGCCTGCTGGATGAATTCGCTAGAAACCGGCTGGCCGTGCAGGCCGGTATCGATGTCGGGAGCGGCGGGGGCAACGCCGAATTCAGTGAAGATGAAGCCGTAGCGTGACTGCACGCCAAAGGAGTGGAAGGCCCCATTATTATGCAGCAGGATAAGGGCTTTCTCAGGGCGGCCTTGGGTAACACGCCGGACCTCCTCGACGGTATGAACCAGCTCGGCTGCCCGCTGACGGGCCAATTTCTGTTTGCCAAAGATCTGCCCAAGATCCATGAGATGATCCATGACAACGTCAATGTGGTTGGTCTGACTGTTGCGGTAATCCACGTCAAAGTGCAGCGTGGGTGCGATCTGAGTCAGCTCGTTATAGTCGTTGGCCTGTAACGACGTCATAAGAATGAGGTCAGGGTTAGCGCGATGCACTCGCTCAAGGTTAGGGCGTACGATAGCGCCCAGATCTTCAATCGTCGGGTCGTCTCGATACTTCTCCAGAAAATGGGGAATAAAGTCCTTTGGCATGCCCACCACCGGAACGTCCAACTGATCCAGAAAATCGACTTCATTCATGTCTAATGCCGCTACCCGGTGTGGACGGTGATCGATCACGGTGCTTCCCAGCGCGTGGTGAATCGTGATCGGTGTTATGGCCTCCTGTGCGGACATATTGTTGGCTGAGGGCTGATCGCACCCTTGTAGCAACGCCACCAAGGCGAGTGGGAGAAGGCGTGCCAAGCGGTTGTTTAGAGATCGTTTCATTCCAGGTTTCCTGAGGGCTTGAAGTAATTACATAGATAACCGCGTTCGTTATGGGCGATGTCGAACTTCAGTCCGTAAAGCTCACTCAAGCGCCGTTCGGTGATGACGTCGGTGACGTTGCCATCGCAGTGCACTTCCCCATCCTTCATGGCGACGATGTAATCGGAGTAGTTGGCGGCAAAGTTGATGTCATGAACGACCAGGATGACCGTTCGTCCATGCTCGTCGCAGAGACGGCGAAGAGCCTGCATGATCTGAACGGCATGTTTGATATCGAGGTTATTCAGTGGCTCGTCGAGCAGCAGGTAATCGGTTTGCTGTGCAATGGTCATGGCCAGGAACGCCATCTGGCGTTGGCCGCCGCTGAGCTCGTTCAGATAAGCACCGCGTAGTGCCGTCAGCGATAGAAACGACAGGGCGTCGTCAATCACACGATGGTCGTGCCGAGTGAGTGTGCCACGGCTATAGGGAAAGCGGCCAAAGGCGACCAACTCCTCGACGGTCAGGCGTAGGTTGAACTCAGGCGTCTGGCGTAGCGTGGCCACCTGCCTGGCATACTCGCTGATGGGAATGCGCGTTACCTGGGAGCCGTCGAGTCGAATATCCCCCCGAGAGGGCTTAAGTAGTCTCGCGAGCATCATCAGAAGCGTCGTCTTACCCGCGCCGTTGGGGCCCACCAGGGACGTCAACTGACCTGATGGAAAGCAGAGATTGATCGCCGATAGCACCGAACGGTCGCCGTAGGTTTTATGAAGGTCTTGAACCGTGATCATGCTGCGCCTCGCGTACGCACCATCAGCGACAGGAAGTAAGCCCCACATACGAGGTTGACGAGGATGCCGACGGTGGTTGTGTAGTTGAAGAGATGTTCGACCAGCAGTTGGGCGAGGATGAAAAGGGCGATGGCGAGGGCACAACCCACCGGTAGCGTGACCCGATGACGGTAAGTGCCTGCAAGCGCATAGGCCGTATTGGCCACGAAAATGCCCATGAACGCCGTGGGGCCAAGCAGGCTGGTCGATACAGCCACCAGCGAGGCGATCAGAAAGAGCTGGTGTTGCACGCAGCGTCGATAATCGATGCCAAGTGACATGGCCTGCTCTCTGCCCAGCAAGAGCACATCTAGCATTGGGAGGCTTTTCAGTCCCACCAGACAAATCGCGGCCACGATCAGTGTGGCGTATAGCAGTTGTGTGGTGCTGGCGTTACCGAAAGCGGCTTGGCTGTAACCCATCAGAATGGAAAACTCGCCTGGACTCATTTTGAGCTGAACGAACTGTGTGAAAGTGGTAATGACCATTGTCAGTACCAGTCCTACCAGCAGCAGGAAATAGACATTGTCTCTGCCGTCTCTAAACAGCCATCGATGCAGCGTCCAGGAGTAGCCAAGCATCAGCAGGACCGAGAGTGCGGCGTTGCCATGCTCGCCGAGCACCATCAGACTGTGGGTGCCCAGCACCAGCATCAACAGGGCCTGAAACAGCAGATAGACGGCCTCATAGCCCATGATGGCAGGCGTTAATATCCGGTTACCGGTAAGGCTCTGAAACGTAATGGCGGACCAGGCGACACAAATGCCACCGATCACCATGGTGGCCAAGCGCTCAAGTCGTTTCGGTATCACATACTCGAAGTCGAAACCGGAGCGTACAAAGACAAAAGCGAGCGCAAGAGCGATCACGGCCGCCCAAACGGTGTGGCGAGCTTTGATAGTCATCACTGTGCCCTCCTGACAATCAGGATCAGAAACAGCACGCCTCCGACACAAGCCGACGTTAAGCCGATGGGCACTTCAAAGGGATAGATCAGCAGGCGTCCCGCAATGTCGCAGACCAGCAGCAGTGTTGCCCCCGACAGTGCTACGGCGGGTAGGGTGCGAGCCAGGTTATCGCCGTAGTAGAGCGCTACCAGATTGGGAACCACTAATCCGACAAAGGGGATGGCGCCCACCGCGATGACCGTGACCGAGACAGTAATGGCCACCAGCATCAGCCCAATGGCGGAGGTGACGAGATAGTTCACGCCTAAACTCGTCGCCATGTCTTCGCCCATGCCCAGCACCGTGAAGCGATGAGCGTAGACGTAGGCGAGCACAACGACCGGCAGGATTAGGTAGATGATTTCGTAATGGCCCTGGACGATCTTTGAAAAATCTCCCAGCAGCCAGCCCTGCATGCTTTGCAGGATGTTATGGCGGTAGGCGTAGAACTCGGCTAGGGCGCTTAGCACGCCGCCGTACATCAAACCGATGACGGGAACCAGTACCGTGTTGGTGAACTTGATGCGGCGAACGATAGCGATAAAGACAACATTCGCAGCGAAGCAGAAGAGCAGGGCTGCAAGCATTCGTGATCCAGCGCCAGCCGTAGGCATTAGAGACAGCGATACGAGAATGCCCAGTTTGGCGGCATCAAGCCCACCCGAGGTGGCGGGCTCCACGAACTTATTGCGCACGATATGCTGCAAAATCACACCGCAAATCGCGAGGCCCACTCCGGTCAAGGACACCGTGATCAGGCGCGGCAGTCGGCTGGCCGTCAACGTCAACCAAGCATCATCTGACAGGGTGATAAGTTGGTACCCGCTTATCTGCCGCGCGCCTGTCAGTAATGACATCCCGCACAGCAATACAAACAGGAGAGGCAGATACACGCGCATCACTGTGAGGTTTCTCCCGTTTTATCCGGGGTGATGCGCCACCCTTTGGTGGTTTGGCGTTGGTCAAGAAACGTGGCGTATCGCCCCTGCTGAGCGAGCAGTTCATCGGGCGCGCCTTGCTCAATGATGCGTCCGTCATCTAGCACGATGATCTGATCAGCCATGCTCACCGTAGAGAGTTGGTGGGCGATCACCAATAGCGTACGTTGGCCTCTCAGTCGCACCAGCGCCTGGGTAATGATGGCTTGATTTTCCGCATCCAGTGCGGCAGTCGCTTCATCCACCAGCAGAATGGGCGCATTCTTAATGAGTGCTCGGGCGATGGCGATACGCTGCCGTTCGCCGCCGGAAAGGCGGGCGCCTCCCTCGCCCACTGGTGTGTCCAATCCTTGGGGCAGGCGTTCGACGATCTCGATGACACCGGCCAGACGCACGGCGTCCATCAGGTCGGCATCGCTGGCGTCGGGATGGCCAAAGCGAATATTGTCAGCAATGCTGCCGGCAAACAGGTAGCTCTCCTGGAAGATCTGGCTGACGTGATCCGCCAGCTGGGTACTAGACATATCGCGGACGTCCACGCCGCCGACGAGCACACTACCGTGATCTGCATCGAAAAATCTCGCGACCAGGCGCGCCAGAGTGGTCTTGCCTGAACCTGACTCACCGATCAATGCGGTCATGCTACCGGGCGTGATAGATAGGCTAACCCCGTTGAGCACGTCGGGCTCATGCGGCGCATAGCGAAAGCGGACGGCTCTCAATTCGATGGAGGCATCGCGCGGTGGCTGAGGGACCGTTGGCTCGGTTAGGGGGGCAGCGTCGAAAATCGCCTGGATCTCTTCGAGTTGCCCCCTTGCACTACGCAAAATGTCGCTGTGTTGAGCGATGTCCAGCAGCGGTTCGACGAACCGGCTTACCAGTACCAGCGCAATGATGACGCTTATAATGCTCGCTGCCGTCAGTGATCCTTCCAAAAGCGTATTGATCCACAGGGTTGTGACGATCAGCAGCACGGCAAAGACTGTCTGCACTGCCCAGGCATTGAGCAGCGCCGAAAGTGCCGATAGGCAAGCCAGCCTTGTTCCCGAGCGGTGCTGTTGTTCCATGGCCTGTTCTAAGAAGCGTGTGCTGTGGTTGTTCCCACTAAAGGCGCGTAAGACTGTCTGGGCACTGGCGAACTCGACCATGCGCTGACTGGTATCAGAAAAGTGTTGCTGGAAGGCCCTGTCGGCATGCTGGGCAAGCTTGGCGGTGAGTAATAAAACCCCCAAAAGTAGCGGCAGCGCGACCAGCGCCGCAATGCCCAGCGGTGCATGCAACACCAATAGCGCGGCAAGGAGAACGATAGGCGTGACAAGCCCGCTGATCACCGGTGTAAAGACGTGAGCAGGAAGCTGGGCCACCGCCATCATACCCTGCGTGGTTACATGGCTAAGGCGCGCGGTATTTGTCGCGGTAAACCAGCCAACCGGCAGATGGATCACGTGTTCGCCAAGGCGATGGCGGCCCGACTGCAAGATGGCGACGCCGACACGGACGCCTGCCTGCTCCACGTGCCATCGCACTCCCCAACAGATTAGGATGCCGAAAAGCAGCACTACTAGCCATGTGGTGGCCACACTGAGTTGGCCAATCAGGAGGTAATAGAGAAGAGGGATAAGGGCCAAGATGGTCAGACCGCTTAGCACACCATAGACAGTGACCAGACCGAGATAGCGACGCAAGAGCGCGGTGTCTTCGCCAAGCAGTTGATTGAGCATTTTCAGCACGCTGCCACCTTCGATTCCAGTGAGTTTGTTTTCTCTTCCAGTGCCCAAAGGCGAGCATAAAGGTCATTGCTGGCCAGTAGCTGGTCGTGATTGCCTTGCTCAGCAACCGTGCCGCCATCGAGTACCAGAATATGGTCGGCGTGGATGATCGACTTTAGGTGATGCGAAATAATCACAAGCGTCCGCCCCCGGGTTAAACGCGACAGAGCCTGCTGGATGGCCAGCTCATTGCTGGCGTCAACCGCTGCTGTCGGCTCGTCCAGCACCAATAGAGGCGGATCAAGTAACATGGCGCGGGCAATACTGACGCGCTGTTGCTCGCCACCTGACAGTTGAATATCCTCGCCAACCATCGATCGATAGCCGTTAGGGAGTGCGGCGATACGTTCGTGAATATTCGCCGCGCGAGCGGCATCCTCGATTTCCTGTTGGCTGGCCGAAGGGCGGCCCAACGCAATGTTGTCTCGAATGCTGGCATGGATCAGACGCACGTCCTGCAGAACAAAACCAATCCGCTGGTAGAGCGTTGACATCTCAAGATGGCGCAGATCCACCCCGCCTAACGTAATGCGCCCATGGGTGGGGTCAAAAAAGCGCAGCATCAGGCGTGCCAGGGTGGATTTGCCTGCCCCCGAAGGGCCAACAATCGCCGTAACGCTGCCAGGTGCAAGAGTAAAGTGCAGGTTCGATAGCCCGTTTTGGGCATTGTTATAGACGTAACTGACATTTTCAAAGCGAACTTCATGATCGTTGGGGAGCTGGCACTCACTGGAGGGGATTGATGGCAATACCGGCGTTTCAAGCAGTGCCATGACGCGTTGGGCGGCGCCAACGGCACTGCCTAAGTCGTGCAGCAAGGTATGCAGCAGCAGTAACGGAGCACAGATACCGGGGGCTACTAGAATGAATGGCAACAGATCGACCGGTTCTGACCAGCCGTTGGCGACGCAAAATATGCCAACCGTGAGCGCCAGTCCCAATATCGTCACCGTTGTCACCATCGCATGAACATGTGCCATAGAAGCGACCAGAGGGCGGGTAAATTGCTCAAATGCATGGGCAAAGCTATCCACTGCTGCTTGGTAGCCACGATAGGCTTGTCCGGTCGTACCGAAGGCCTTGACGACGGGAATGCCGCAGACAAATTCATTAATGGCGTTATTCATGCGCTCAAGCTGGGCAATAAACTCACCCATATTGGCTTTGCTGGCTTGCATGAGTCGGCGCAGGAAAAGAAAGAAACCGGGAAGAGGCAGTAACGTAATAACGGCGATTTTCCAATCCAGCATGATCAGGTAGACCACCGAGATCAGTAAGGCGCCAAACGCGCGTCCTACCGCCGTGTAAAAGTGCGCGGTCAGGCTGTGCAGCGTCGCAATATCGTCTTGCATCGCCTGTTTTACGTCGCCGGATGCGCGGCTGGTAAACCAGCCAAGCGGTGCTTGGGACAAGCGTCGCATAACAGCCAAGCGTAGCTGGTAGGTGAGTTTGTTATCCGCCAGGTGCGCTACCAGCTCGCCGAGAAACATGCACCCCATGCCGACAAAGAGGCTCACGATGCTGGCTGCTACCACCCAGCCAATTTCACGCATGCTGGCGGTTGATAACTCCCAGGCGGCGCCTGGATCAGACACAAGAATCTTGGCGATATGTGCCATACCGGCAAGCGGCACCATCGTTAATATCGTGCCGATGCCCGCCAGCATTGCCGCGGCAAAAAGCCGTGTGCGTATAGGGGCCAACACTTGGCTGATGGGGCTCTTACCTTGGGATCTCGATGTATCGTGCGTGCTCATGAAGCGTTATGACTCGGCCATAGGGGATTATCGAACCTGCATAGCAGTAGTTTGTAACGAGAATTAGTCGCGTTTAAATAGGCTAATAGATAATTAGTTTCATGGCAATAAACTAATTAATATAATTGCATGCCAATCAACTAATTGACCCTAAAGTGAGTGAGTGGCTAGATAAGGAACGTCAGCGATTAAGGATGCAATATGACCACGCAACAGCCAGTTAAAGCACGCGGGCGGCCGCCTACCATCACGCTTGAGCGTATTGCGAATGCGGGTATCGAAATCGGCCTACCCAACATCACCTTTGTCGGGGTGGCCAGCGCGCTAGGCATCAGCCATATGGCGCTTTATAAGCATGTGCCCAATTTAAAGGCGCTGAAATGCTTAGTGGCCGAAGAAATATTTCAACGTTGGAATATTCCACGAGCTTCCAATGATGCGCCCGGGGAATTGAAAGAGTATCTATCCACTTTTGCCGCATCGATAAGCGAGTTTGTCAAAGCTCACCCAGGATTAACGCCCTATGTGATCCGTCGCTTGGCTGCCACTCAGCCCATGATTGAAAAAAATCGTGCACATCAAAACCATATTGCTGAGGTTTATGATATCTCCCAGGAGCAAGCTCGCTGGCTTCTGGCGACCATAGCTTTTCAATGCTTTTCCGTCGCCGATACGATTTATTCGGTAGTGGGGAAAGAGCCTGTCGAGGGGGCGAGCCGCGGCCTGGAGGAGGCCGAAATGGAGGCGGAATTAGAGGAAGGTATGCGAGCGCTTATTACTGGTGCGCTAGTAATACTGAACGAGCGCTCACGTGGATAGGGCCTTTATAAAAGCGTGCGTCTTCGTCGTTGCAAGTGGCGCCCTGGTCTGGCGTTTAGCCTTTCAAAACAATGAAGGCGGCTCCATCGGCGCCTGCCGCGCCCGGCGGCGCTTCAGCATTTGGGTAATCAGCCCGTAGCGCGGCCCGCCCAAAAAGGCCAGTATCAGAAATACGCCGGTCATTACCGCCATCATGCCACCGATGGAGACGTTGAAATGCACCGCGAGGAAATAGCCGGAAATGCTCGAGGCGATCGAGATCAGCGCGCCGAAAATGAACATCATCCACAGGCGGTCAGTCAGCAAATAGGCGGCGGAGGCGGGAACAATGGCAAAGGCGATGAACAGCACCGCCCCCACGGCGTCGAAGGCCGCCACGGCGGTGGAGCTGGTCAGCATCAAAAGTACATAGAACAGGATCGTCGGCATGAAGCCAAAGGTTTTGGCCAGCGCGGGATCGAAGGTGGCGAGCTTCAGCTCTTTATAGAAGAGCCCGATAAACGCGTAGTTGAGCAGCGTCATTACGCTCATCGAGACCAGCGCCTGGGGAATCGGCAGGCCGAAAAGCTCGACGGTATCCAGCCAGACAAACCCGATTTCACCCAACAGCACGGTGTGGGTGTCGATATGCACGTCGTGGGCGTAGATATTGAGTAGTAACACGCCAATGGAGAAGAGTGCTGGGAACACCAGTCCGATGGCGGCGTCCTGCTTCACCCGCTTGGTATTGGCCAGCGCCTCGGTGAGAAATACTGTCAAAAGCCCGGTCAGCGCGGCGCCGATGAGCTGCACCGGCCCGCTCTGCTGCTTGGTCAGTATCCAGACGATCACGATGCCGAACACGATCGAATGGCTGATGGCATCCGACAGCATGCTGTTGCCGCGCAGCACCAAAAACGTGCCCACCGCTGATGAGGCGATACCCACCATGGCGCCGACCAGAATGATGGGAAGCGCGGTACTGTTGAGAAGCTCTGCGATCATGGCGCGACCTCCTCGAACGTGGCGACCACCTGGCGCGCTTTTGCCTGCCCTGTTGTCGTCAGCCCCCAGTCCGCTTCACCTTGTGAGCGGGTCAGGTAGCCTTGGCGTTTTAACAGGGCAAGGGTGAGCCGTGCGCTCAGCGATAAACGCCGTGATGCAGGCCGGGCCGGGTGTTTATATAGCGTGTAGAGAAGCTGGCGTTTTTGAAGCTCGGCTTTCTGGCGGTAGTGTTTCATGATGCCCCATAAAAGCCCGCGCCCTGGCGCCAGCGCCAGCGACAGCAGCACGATGGCCGTGGCGGTTAGTACGATCAGCGGGCCGGTAGCAAGCCCGCGCGACAGCGTGCTGATCGTCGCGCCGGAGACTCCGCTGACGATACCCACGCCCGCCGCGATGGCAAGCATGGTGCCCAGGTGGCGGCTCCACTGGCGCGCGGCCGCCGCCGGGGCAACGATCATCGCCGCCATCAAAATGACGCCGACCATCTGCAAGCCGACCACCACCGCCAGTGCGACCATGGCGGTCAGTGTCGCCTCGATGGCCGTGGCGGGCATGCCAAGCGTTCGGGCGTACTCGGCGTCGAACGTGACCAGCTTGGCCTGCTTCCAGAAGGCGGCGAGCAGCGAAAGCGTTACCAGCGTCACGCCACCCATCACCCACAGATCCGAGCGCAGCGTGGCGGCGGCCTGGCCGAATAAAAAGGCCTCGAGCCCGCCCTGGGCGGCGTTGCTGGTGCCTTGAATGTAGGTGAGCAGCACGATACCAACGGCAAAGAAGAGGCTCAGGCAAACGCCTAGCCCCGCATCGGTTTTCAGGCGGCTTTTGCGGGTGAGCAGCAGCATGATCAGCGCTGCAAGAGAGCCGGTAGCAAGCGAGCCGATCATGATGCCGCCAATATCGCGGCTGCCGGTAATGATGAAGCTCAGGCATATTCCCGGAAGAGCCGCGTGGGAGATGGCGTCGCCCAGCAGGCTTTGACGGCGCAGCACCGCAAAGCAGCCCAAGGGGCCGCTGATCAGGCCCAGAAGCGAGGCGCCGATCACCACGTTTTGAAAGGTATAATCCGATAGAAGTTCGAGCCACTGCATGGGTCAGGTCACTTTTGAGGCGGGAAACGTTAATGACTCGTGGTCACCCAGCAGCGCGATCTGGCCGCCGTAGGCCTGGCGGAGGTTGTCGATCTTGAAAACGTCTTTGGCGTCGCCACTGGCAATCACGCGCACGTTCAGTAGCAATAGCCAGTCGAAGTAGGTACCGACAGTTTGCAGATCGTGGTGGACGACGATAAGCGTCTTTCCCGCATCACGCAGGCGGCGCAGTATATCGATGATCGCCCGTTCGGTGGTGGCATCGACCCCGGCCATGGGTTCGTCCAGAAAGTAAACGTCGGCCTGTTGCACCAGTGCGCGGGCCAGAAACACGCGTTGTTGCTGGCCGCCGGAAAGCTGGCTGATCTGGCGGTGGGCAAGCTCGCTCATGCTGACCATGTCGAGCGCGTCCATCGCCTCTTTACGTTCTCGGCGCCCGGGGCGCTTGAACCAGCCAAGGCGCCCGTAAAGGCCCATGGTCACCACATCGAGCGCGGTGGTGGGAAAGTCCCAATCCACGCTCGAGCGCTGGGGCACGTAGCCCACCCGCTTGCGCTGGGCGGCATAAGGCTTGCCGTGCACCAGCACCTCGCCGGAAAGCGATGGCACCAGCCCTAAAAGGCTTTTGATCAGCGTGCTTTTGCCTGCGCCGTTGGGGCCGACAATTCCCGCCATCACGCCCGCCGGGATATCGAGATTGATATCCCAAAGCACGGGCTGATTATGATAGCTCACGGTCAAATTGTTGATGCTGAGAGCGGGCTCGGCACTTGCAGATGTTACCATCGAGAGTATGCCCTTCTATCCCTGTTGGTCGAGCTGCCACTCGCTTGCCCAGTCATTGAGCTCATCGGGCAGTGGGGAAAGTGTGCCGCCGAGTGCGTTAACGATATGCTGGGTATTGCGGTAGATCATACCCATATAGGTGCCGTCGACGGTACCGTCATCGCCCATGGCGTCGGAATAAAGCTCGCCGCCAACCACAACGTCATGGCCACGCTGCTTGGCCGCGTCGATCACCGCCTGGACGGTGCGCGGATTGATGGTGCTTTCAACGAACACCGCCGGTACGTCGCGCTCTACCACACTCGTCGCCATGTTGCGGATATCGGCAATGCCGGTTTCGGTTTCGGTGCTGATGCCTTGAATACCTTCAACGTCGATATCGTAGGCGCGCCCATAGTAGCTAAACGCATCGTGGGCGGTCACCAGCACGCGCTGACTCTCGGGAATGGTCGCGATACTCTCCTTGACCCACTTGTGGAGCGCCAACAGTTCGGTCTGGTAGCGCTCGGTGTTGGCTTCAATAGTATCCGCGCAGTCGGGGCGCGCTCCAATAAAGGTATCGCTTAGCGTCGGCAGCGTTTGCGCCCAAAGCGAAACATCCATCCACAGGTGCGGATCGATGCCGTAGATATCCTGCGCGGTAATCAGCGATGAAGGGTCGATCGAAGAGGGCGCGACAGCAAGCGTCGGGGTGCGCGAAGAGAAATTTTCCAGCACCGAACCCAGCTGGCCTTCCAGGGCGTAGCCCGAGTAAAGAATCTGTTCGGCGCCGCGCAACAGCGAAACATCGCTGGCGCTGGCCTGGAAAAGATGCGGGTCGATCCCGGGGCCCATCATGGCCTGGACGCTAACGCATTCGCCGCCTACCTCCTGTGCCACATCGGCAATCATGCCAATGGTTGCCACCACGTTGAGGGGCGTTTCATCAGCCGCTGCCAAGGTACTGAAAGGCAGCATTCCCAATAGAATCACAGCATGTTTTGTTGCCATTATTAAGCTCCAGACTCGACATGAGGTAGATAGTAGACGAAGCAGTGTTACTCCGTGTAATCATTTTGCGCTGTGGAAACAAGTATAGCCTCGGCTAAGTTTGTGGCGCAAATAATTTAATGTCAAGCGGATAAACGTGCTGAGGTAGACTGAAATAGGCATGAGTTTATGAGGCAATAAGCGCAAATGCGCTATTAATGTATCGCTTTAGTTGGCCAAGGCATCAACGGGTCTTGCGCTGGCATCGTTCGATACTTGAAGGCATACCGATAGTGGCTATTCTGTGGCGCGTGTGAGTAGCGGGAAAGATAGAGCGAGAGGCGTAAATTGAGATTTAGATAAACCTGAGCTTCTGGCCCCAAGGGGGCCAGAAAGAGGGAGTGATAGAAACTGAGGTGTTACCTTGGCTGGTTAACCAGCCTCCGCTCCTGGAGCGGGCGCACAATCAGCCAATCAAGCAGCAGCAT
This sequence comes from Halomonas citrativorans, assembly GCF_014898005.1. Taxonomy (NCBI): domain Bacteria; kingdom Pseudomonadati; phylum Pseudomonadota; class Gammaproteobacteria; order Oceanospirillales; family Halomonadaceae; genus Halomonas; species Halomonas citrativorans. Next base: position 37,644 of record NZ_JABUYX010000025.1, read on the forward strand.
GACGATCAACGACGCGCCTACCAGCGGGAAAATCAATCCGCCTATCGCCAGAATGGCAATCAGACCCCGGAAAACGCGTTTGTCTGCCGGTAGTGGCGGTACGCCCATTGCGCGTGAGGGGCGGCGCTTCCACCACATTACTGCGGCCGATACCGCCAGCAGGATAATCGCCACGCACACGGTCAAAAAGAGCAGTTGGTTGGCCAGACCAAACTGCTGGCCCATATGCACGTTGATACCAAATTCCAACCAGCGACCCAGGGGCCCGTAATCGGAGTAGCTCATGTCGATCAAGCGCTCGCCGCTGTACTGATCAAGATGCACCACGCGCTGTTGGCTAAGGTCATTAGGATAGACTGATCCGGTGTACACGCCGGTCTCTGTGGTGGGCAGGCTGACCGCATAGCCATGATGCAATCCCAGCTCATCGAAGATGGCGACAGCGCCGTCAAGGCCAATGCTCGTTGCCTGGCCTGGTCCCTGTGTGGATTCTGGAATTTGTGCCTGTTCGAGTGACCAGTTTGTCGGGCTTTGCGCGTTTAAACGCGCTTCCGACATGGGCACTTCAACGCGCACACCAGAGGGGTAGCCGAAATTGTTACCGTTAGCCCACTGATTAACCTGCGCGCCCCACACGCCCGACCAAGGCATTCCGGTGATCGCCAGAAAGACGATAAACCCACCGACAAAAATACCCAGCACGGCATGCAGATCACGCCAGAACACGCGGCTTTTTGGCTTGCCGCGCACGCTAATCACGCCGCCTTTGCCTTTACGCCGTGGCCACCAGAGGTAAATGCCGGTGAGCACTAGCAGGGTTGCCCAGCCGCCGGCTATTTCAATCAGTTTGCGCGCTGTAGGTCCAAAGTATTTCAAACTGTGCAGATAGCGAACGGTCCACATCACCGTGCCGCGGTCATCCAGCGCCCCCAGCACATTGGCAGTATACGGATTGACGTAAACGGCTAACCGCTCGCCCGAGGCAGTATTCACTGTGATCTCCGCCGAGCTTTTCGGCGTGGCGGGGTCGGTGAATTTTACGGCAGTGCCAGGGTGAGCCGTAAGGGCTGCGCTTACCAGCGTAGAGGGAGGGAGCGTCGCCTCTTGAACGGCTACGCGCTTCACATCAGCGTGTATGAGTGCATCCAGTTCGTCCTTGAAAAGATAAAGGCCCCCAGTAATTGCCAGGGTGATCATGAACGGCAGAACCAGTAAGCCTGCGTAAAAGTGCCAGCGCCAAACGGCGCGATAAAGGTCGAAGGTCTTGCGTTGACCTTCTTGTGGGGGTGACGTGGTCGACATGAAGTCTCTCCAGACCACCAAGCATCTAGCCTGGTGGTTTAAGCGGTAAGGGTAAACAGGTGCTCTACTGAGCACCTGAGTGAATCAGAAACTGAAGTCGGCCCGTGCCCACACCATGCGGCCAGGCTCATTAATGCCGCGATCCAAATCAGCGGGATAGCCAAAGGCCGCATTACCCGCTAGATTCAAGTGTTCGGTGTAGGTGGTATCGAAAACGTTATCCACCCCCACACTTAGCGTTAGGTGGTTGCTTGCTTGATAGGCGCCGTTAAGCGAGAACACCCCGAAGCCTGACGACGATTCCAGATCCTGGCCGACGACATTGCCTTTTTCGAGCGCAATACGGTTTTGTGCCGCAACACCACGCCATAGGCCACCCACAGAGTAGTCATCGTGTGCATAGGACAGGCCGACCTTGGCTTCCAGCGGTGGGATCTGTGGTAATGCCTCATCGTCGTTGGCATTTCGCCCCCAGGCATAGGCCAGCGAGGCATTGCTTACCCAGTTGTCGGTTAGTTGATAGCTAGCGCCCACTTCGGCACCCGCAATCTGAGCATCAATGTTATCGATTTGAGTACCGCTCATGCCCGCGGTGTTGTAATCAAACAAGATGAAATCGTGAACGTATCCTGCATACCCGGACACCCATGCGCTTAAGCGCTGGTCGTTGTACTGCGCGCCGATATCCAGCTGGGTAGTTTTTTCGGGTTGAACACCGCCAAAGGCATTCAAACTACCGGCCGGACCTGCCTGACTAGAGCTCAATTCCCAGTAATCGGGAAAGCGTTCCACATGCCCGACCCCGGCATACCAGGTGACCGGTGCTGAGGCTAAATCCTGCTCATAGCGGATAAAAGCGCTGGGCAGAGTGTCGCGGCGGGTGAGGCCTGCGGTAGCTGTGTCCAGGCTTTCGTCACTGACGCGATAGCGGTCTACGCGGGCGCCGCCAATAAGACGGTCACGTTCATCGATAAAACGGGTGACTTCGCTGAAGGCGCCAAACTGGGTCTGCTCGTAGTCGGGCTGCCAGTGTTCGCCATCCAGATTGCGATGTACCTGATGCTCGACATCGACACCGGCCGTCCACGTGGTGTTTTCCCACTCCCACGTTGATGCGACGCGCGCGCTGCGGGTGCGACGGTCTAGCCGCATGGCCATGCCGTCACTCATGTCCATACCGCCATCCATATCCATGCCGCTGCCCATGTCCATGCCACCACCCATGTCCATGCCGCCGCCCATGTCCATGCCACCACCCATGTCCATGCCGCTGCCCATGTCCATGCCACCACCCATGTCCATGCTGCCCGGTGAGCGCAGCGTGAAGTTATCCATAATATGGTCGGCATAGGCATAGTTGGCCTGCATTTCCAGACGTTTCCAGTGTTCACCTAAATTCTCGCGCTGAAAACGGATGCCCACGGTTTCGCGCAGAAATTTGCTGCCATCCATACCTCGCCCGGCATAGCGCGCTTCGCCGTCTCCTCGGCCTGCGGTGACTTCAAGCCAGGTATCGTTGTCGGGTGTCCATCCAAGCGCTATGTCACCGTTCCACTTATCCCATAACGAGGGCACGGCGTTGCCATCGCCATCCTGATAGTCATTAGCTTCGGATTGATTGCCGGTAATGCGCAGGTAGCCGTCTTTATTGCCTAAAGCGGCATCAATGCGGCGATCAAAGCGCCCATAGGTACCCAGCATGACGCTGCCATCCACTCGCACACCGGCTTCATCGAACTCCTCCGGGCCGCGGTCAAAGCGCACCGTTGCCGCTGAAGCGCCGGGGCCCCACAGAACGGACTGCGGCCCTTTGGTGACGGTGAGGCTGTCGTAATTTTCAGGTGAGATATAAGACGTAGGCGCATCCATTCTTGCCGGGCAGGCGCCTAGCATTTGGCTGCCATTGGTCAGCACGCGAAGACGTGAGCCAAACATGCCACGGAACACCGGGTCACCGTTGGTGCCGCCATTGCGAATGGCAGAGAACCCAGGGATGGTCTGAAGATAGTCGGCGCCGTCGCTGGCAGGGGCCGGTTGCCGCGGTATACGCGGGTCGGTTTCCACCGTGAGCGGTGAGCTTAGCGGTACAGCGGTCACGACCATCGTGTTTAACGCATGATGATGCTCGTGGTGAGCGGCAGTCGCCTGTGCCCATACGCCTTGAGCAACAACGCTCGATGCGGCAGCGACGCTTAATGTCAGTACGTGTCGTTGAAAACGTTTTTTTAAGCGGGCAGGCGTAACGACGCCATGCCCAATAGTTAGATGCGGCATGATGATCCCTTTTTTGGGTGTAGACAGACGCCAGCCAGAAGCAAACTTCAGGCTAAAAAGGCTGACGATGTGGCGTTACACGATCCGAAAAAAGGGCGGAGCGCGCGTTAGCGCGTGGGGGTAGTTATCACAGGACTTTATAGCCTGCGTCGGTTGCGTCAGCAGCTTATTATGCGTAATAAACGCTTGTAAGCTGATCGGAGGGAGAGAGGTATGCGCCGTTGGGAACTGTTGCCAGATGGCACAGTAACCACATTGGTGGAACCAGTTAAATATCGGTTCTACTTCATCAGCATGGCCCGCATGGTGGTGGTTTGCTTGAGGGGCAGTATGTTGATGATGACCGCCGCCTTGATGGTTAGAGTGATGACTAGCTTCGTGATGTGCGTGATGTTGCCCATCGGACTGATACTGTGAAATCAGCGGCCCAACTAACAGCAGCTGCATCGCCACAAACGCCATACAAAGCGCAATGCGATACCAGAGCTTGTTTGCTGAGCATTGTAACTGCACGAAGCCATCTACCTTGGTGGGCAACAGACAAGCTGTTGACGGAGGATGGCCCAATAGTATCGGAAAGTTCCCAAATAAGAAGTGTTGGGCGTGTGGTCTTTTGACACACAAGGGGCGGTTAACTACTTGTTCTTTTTGGTGCGGCCGACCCTTTTAATGATCTTTTTTGGTGCAAAAAGCCGTTAGTGCTGATGGGTTATGACGGCTAAAACTTTGCAGCGATAGTAAAAGTCCACTTTTCACCATTTTGGCGCATTCCTTGCATTTGAAAGGCTATGACCTATTCAAAAGGATGCGATCGTCTTCCATGACCTTGCGCGAACTCGCTACACCGTCCGGCCACCGCTTTGATCAGGAACGCCACTGGGCGGCCTCACTGGCGCTGCGTTTTGCCAAGCGCGATGGCGCTACGCGGTTAATCCAGGCACGTCACCAGGGGCCACTTCGGGTCCAGCGGCCGTTTTATCCTGAAGGCCGCCAGGAGGCGTGCCATATCTACGTGCTGCACCCACCCGGAGGATTGGTCAGCGGCGATGCGCTCACCATCAAGGCGCACGTCGAGCAAGGCGCACATGCCCTGCTGACTACCCCCGCGGCGAATAAGCTTTATAAGGCTGACAGCCAGGGGGTTGCCTGGAGCCAGTGTACCGAGCTTGAGGTCGCCGATAGCGCAACGCTTGAGTGGCTACCTCAGGAAACCATTGCCTTTGATGGCTCTAAAGGTGAACAGCGTACGCATATTGATCTTCATGGTAGTGCTCGCTGTTTAGGCTGGGAAGTCATGGCCTTGGGTCGCCCCGCGAGCGAGTTGCCGTACTTGTCAGGGCGCATTGAACAGTTTTTTCGTTTGACGCTGGATGGCAAGCCGCTATGGCTAGAACGCCAGCCGTTAGACCCGTTACACCCGCGCTTTACGGGACGCTGGGGGCAGGGCGGCGCTACGGTGCAGGCCACGCTTTGGGCGGTGGGAATGAGTGATGCGCCAGCGGCGATTGAGGAGTTGCGTAATGCCCTGCCGGATAATCCACGCTGGGCGGTAACGGTGCGCCAGGGCGTTTTATTGCTGCGCTATCTGGGTAACTCGCGAAATGAAGCCTGGGCGTTGTGCGAACAGGCCTGGAAATTGCTGCGCCCGCGCTGGATTGAGCGTGAGGCCCATATTCCGCGTATTTGGTTAACTTAATCGACTCTGTTGGAGACGCTCTATGGAATTAACCCCAAGAGATAAAGACAAGCTGTTGCTGTTTTCCGCCGCCCAGCTTGCCGAGCGGCGCAAAGCGCGAGGATTAAAGCTCAATTATCCCGAAGCGGTCGCGCTGATCAGTTTCGAGATTATCGAAGGTGCCCGGGATGGTCGCAGTGTGGCTGATTTGATGAGCTACGGGCGCGAGATTCTTGGCCGTGATGACGTGATGGAAGGCGTGGCTGAAATGGTCGACGAAGTTCAGGTCGAAGCCACTTTCCCGGATGGTACGAAACTCGTGACTGTTCATACGCCTATCAACTAGTTATCAGCAACCAGCAATCAGCCATCAGGAGGCTGCCATGATTCCCGGCCCAATGATTCCAGGACAGTATCAGTTAAAAGAGGGTGATATCGAGCTGTGCGTAGGCCGCGAGCGCATCACGGTAGACGTGGCGAACACCGGCGACCGACCGATTCAGCTCGGCTCCCACTACCACTTTGCCGAGGCCAACCCGGCGCTCGTGTTTGATCGCGACAAGACCCGCGGTTTTCGCCTTGATGTCGCCGCAGGTACCGCGATCCGCTTTGAACCTGGCCAGACCCGTGAAGTCACGCTGATTCCGTTTGTGGGTAAGCGGGAAATCTATGGCTTTCGTGGCGAGGTAATGGGACCGCTGGACGGAGATAAACAATGAAACCGGGTAACAAGATTAGTCGGCAGGCCTACGCCGATATGTACGGCCCCACGGTAGGCGACCGGGTGCGCCTGGGCGATACCGAGCTGTGGATCGAGGTTGAAAAAGATGCCACCCACTATGGCGACGAGGTCAAATTCGGCGGCGGCAAGGTGATCCGCGATGGCATGGGTCAGAGCCAACGTAACGATGAAACCGTCATGGACACCGTCATCACTAACGCGCTGATTCTCGACTGGTGGGGCATCGTCAAAGCCGATGTGGGGCTACAGAACGGACGTATTGCTGCGATTGGCAAAGCGGGCAACCCTGACGTGCAGCCCGATGTAGATATCGTGATTGGCCCCGGCACTGAAATTATCTCGGGCGAAGGCAAGATCCTGACCGCAGGTGGCATCGACGCGCATATCCACTTTATCTGTCCCCAGCAGGTAGACGAAGCGCTGATGAGCGGTGTCACTACCATGCTGGGCGGCGGCACCGGTCCGGCCACCGGGTCGAATGCCACCACCTGTACGCCGGGCGCGTGGCACCTTGGCAAAATGCTTCAGGCAGTGGATGACCTGCCCATGAACATCGGCCTGCTGGGTAAAGGTAATGCCAGCCTGCCGGAAGCTTTGGAAGCCCAGCTGGAAGCAGGCGCCATGGGCCTCAAGCTTCACGAAGACTGGGGCACGACGCCCGCCTCGATTGATACCTGCCTGAGCGTGGCCGAGCGTTATGACGTGCAGATAGCCATTCACACCGACACGCTTAACGAATCGGGCTTTGTGGAAGACACTTTGGCGGCGTTTAAAGAGCGCGGCATTCACACCTACCACACTGAAGGCGCGGGCGGCGGGCACGCGCCGGATATCCTCACTGCGTGTTCCAAAGAGTACGTGCTGCCGTCATCCACTAACCCCACGCGGCCCTACACGGTGAATACTATTGATGAGCATCTGGATATGCTCATGGTCTGCCACCACTTGGACCCCAACATTCCCGAAGACGTGGCATTTGCCGACTCACGCATTCGCCGTGAAACGATTGCCGCCGAAGATATCCTGCACGATTTGGGCGTGATCTCGATGATCGCCTCCGACTCTCAGGCAATGGGACGGGTAGGCGAAGTGGTCTGCCGCACTTGGCAAACCGCGCACAAGATGAAAGTACAGCGTGGCTTGCTACCTGAAGACGAAGCCTTGGGTGCCGATAACCTGCGTGCCAAGCGCTATATCGCCAAATACACCATCAACCCGGCAATTACTCACGGTATCGCTCATGAGGTGGGCTCTATTGAAGTGGGTAAACTGGCGGATTTAGTGCTCTGGAAGCCGGCGTTTTTCGGTGTGAAGCCCTCGTTGATATTGAAAGGCGGGATGATTGCTGCTGCCCCCATGGGCGATCCCAACGCCTCAATCCCCACGCCCCAGCCGGTGCATTATCGGCGCATGTTCGGCGCTTTTGGCCGCGCGGCCAGCCAAACTCGGCTCAATTTTGTCAGCCAGGCGGCGATTGATGCAGGCCTCAAGGAGCGCTTGGGACTTCAGAGTGCGCTTGCCGCGTGCAAGAACGTCCGTGGGGTGCGCAAGAAGGATATGAAGCTCAACGACGCCTGCCCCGAGCTGACCGTGGACCCGCAGACCTATGAAGTGCGCTGCGACGGCGAGCTTTTGACCTGCGAGCCCGCCACCGAGCTGCCGCTGGCCCAGCGCTATCACCTGTTTTAGATGCAACCCCGGCAGTGCTGCGCACTGCATCGCTAGCTGAAGCTACTCCTACAGGGGGTGTGTGAGCTACTCCGGCGGGGGGTGCATGCACTTTAACCGGTAGGAGCTGAGTTCACTCGGCGATGGCGGCGTAGCCGCCCTTGGGTGGCGGGGCGCGGTGCATGGTGTTAGCCACCAACCCCGGCAGCGCTGCGCACTGCATCGCTAGCTGAAGCTGCTCCTACAGGGG
>NZ_JABUYX010000026.1:0-40119 GCF_014898005.1 Halomonas citrativorans
CTACCGTATTATCGTAATAAGTCATAGCCATGAGTCAAGAACGTCAAACTTGGCTCGGGCTACTTGCCCGAGCTAACCGAGATTATCTGGAAAATATCTGGGCTACTTACAATCCGGGTGTGCCTATACAAAAACTCGCTGGCCCTGAAACGGGGTTGGTGCAGCTCAATACACAAGCTTGTAAGGCCTCAGTGTCATTTCAGTTTGGTGAGGCTTCTTGTACTCGCTGCGTAATCGCTATTGGGAAAATTCAAGGTTACGCAGTACATTTGGGCTCCGATCTACGCAAAGCGGAGTTAGCGGCCTATCTAGACGCCTTTCTACAAACGGCCCCCTCCCACCAACGTGAGCTGGTGCTGCACCCTATACGCCAACAGTTAGAGCTAAAAAAGGCTGAGAGGGAGCAGCTGACGGCTGCTACTTCTGTACGTTTCTACACCACACAAAAAACTTAGAATCATGAAAATACCTTTACGATCTGAGCACAGACATGACGATGAGTTACATCGGCAGACGCGTACTTATCGGCGACTACTGCATGCCTTTGGTTACCCAATGCGCATACAGCAACTAGAAGAGCGTGCTATTCATTGCATCGTTGACTGCCTTCTAGACAGCCAAACGACGGTAGCTATTGAGGTGGAAAATAAGGAATTAACAAGCCGTATTTTGAATACAGGCGCAACCTTGAGCCAAACTCCCGAATGGGTTTTTGCAGGTTCTCAACGGCATCACTTACAACATATTCCAGCAGGAAGCCGTGAGGCGCCTGAAAGTGGGGCAACCCTTGTCATGGAAATAGCCGCCATATCACCTACAAACGGGGGGCTTGCTATACGAGCCACCGGTGCAGGACTCAACAAACCACACACTTTATATTTTTCAGGGTTACATCAAAATGTAGTCATTGATCATATTGCTTTTCGTGCCGATTACCCGCGTGGAGTGGACCTACTACTATGCGCTGACACGCAGCTGGTTGTATTACCACGTCACTTAACTTTGGAGATCATTTAATGTACGTACCAGTAAAGGGTGGTGAACAAGCAATTGCTGCTTCCCGTATAGCCGTAGAACGGAGTCGCCGAGGCGACGACACAATCCCCGAGATTGAAATTAATCAAATCATGGCACAAATGTCGTTAGCTCTTGATCGGATCATGAGTGAGGGGGGCTTATACGATCGACGTTTTGCTGCTATTGCCTTTAAGCAAGCTCAGGGAGACATTGCCGAAGCGGTATTTCTCGTACGTGCTCATCGCGCGCAATTAGCCAATTTTGGCTCAAGCCAAAACATAGATCTAAAAACAATGCATTACAGTCGCCACATTTCCGCCACGCAAAAAGAGTTGGCTGGAGGGCAAATTTTAGGCGCCACTTACGACTACACCCACCGCTTACTGAATATGGATTTAGAACACTCTCGCCCTCAGTGCGAGTTACCTAAATCAGTGATAACAGCTCCCTCATCGCCCTCTAGCTCTGAGCCACTGTACGCAGATCTTATCCGCACCGAAATATCTAAAGCTCCGATAGACATTACGCGAACTGTTTTGCCTTCTTTACCTGATCCTTGCGAGCGTCTCGCTCATCTCGCTCGTGGCGAAGAAGGCTACTTAACTGGATTAGCTTACGAGAGTTTGCGTAAAGCCTCAACGAGTCATCCCTATGTAGCGCAATTAATGAGAGGGAGCGTTGAAATATTCGTAGAGCTGGAAGACCTCAATTTAACCGTATCCATTGGTGAGGTTGAGTTAACTGCCTGCACTACTGTGGCTCCAAATTTTAGCTCATCTCCACATTTAGAAGCGGGTTTTGGTATTGCTTTTGGAGCTAACGAGCGTAAAGCCGTCGCCATGGCAATCGTAGATCAGCACTTTAAAATTGAGGGTGCTACCAGTGATGCACTCATGCATACCGACGGAGTCGCTGCATCCGGCTATGTCAGCCATTTGAAATTACCTCATTACTCTGACTTTGATGCTGATTTAGCGCGTTTACGCCGAGTTCAGGCTAAGGAGGAAATATGAATTATGCCTACCTTGATCTACCGTCCAAACAAGAAATACGTCGTAAAACCCTAAAAGCACTCTGTCTACCTGGACGTCAAATACCTTTCTCAGCTCCTGAGCTACCCATTGCCTATGGTTGGGGGGTAGGAGGCATGGCTATTACCGCTGCCTTATTAGAACCGAATGACACGTTAAAGGTAGTCGATCATGGTTCGGATGATACCGTTAATGCCCTGAATATCGCGGATTTTTTTACTAAAACGGCAAACATATCAATTACGACAACAAGCTCAAAGGCTACTCTCATTCAAACGCGTCAGCGAGTCCCTGAAAGCCCGTTGCGGGAAGAGCAAATTGTGGTGTACCAAGTTCCTCGACCTGACCCTCTACGTGGATTTATTAATGATGCGGCCGAAGCACTGACACGGCACGCACATCATGATTACGGTGTCGTGTTAAGCGCTCTATTTGAAACATGGTTGCAACAAGATGAGGCGTGCTTAGGATACGACCACCCTGTGATTGTTAATGATGGGGTCTTAATGTCACCGTCGCCTATTCCTGCTATGGATAACCCCCGCATGGCGATGATGCCTGCTATTCAGATTTTTGGCGCCGCACGCGAGCGACGAATTTATGCATTGCCTGCCTATACACCCTTAGCAAACTTAGCTTTTGTTGACCTGCCTGCTAGCCTGAAAAAAGTCGATACAGCATGTTGTATCTGCGGCTCATCTATTCATTATTTGGATAATATTGGTACGTCAAACACCCCCCATTGGGTATGTTCCGACTCCGAAGCATGCAAGGAGCGCGCTCATGTTTAGCTTGCCAGATCCCGTGCTGACAGCACAGGCTATCTCACTTGAAATAGCTGGGCACCGTATTTTGTCGGATTGTCACCTCAAGCTTTATCCTTCCGAGGTTCTCGCTTTAGTCGGCCCCTCAGGTGCTGGAAAATCAAGTCTTCTGAATATACTTGCTGGACGACAGCTATCTAACAACTGTCAGGCTCTTTCCCTTTTAGGCCAGGATTTACTACGTACCAGTCTTTATCAAACTAACCTTTTACGTCGGCGGGCGTGTGGCTATGTGGCTCAGGATGCCAGCACAACCCTAAACCTGAGACAAAGTGCCGCCACTAATATCGTACGTCGTCTTTTTGATTTAGGTGACAACCGTGCGGTTGATGCACTCAAACAAGCACAAAAATGGGGCCAGCGACTTGGTTTATGTCCAGAACGATTACATGAGCCAGTGAAGAACTTTTCGGGAGGGATGCGCCAACGCGTACAAATCGCTGCGGCCATGATCCATCAGCCGAGCATTTTATTTTTAGATGAACCCACTGCTGGTCTCGACTCAGTCGCTCAAGCAGATTTTTTAGATGTGCTCTCTAATTTGAGAAACCAAACACAGACTGCCATGGTGTTTGTGACTCATGACTTACGTCTAGCTCGACTCATTGCTGATCGGGCCATCGTGATGGATCAAGGCCGCATCGTCAGCGAATCCATTATGGATCGTTTGCTTACTGAGCCTGAGCATCTCATCGCCCAAGCTCTTGTTAAGGCAATGATTTAATGAATAAACCAACTGTGATTTTGCAGTATGAAGGCAATGGCATACATCATGGGCCACTTCGCATAACGGCACAAACAGGGCAGATCGTACAGATCTGGGGAGCGTCAGGCTCAGGAAAATCGACTTTGCTCTCACGAATTTGGGGAAGTCGAAGCTTAGGAACGGCACACTTGTGCATACGAACCCACGATCAGCAGTTCACACCAAGCACAATGACACCCGCCCACTTTGCATTTCTACGCTCACGATTAATGTCGTACGTAGGGCAACATCCTACCGTACTACCTCGCGAAAAACTTGTGGATTGGTTTGCTCTAGTCCCCACAAAGACAGTACTCGACGGACTAAGACTGCTGGACCTCTCTCCTAGCTTACTCTCTCGCTATGCCTGTGATGTCTCTGGTGGTGAACTACAGCGTTTTATGTTGCTTCACGCTTATTTTTCTTCTCCTCCAATCTTACTTTTAGATGAGCCCTGTACAGGATTGGATCCAGAGCGTAGTCATCAGGTGAGCACGCTTTTATTACAGGCTAAAGCCGCTCAGAAACTGGTTATTTACACCAGTCATACGAGTGCCAGTTGGGTGGATCAGTCAATCTCTTTAGACGGTTAAACCGTCTACATTTAATTTAACCTGGAAAAGTACTCATAATGAAAAAAATTTTATTGGGATCTGCGTTGAGTGTAGGTTGCCTAAACTTCGTTCATGCCGATACCTCAGTCACACTGGTAATCCCCCCACCAAACCGTAGTGCTTTAAAGTAGAATTTCTCGCAAAGGAAATTCAATGAAAAAGTCTCCCGCTTTGGCTGAGTGAGCGGCTTATTAATGCCTACGCCATACAACATTTAATAAAAAAGAGGAGGGCCAAAAAGAAAAAAAATCTCACGGCAGTGTAAAAACAAACTCAAAAAGATAAATCAGGGAGTAAACATGTTGTTGAACAACAAAAAATGCCATGGCATTTCTACATTGGCACTAGTAGCAGGTTTAGGGTTTTCAGGAACCACACAGGCATTCAATGTGTATGAAGACGGAGAAACTTACTTTGACCTATATGGCCGTATACACTTGACGTTAAACAACGATGACGGTAACGACTATATTAGTGAAGAAGGTTCACGCCTTGGCTTTAAAGCTGGACATAGGATAAATCCTAAGCTAGAGGGTTTTATAAGAGCCGAGTTTAGATTCACCGCTAATGATCGTGACGAGGCACGGCCTAACGTCATTGATGATATAAGGAACACATATGTAGGGCTACGATTTGAAGACGTCGGAGCCGTAAAGGTTGGTAACTTTGACTCCATCTATTATCAGAACATATCCAAGGTTATCAATGTAAGAAATACTGTGGATTGGCGAGCCTTGGCAAAAGGTGGTGCCCGCGCCCGTGGAAACTCTATCTCTTTTGAATCCCAAAGTTTCGATGGCTTCAGCCTGGGTGTCGCTGGAAAGCTCGATCCAGAAGATGAAGATGCAGGTGAAGAAGAAACACTTAACCTAATGGGATATGTAGCCTATGAAACAGGCCCGGTACGTTTTGCCGCTGGCTATGATGAAGCAGAAGGTGATGATGATGCTCTACTCGGGGCAAGCGTAACCTACAAAATATCTCCACAGCTAAGTGTCGGTGCGTTATTTGAAGAGCAGGGAGATATTCGTCATTATGGTATAGCACCCGTTTTTAGTTACTCAGAAGGCAAAATATACGGGAACGTCAGCTATATGGAAAATAGTGACATGAATTTGAGTGACGTCCAATACGTTGCGGGTGGCAGCTACCGGCTTAGTGATCCAATGTTTGTATATTTAGAATATGCTAGCAGTACAGATAGGGAGATCAATGCGATTGATAAGGATTGGTGGGCTTTAGGGGTTCGATACGATTTCTAAGTTTCACAGAGCCCATTAATACAGGTCTACACAGCACCCCGAAAGTTGAACTCCCAGTTCGACCTTCGGGGTTTAAATCTCGATAGCCTCAAAAATCAAGCGCAACGCCGGTGGAGCTGGTGAAATTGATCCGCCGCATGTCGGGGTGGGCAATTAGATGGTGCACAGCCGGGTACTGCCCGGAAACCTTCATGATGAAGGTATTACCGCACACCACAGAGACATAGCGCTGGCTTGGGTACAGGCAAGCGTACTCACCAACTAGAGCAGAAACAGCGTGCTCAAAATGGGGAAGGCGATTAATAGCGCTAGTCGTATTAAGTCAGAAACCACAAAAGGCGCCACCCCTTTAAATATCTCCCCTAGCCCGACATGTGGCGCCATCGCTTTAATCACAAACACGTTCATCCCCACCGGCGGGGTCATTAGTCCCAGCTCAACGGTCAGTACGGTCAAAATACCGAACCACACCGGGTCGATGCCCATCGCCTGAATAATCGGGTAAACCACCGGCACGGTGATCACCAGCATCGCGATGGAGTCCATGAACATGCCCAGCACGAAGTAGAGCGCCAGGATGCACAGCACGACGACGATGGGCGTTAGATCCATACCGTAGAGTAGGTCAGTGATGGAGAACGAAATGCGCGACACCGAAATGAAGTAACCCAGCGTTTCGGCCCCTACCAGCATAAAGAACACTACCGCGGAGAGCGCCAATGTCTCTTGTACGCTATGCCATAGCTGCGCGCCGCGCATGCCTTTCGCTAAGGCGTAGAGCAGCGTAGCGAATGCCCCAACGCTAGCGCCTTCCGTCGGCGTAAAGGCACCAAAATAGATACCTAAAATCATCACCAGGAAAACGCCAAAAAAGGTACTGGCCAATGTCGCGGGCACGCTTCTCGTTGAGGCTGCGCTGGGCGCGCAGCTCGGGCGGCACGTCCTCTTCATCGAAGACGAACAGCTTGACCAGAACCCCATAGGGAATTTGGGCTATGTAGTATTCCTTGCCCGCCTGGATGCCGCGCACGGCCGGGAACGAGTAGGTGTGTTCCTGGGCGGCCTCGGTGATTTCGCTGGCCGCTGCCTCCCGGCGAGCCGCCGCTTCGGCGCGCTCTTGGCGCTCGGCCTCGACACGCTCGATCTCGGATCGGGCCTGGGCACCATAGCGCTCCACCAGCTCATCGAAGGACAAGCCCAGCGCCGCTAGGCGCCCAGCGTGACGCTCTACCCGGTCGCCCTGAGCCTCGGCATGAGCTGCGCGCTCGGGGTTGTACAGTCCCGGCTCCCAGATCGCTACCAGCAGCGCCACAGCTTCCGACTCCTGGCGTTGCTCCAGGGCAGCCGCCAGAACTTGCGGGTAACGCTCGCCCTTATCTAGCTTGTTCTCGTTCTCGACCACCACGAACGCCTCCAGCGTCTCGGCCTGACGATTCAAGCGGTGCGCTGCGTCGGTAGCGGCATGATCAGCCTTGTGGCCGGACACCACCTCGGCGGATTGGTAGGTCTTCGGGGTGCGGGCGTGGGTTACGACCGTCTCGGTTACGCTCATGACATAGAACATGGTGCTAACTCCTTTGGTTTGTCCCAGCCGGGGATGGAATGGGTTTTGGAATTCCGAGAATCAAATTGGCTAAAAAATGCATCGAAGCCGACGCTCGTACCCCGCGCGCTTTATGCGGGCGTTAACTTGAGCCAGAACCAATGACAAGGGAGAATAAGGATCATATGAATTACATCTTTCTCGATACATGTGTTTTGCTAGATGTTTCTACGAAAAGAAATGATCTCCCTCTTGTGTCTGCACTAGAGGAGCTGGTGAGTTCGAACAGCGTAAAATTAGTCTTGGCTGACCTGGTTATTGATGAGTATGAGCGAAATAAGGAGAGTGTGGCGAAGAAAACTGCGCAACGACTGTCTCAAGAATTTAAGCAGGTCAAGGCTGTGGTAAATGAGTTTGCTGGTGAAAAGCAAGGAGCGACCATAGACGTTCTGAATGATATCAATGCAAGACTGCCCCTTTTAACCGAGGCAAATTACGCAACTATCCATAGAGTTGAAAGACTAATTGAATCGGCAGTGGTAACTCCAGTTAGTGAGCGTTCAAAAATCGCTGCCATTCAACGTGGACTAGAAAAAAGAGCGCCTTTTCATATAAACAAAAACTCTGTCGCAGATGCTGTTATCATTGAGCAGTTTTTTGAGTTTATGAGTAGCCTAAATCGTAGCTGTGATACTTGTATTTTTGTTACCCATAACCATAACGACTTTTCCTCGAAAGATCATCGAAAACCGCACTCGGATTTTGACGAGATATTTTCATTTTCTAATTCTTTATATTTCAATAATCTAACTCCAGCTATTGACCACATTGATCCTGATTTGCTTGCCGAAGTCGAGTTTGAACATGATTTTTCAGAAGAAACCAGAGGGTTGAGAGAAATATTAGACTCCATGGATGAGCTTGTCGATAAGGTCTGGTACAACCGTCATCAAAACCGTATATGGCTCATCGAAAACGGTGAAATTGAAATCGTTCCTGAAGGAACTGAGCGCTATGGCTCAGATGTAATTCATGATCATATCCTCCAAGGTGCTATTAAATCAGCTGAACGCATTGAAGAGAAATATGAAGATACAGGCCCATGGAGTGACTTTGAGTGGGGAATAATCAACGGGAAGTTATCAGCGCTGCGTTGGGTTCTAGGTGACGAATGGGATATGTTGGACACCTAAGTTAACGAAGCATTACAGATAGATAGTTAGGTGCTTGTTGCCAGAAAGGCACGCATGCGCACTCATAAACCGTTAAATTTAGGGGGTTTTGTGCCTGAATGGGCTATTAGATTCTTTGATTCGATCTCATCTGTAACATCAGCAGCTAGAGCACTAGGTACGGTTTTGCTTGTTCTATTGCTCTGGAGGCCAGCCTCAAAACTATTCTCTAATATTGGCTTTCCCGATGATTACATAATTCTTTTCCTGACAGTTGGAGCGTTCTCCGTTTCATACCTTGTAGTCAGGTTGCTTGAAATTGGATGTCTCAAGATCTTAAGTTTGCAGAATGATCGAAAGGCTAGTTTAAGAAAAGAGAGAGATCTGGCCAACTTTAAAAAAAAGGTGAGAATGACCCTGCCACACCTCAATCCCAAAGAACTCAGAGTTCTTCGGGAATTGGTTGAATCAGAGCAGCGCATGGATATCCGGGAAAAGGAAGTTAGCTGGCTGAGCAAATCGGGTTGGATCACAAAAATACATCAAGCACCCGCTGCTGAGTTTTTTTTCCAGCTGAGCCCTGTAGTACGTCCACTTTTTATTGAGTTCGAAAAAAATCGTTTTAAGGGGATGGTGAATCAAACGATTTCTAATCTTACTGAACCGCAGCGAAATTTTTTGGAGCTTTTTTGGCAAGAGCCGATAATTCATGGCACAAGGGAAAGCCAAAATTCAATGCCTTACAAAATCTACCATGCTGGCTTGGGATTAGTCACTGTACTTGGACTTTCAAAATCAGAATGGCGAGAAGGTGGACACCTGTGCGAGCGATTTGCACTTAATAACTATGCAAAGTCGAGATTGGAAGATGAGGTTTATGGTATTCCTCCTGTTCGGATTGAAGTTGATCTGAACCTCGAATATGTAGAAGGTCCCGGTTCCTCAGGTGGTGGAGCGCGAGGTCGGATTTAACAATCACAGGCATCAGTATTGACCACTAGAGCGAATAGCCAATTTGATGCGAATAAAAAAATGGCAAAGGTGTGGCAGCCTGTCAGCGATAACAAATGGTTATCATGCGAATTATCATAGGGCTCACATTGGCCAAGCTCTACACCTTACATTCCTATTTGCGCTTCAAGCTTTTTTACATGGTACCGCACAGTTCCCGTGCTCATAGGCTGCATACGGCTTCTGCCAGCAAAGATAAAAGCCTCAGGGTCGATTCCCAACTGATCTACCTTCATTAAATGAGGCAGCGGCCCGAGGAGCTCGTAGCGCTCATCATCCACAGTAATGAACACCTTTCGGCTGGATTGCACAACGTGTGCACAGCGAAGCATAAGTACCTTTTTTAATGGCAACTGATAAAGCATTGAAATTGCTGCAGGCATTAAAGCTTTAGCTTCGCGCTCGTTCGGTGTTGAAACAAGCTTTTCCATTACTGCCTTAATTTTTTTAACGTGTTGCTTATTGCTTATCCCTTTATTTTTTTTCTCAGGTAACACGAGATTAACGGCGTATTTATCTTTGGCAAAGGTTCTGAAAACAGCTAAGGAAGCACAATGCCCTGGCTTTTTCTTAGCATGAGATACGATAGCTTCTTCGGGAAGTTCCTGAATGGAAGATACCTTGGCTGACATCAATAGCTCTATAGCTGCTCGCAGATAGTTCCTAACAGTCAAAGGTTTGATTGGTGTCTCTTTGTAAGTAACTCTCTCACTCAATTCTTTTGCATAGTCGACGACCTCACGATGCCAAGGCTGCTTCTCATAACATTGCAAAATATCATTAATCCTCTTATTTTCAATCGCTTGCTCTTTCTCTTCGTTATCCCACTCTATGCCTAGTTTTTCTACTAAGAAATTCACCACATGAAAAGAACGGCGAAGCTTTTCAGCTCCAAATAAATTGAATAAGTGTTGCTGATCAATATCTCTGACGGACAAAGTATTCCGTTCGAGTATGACCAAAAAACGCGCATAACTATCTATTCGCGTCGTCATATTTCCCGCTTGCCTAGGAAGCCTTTCCCAAGAGCAAAACTCAAGAAATAGCGCTCTACACCAAGAAGCTTCAAATAACTCAAGGTTCAGCATTATTCGTCGGTCTAAACGGCGTTTTAAAGAACAGTCTTGGCAAGGGGCGTTGCCACCACCGGGAGTATCTGCTCCACAGTCAGGACATGAGTGAGTTTTTGGATATGGCCCGCTGCAATCTCTACAAACAGCTCGTCCTTCAACATCATATTGATGGAGCTGACGATATTTCCGACAAACCGAGCAGGTTACAAATGCGCAGGCCTTCCTTTCGCATGCCTGGCAGATAATCTCTGAAAGTTCACCATTAGTGATGCGTGAATATCTGCTAGAAAGACATCCACAACGGGAACAGGTATGTTCCTCTCGCCCATGCGGAGCGCAGCTTTTGCAAAACGCAGCGTGACCAATAAGATAACCGGCTCTCGGCAGCGGCTTATCGCAGCGCGCGCAGACACGGTGCAGCCTGAGGCACTCACCGCAGACCGGGTTCTCTTCATACTTATGGGCTCGCACTGACTCGCCGCATTTAGTGCAAGTCTTCTTCTTAAACTCACGGGCATAACATGTCGAGCAGTAAGCGCTCCCTTTGTAGCGCCTTTGCGCCTTAAGCATGGATCGACCACAGTCATCACACTGCAAGTGGGGCTTATGACTCACAAAAATGGGTATCCTAAAAAACTTAATATATGTCGAGCTCTTTCCTGGCGGAACTGTACAAGCTCAGTTCGTCGGCACCGATTTAGACAAGGGCCTTTTGGCTGCTGATTCGTGCTGCGCGTTCTTCGTACCCCCACAGGCAGATATGACAACTGCTCAGCAAAAAAAGCAGGCATTATAGATTTTATGAATGTCCTCTGAGTTAGACCAAGCACACTTGAACCTTCTTGGAATGACGATGGCCAATCAAGAAGCCAATATGCCAAGGTTTCCAAAATTGCAGTCCTATAGGCAACACGCTGATGCTCATACAAGCAACGCTGATTTGAAGGACGATGGAAGGGTTTCAAGTCGTAATGATGCCTCAGTCGATCATGCTGTAGCGAATTAGCGAGCACGCCTGCCATTACCCGAATGACACTCAGAGCTTCCGGACTGGTGGACGCTTGTGGGAGCAAGTTAGTCGGAGTTCCATTCGCTAATTTCAGTAGCTGGGATTGAAGAGCTAACACTAATGGAGAACAGCACAAGGTTGGTAACTTGCGAGAAAGAAGCGACACCCCACATACCGTACAGCGATCCATTCTTTGCACGGTACTTAGATGTGGCATCAATGGCGCATCACAACGTGGGCAAGCATCGCTCATCATGGCGCCATGGTAAGGACAAACAACCATAAACCCTAAACGCCAGTCACGATAATAGATGGCCCCATAATCCTTGAAGCATTCGGAACAATATTGGAGGCCGTGCTGGGTACGTACCTTGTTAGATATCCCCGCTGACAGAAGAAAGGGGACATTTCCCTGACGATGAATTTTTACCAAACTCTGCTCAATTGAACGTAATGTCATCCTTTCGACTGACGCAACATCAAAACCTGAGTGGCGCGACACGGTATAGAGCAGCTCATCACTGGCACTACGATCAATGTCACGGCTCCAGATAGGAATAGATGGAGCCCAGTAATTAGCAAACCGATAGGGGGTCAGGCCGTGAGCAAAGGCGCTACGCATCAACCACGAAGTAAACAGCTCATTCTTAGCTGGTGATAGCATGATCGCCCAGCTTCCTCTGATCACAGTTTAAGCGCCTCCTTGCCATAATCAGAGAGTTTAACCCAGCCGATGTTATCAAGAAGCTTAGCGTCTATATGCTCTTTACCATCTCGGATCGCTTTAACGGTCGCTCTTTTAAGCACGGTCGCTACGCCGCCGATGGTGCCCCCACTCATACTATGTAGCTTTATCGCGATATCCTGACTAGACAGCTGAGAGGGCTCAGCTAATGGCAGTAAGCGTTCAAAGCTGGCCAAGAGGCGCAAGAAGCTAACATCTAACTGCCATCGAGGTAGTGCCAGCGGCTCAAAGCGACTTGAGAGTTGAGTATCGGTGTGCAGCGCGAGAATGGAGTCACGCGTACCGACGGCTACAAGCGGAAGCTGTAGCTTATTGCTCAATCTTTTAAGCATTCCTAGAAAATGCCTCTGTTGTCTTGCACTTCCATGTAGCACATTGTGGATTTCATCAATAATGAGCATCCTGGCTTGTACGTAAGTTAATACCGAAATAGCTTGGTTCTCCTTACGCTGCACGGGATCCGTATCTCTGTGGGCTATCTTTAATGACAGAAGTAACTCAGTCCAAAAACGCCCCTCATTTGGTTCGGAGGGCATTTCCATAACAATGACAGGTGCTAATGGCTCTCCAGAGGGAAGAATCTTCACAGGATGCTTTTCTCTGAAACGGTCGATTAATGTACTTTTTCCATTCCCGCTTTCTCCGACCAGCAACGTGTTGGGCATCCGCTGTACACGGGGATGTGCTAATTGATCCTCAAGCCGGGTCATGATTTCTTTGGCCCTAGGATAGGAAATCCAATGGTTTTGCTGAGCGAAATAAATGCGGTCTTCCGTCGTCCAGGTGAGTGTCTCAGCAATCTCTGGCTTGAGGTGATCAAAATGGGCCATATTCATTCCCTAGGCATCGTCATCGAATGGTTCTATAGGCAGTGCGAATATATCAATCTCACTTTGCACCTCTGTTTGAGGTGGAGCAGGAAAAACACTCTTAGCAGGCGCTTGTGTTTCAACAGATTCCGTTTTCTTGGCGAGTTTCTTCGTCGTATTGATACGAGCCATCTGACGTCTTGCTTGCTTCGTTTTCGTGACGGCCTGTTCAACACGATGACGCATCTTGAGAATGGTCTCAAAAATCACATCCTCATCAACATGCCGCAGTCCTTCCTCTCGAATGCGGCGAGTTGCTTCCCGTAACTCCCACACACTAATCGCTGGTCGAGTAGGATTCCGATAAGGAACCATGTAATAGATCTCACTTTCAGGGTCGTAGAAATAGACTTTACTGATATCGCGTGGATCACGACGGATAGTAAATGAACGAGCCTTCGTTTGATTTTCGGGGTCTTTTGAACCAATCCAAGGGTTCAACACTTCATGGTAGTAATTAATTTCATCCAGCTGGACGCCGTAGCGCTGCACAGTGCGTGAATAAAGAGGAAGGAAGTCTAACTTCAAACGCGTGGGGTCAGTTGGTATAGGCGGCATCCCCAAGCCCGGCTGTGTTGAGTCTCCTAATATACCGAGTTGCCACTTGCGCATTGGTGGCATGTTCAATTCAGAATGCTTGCGACGGTGATACACCCCAACAATAAATTCAACTAAATGCTGCTCAAACTCACGAAGGGTGAGCGCTGATTCTTTTTCTGAGTCATATCCTTTCCGTTGCTCAACGTTGGAAAATGTTGTGCCAGGTAAGGTGTGTATCTCATTTGCAGCAGTACCCATATAACGCTCTATATGTCCGCCGTAGTGGGGAAGCTTTACCGGACGTAATTGCAGGTCGATACCGTATTGTTCACAAGCCCGGCGCAGCATTTTCCCCCGGAATTCTTTCGCGTTATCAGCATGCAGAACACGCATTTTCCCCCAGACTGGCCACTCTTGCCCCACCCCCAGGTTTGCAAGATATTCATGCTTAGGCAACATGGCATTGGAGACACACAAACCCACTGAGATAGCACTGGGCTTTTCCATGCTAACCGCAATCCCCACCACCATTCGTGAAAAGACATCAATAGCCAGAGTTATCCACGGTCGGCCAAGCGCCAGACGATGCTCTTCATCAACTAAGATGACGTCAGCAGGCGTATGATCTATTTGAACAACAGCAAGAGGGAAATCCGCATTTGGAAACTCTCCCCTGATAGGAGCAAAGGTGTCACGCGCCTTATCTCGTAGCCCGCGGCGTCTCATCGTTTCACGTGTCGAAATCTGTTTTATGCGGTTACGGATTGTATTGGAGTGAGGAGGAAGTAAACCGGCCTGTTTGCAATGAGCTTTGACAGTGATAATTACGTCACTGGGCTTATATCGTTGACGACTTAGATATAAGTCATTGATCGCCCCTTCGATTATTGCCTCGACTTTCTTATCGAGCTTTTTCGTACCTGGCTTGCGGCCTCGCGGGGCTGGTATCAATGCTGAAATATGGCCAGCCTCGTGATAGTCCTTAACCCATTGGTATAAAGTGGCAACGTGAACACCGGCTTCTTCTGCTAACTGCTCTGCCTTTGCACGAGTACGAAATGGATCGTCAAGTAGAGGACGGATTGCTGCAAACCGCTGCTGAGCAACTTGCCAGTCTTCGTCTTCGATCTCGGATAAATCCTTTCCTTCAGCAACACCACCTTCTCCAAGCTCTATATCCGTTACGGGACGAAGCTGATGCGCAGACAGACGGTGCACCTCTCCAGTGTCGGTATCTTTAGCAAGGAGGGTTGCTGTATCCAACAAGTGCGAAACTCTATAGGTACGACCATTGGCTGTTATCACAGACCCAGTAGTTACCGATAGAAAAGCGGGCTCTGTAGCCATAAGAAACCTTCTCCGTTAGTAATCCATATGGGGCTGGACATGTTTAATGGGCGTATGAGGTCAGCATGAACACGGCCTATAGCGATCATTTGCCATAAACAACTAAGCGCACACATACGCTTTTCCTCATTCGCATAAGCAGCTGTAAGTAGAATTTCAGGTGTTGTTTCACCGAGCACGGCAAGGGTTCTAGCCAAGTGAGTAGCGGTAGCCGAGTCCTCTGCCAAGTCCCTATAGGCCCTTAGAAATCGTGCATTGTTCAATAGGCCAGTGCCTCTAATCTCTCGCTCAGTCACAATGCGAAAGCCCCAACCTTGCTGCTTGCAATAGCGTATAGCTGCCTGAAATTTAGGCTTCATAATGTGCCAATTTTCTCTCAAATCTTCGCGATACTTAACCTCATACAGAATCGGCGCCGCTTCATCCGAGTAAGTCACGAGCATATCGGGCGTGTACTGACGCCTTTTTCGATCATCATCTTGATACTTAAGGGTTAGCGGCTGCTCACAAACCGTAGCGACCAACGGATCAAAATCGAGGATCATCAGGAAATCGCGCTCTAATGATGACTCAAAATTGCAAGTGCTTCCTCGTAAGAAAGAAACCTGCCCAGTAAGGCTCCTTCGGTTAGTTCCAATAACTCTAACAGGCCGATTCATATTCAGTCGCCTATATATTTGTGATTTTAACACCCAGTCGCTTATATTGGTGTCAATTAGTAGCGTATTTACTTGTCGAAAATAACGTAAGATATTGTTCCAGTATAGCATTAGTAGCTGTTTTTAGTGGAATTCACAGCGGCTCAAAACCCAAACCAGGGGAAATCTCGCTTGCCCATCATGGTGTGCTTTTTTTAGACGAACTGCCGGAGTTTTCCCGCAACGTGTTAGAAGTTTTAAGGCAACCACTGGAAACGGGCGAAATACATTTGGCCCGCGCCAATCATGAACGCCGGTATCCTGCTCAATTTCAATTGGTAGCCGCAATGAATCCTTGCCCCTGTGGGCATTTAGGCGACCCACGCCAGCGTTGCCAGTGCACCGCCAGCCAGATTCAGCGCTACCAGGCGCGGCTTTCCGGCCCGCTGCTGGACCGTATTGATCTACAGGTCGAAGTCCCCGCTCTTCCGCCCGAACAACTTACCGCCCAGACCCAGGGCGAATCTTCAGAAGCCGTGCGCGAGCGGGTGATGGCCGCAAGAGAGCGCCAAATGGTGCGCGGCGCACTCAACAGCCAGTTAAGCGGTAAAGCCCTGGAAGCCGCCTGCGACTTGAACGATGAGGAGCGCGCTTGGCTTGCCAGCGTGCTGGAAAAGCTCAAACTCTCCGCCCGCGCCTACCACCGCGTGCTGCGCGTGGCGCTGACGCTGGCTGATTTACAGGGGGAGCCCAAACCCACTCAGGCGCACTTGATTGAGGCCATTGGCTATCGACAGCTGGATAGGCTGTTGAAGGGGGCCTGAGAGGGGCGTTTGAACTCTGGTTTGTCTGTAGCAGCACCTCGTTTGATTTTTTAGATCGCTGTTTAGCTTGCGCAGGAAGTGGTGAAACATGGCCCAGCTCCCCAACATCCATTCAAGCGAAATCAAGATCAAAGATTGCCTACTACCCATGGGACCTGGTCAGAACACTCTACCCAAGCTATGAGTATCCTTGCCTATCGTACAAATATTAAGCAAAGTATTCATTC
This sequence comes from Halomonas citrativorans, assembly GCF_014898005.1. Classification (NCBI taxonomy): domain Bacteria; kingdom Pseudomonadati; phylum Pseudomonadota; class Gammaproteobacteria; order Oceanospirillales; family Halomonadaceae; genus Halomonas; species Halomonas citrativorans. The sequence continues at coordinate 16,492 of NZ_JABUYX010000026.1, forward strand.
ATCCGCCATAATGCGCTTGGATAATCAGGAAGGATGCGGAATCCGCCCATACCGTTTAAATTTAAGGCTCTAGAACACGGCCTTGAGTGAAATAGTCATGAGAAATAGCACTAAGTGCGATAAAAGCCGCTTCTCTATTTCGGTTTGAAACAAGCTCTTTAAGCCGGGTTAAATACTCAATCATTTGCTTTTTAGCACTATCGGAAACCTCTGGCGAGACGGCCTGATCCTCATAATAAAAGTGATGTTTTTTAGAAAAATCATGAATCACAAGATAAACAGCTGCATAATCCGGATCATTTATAATCAGCTCGTTCATATCTTTCTTTAGCTTTACGAAGGCATCTGTGCAAGCCGGAAAATTTTCAAACTTTTCGATAGCGTCAATAAATTTCATATCAACCTCCATTTAAACTCTACTTATTAAGTTGCCATAAAGAACAACTCGATTTATAAAAATACGCCTTAACCAATGAAATTAATCAATTAAAATATTTTTCCTTATATAATCAATAGCTTTTGTTCCTTTCAGCGAACGCCCCCAAATATCGCTAGTAATATCAGTATGAAGTTTGACAGCCTCTGGTGCCGACGTGATCATCGCAACCCCTAATCTAACATTAGGAAGATCCCCTAGTGTAAATGGACTTGTTGCAATAGTGTCTCTTTTTGGTTGTTTGAATATTTGAAAAGAGGAGTTTGGCATTGTGTCTTTCAGCAATCCCACTTGAACACCGATTGGCTGATCTTCGATTAAACCGATAATATGCTCCACCTCATTTTTAGCAATAACGATTCTTTTTTTAACCAACTGATTATCAAGATTATATGTTCCAACAAACCCATTCCCAACGAAGCGCTGAAGTTCAGAAGCAGACATTAGGCTTAAAAACCCAGGCTTCTTGAGCATATAGTTTCTCTTTCTCTCCCTTAGGACATTCATGATATTATCTACGACTTTTAAAGTCTCTGAGCATTTTTTTAGATCATCAGGTAGACTTTCTTTCAGAACATCGTTTAAAACTTCATCATACTGTGGCGTTGTCAATAAATAGGCAATGGGACCAAACATTGCTGAAATATGGCGTGTTTCGACTTCTATTTGCCGCATGCGTTCCATAAAGCTGACACAAGACGATAGATATTCCACACCGACGCCTAAAAGGGTCGTCATTGAAACGGATAAAACCTCGGATATTTTTTCCAAGGTCTCAAGCTTAGGAAGTGCGCCCTTTTCATAACGATATAGCGCCGCCCTTGAAACACCGATTTTATCTGCTATAATTTCAGGCGGTATATTACTACCCAGCCGAAAAGCACGCAGCCTATCTCCAATATCATTAAATTTTTCAGACATACCCAAAAGCCTTCTTATTATAAGATATAGGGGGCATGGCCTTGAACCCGATGTATCGAGCAACATACATTAAAATCTCAATGTACTTTCGCATAACGAAGGCGTGATAAGGCTTACCAAATAAATATTTAGAATCACACATTTCGGGCTCCCAACGGCCGCCTTTTATATCAGAATGAGACACTTATCATAATATATGATTTTTGCGCACTTTGTCTCAAGGAAAGATAACACGTGTGGCAATATAGTGTGCACTGGAAGCCTTGTACCATGATAAAGAGTCGGCTTTTGGCATACACGATCAATAAGATATATCCAGGCAGCTGATCAACCAATGGTTTTTTCATCACCATCGCCGGATTTACGACCAGGAAATCGACAATATCGATGCTGTGCCGATGCGATAAGCGTAGCCTGATGCTACCTGCTTGCACGTGAAGCTCATAAAGAAGCTAAACATCAAAACAGTTACCATAAAAAATAATATCAATATCTCGTAATAACCTATATTAAGCTGATGTCGTAATATCGTACCTAGCCAACCAAGCAATGCTGATCAAGGGCCATAAAACTCGATAGTATTTTCTGCCAGAGAAGAGATCTCATCTTCTAATAAAGCTGGCCGAGACGGCTACGACGGTAAACGCTATCATATTTCGCTCAAAGGATATGGCACCTCAATACAGGTCATATTCAAGGTTACACTGTAATACTAACTTCTACGCTTCGCTTACGAAATGGGGGCTACTTTACAAGCCCCCATTTTTAACGACCGCTAAAGGTATTAGCTACCGTTATCTTGAATAAGACGATTGATAATATTGCGACCGTTGCCACAGGTAAACCACGCCGGACATGATGATACCCAACACCGTTGCCCAAACGTTTGGCCAATAGCACAACACCATTGCGATTAACAATAGGATTCGCTGACTGATATTCGTTTTGGTGCGAAAGTAACCCGCACTTACGGCACCTTGTAGAAACACTCCTATCAAGGCGGACAGCCATACAACCGCAATATCGAATGGCTCTCCATTCATCAACATGGGTGAAAAGGCAAACAGCAAGGGCATAATGTAGAGCATTTTTGATAATTTCATTGCCCTTACGCCGGTCGTAAATGGATCTGCTTTTGCAATTGCAGCTCCAGCATATGCGGCAATACATACTGGAGGCGTAATATTTGAGTCCTGACTTAGCCAGTAAACAATCATGTGAGCGGCAATCAATGCAACGCCCAGCTCGTTCAAGGCTGGTACCGCCAACACTGCTATTACGATGTAAGAGGCCGTTACCGGCAATCCCATACCGATCACTAGGCTCGCGAGAGCGATCAGAATGATCGCTAGAAGCAGATTACCGCTTGAAACCGAGAGGAATATCGAGGTGAACTCTTGGGCCATTCCGGTCAAGCTAATCATTCCCAAAATAATGGAAATGACGCCCACGATAGAACCGATAACCAGCGTACTAAGCCCGCCTTGATAAAGTGCAGCATAGATATCGCCGATTCCCATCCTCGTTTCTTTTGTCCCCCATGAGCAAGGGATTGTTGCCAGCACACCCCAAAAAGCGGCAAATGCTGGTGTAAACCCATAGACAAGCAATGCAATTACCAAGAGCAGAGGCAAACTCAGAATGCCCCGTTTGCGTAGAACTGACCTGACCTTTGGCACCTCGTCATCTGACAGGCCACGAAGACCTAATCGCTTGGCCTCAAAATGAACGGCCCACCAGATACTGGCAAAATAAAGGATCGCGGGCACGATGGAGACTGCAATGAGCGTCTGATAAGGAATGCCAGTTAGCTCTACCATGATAAAGACGCCCGCGCCCATAACGGGCGGCAAAAACATACCCCCGATAGATGCCGATGCTTCAATAGCCCCCGCCGTTTCTTTGGGATATCCCGTTTTTTTCATCAAGGGAATTGTCAAAGAACCAGTAGTGACGGTATTGGCAATCGCACTACCAGAAATGGAACCCAATAGCATTGAAGCAACAATCGAGACTTTGGCAGGGCCCCCAGTGCGCTTACCCGCTAACGCCGTCGCTATATCAATGAAAAAAGCGCCGGTACCGGATGCCGAGAGAAAGGCACCAAAAAAAATAAAAACGATTACGTAGTTAACGAACACTCGAGCGATCATTCCGAAAAGCCCATCTTCCGAAATGAAATTGAATAACGCGATGCGCTCTAGCGAAAAGCCGCGATGCGAGATCACATCAGGCATACTGCGCCCAAATATCGTGAAAAGGATAAACGCTATCGCGATACCGGGCAGCATCCAACCATGCACTCGCCGCGCCATCTCGATGGAGAGAACTAAAAGAATAAGTCCGCATAACAAATCGGCCTGTGTCTCTGCTCCCAGCCGGCGTGTTATATCTGGGTAATAGAGCATGAAATATCCACACACGACCAGAGCCAGTCCCGCCAGCCCTATATCAAGAAGGCTTGGCGCGCTTTTAGATGTACCTCTTCGTGTGGGATACGTTATGAAGACCAGTGCGAAGGTGAGAGCCACAAAAACGCCTAGATGGTATTGCATGTCGGCTGCACCAAAAGCGGCGCTATAAAGGTAGAAAGCACTCATAAACGCAGCAAGCAGCTTGATAATAATGCGCCATGGCGACTGCAGCCCGTCAATATTTACTGTGCCATCATCACGTTCGCTGCGTATCTTTTCGTTTTTCCGCAACATGTATTCGACCTACTCTGAGTTAGTAGCCTACGCACTCTTTACCAAGGCATCCTGAGCGAGAAAAGGTAGTAACAAAAGCGTCGCTTTTAGCTACCACCTTTCTTTCAGTGACTTAATGATAAGAACGTACTTAAAATGTTATTGAGGAAGTTCAATGCCTTGATCACGCCAAAACTGCTCTGCGCCTGGATGCAACGGAATGAAGTTGCCGCCACTCACTCCGTTTTCGAGACTCATTTCCCGTGTGGTATTGCTCACCGCACGCATGTGTTCGAGTCCTTCTTCGCTATACAGACTCTCCAATATACGATAAGCAAGATCGTCGCTTACGTCTTCACTGGCCACGAGAATACCAATGTCGCGGATCGATTTGACGTCATAGTCAATACCGGAATAACTACCAGCCGGAATAATCGCTTCGCTGTAAAATGGGTAGGCATCGAAAAAATCGGCGTCTTTTAGTTCGTCGTACGTGCTAATTAACTTGGCATCAAGGCTCGAAGTGGTATCGACGATTGCGCCCGCAGGAACCCCCCACTGCCCATGATAGGCATCAAGTTGGCCATTGCGCAGCTGGTCGGAAGATTGCGATCCATTGATATAACTTGTACTGACACGATCCTCAAGATCGAAGTACTCCAGGATACGATCCATGGTTTGAGCCGTACCAGACCCGGCGCTACCAACAGAAATGCGGTGACCTTCCAGGTCGGCGATAGATTCGATTCCTGAATCAGCAGTGGTTACAAGTTGCGATACGGCGCTGAAAACAAATCCTAAAAACCGCACATTGTCGACTGTCCCCGTTTCAGCGAAATCCTCAAGTCCGTTCGCGGCAAGATAGGAATCGCCTGTGAACGTAATACCCATCTGCAGATCACCCGAACCAATACGCCGAATGTTTTCGGTAGAGCCCGCCGAGCCTTCAACCGTGAACCGCACATCATCAAAGGTGTCATTCATACGGGATGCAACGCCACTTGCAAGAGTGTTAAAAGTGCCCCCAGTTCCTCCTCCCCCGATAGAGATGAACTCTTTTGCCGATGCGGTAAGGCTGGTCACGCCAAGTATGACTCCTGACACAACAGCAACGCTGTAAGTCCAATGGATCTTTTTCATTTTTAATTAACCTCAAATTTTAAAATGTTTCTCAAATACAAAAGCAAAGAAAATTCCAAAAAAAAAGAAAATGTTTATTAATATAGACTTATGTAGAAAAGGAACCATAAAGACCACTCGACAACATCATTATTGATCCAATTTGGTGCAAAAAAAGTTAAATTTATAATAAATGCACTAAAAAAGTGCTCATTAGTTAATCCTCTTTTGAGGACATGGAAAGTATCGAAGTCCCCCCTATGGATAAGGCATCTCTCTGTTAACGTAAAGGGCTCGCTTTTAATTGCATTGATATTAAAGAGCATCAATACGAATTGACAAATTTAACAGACAATCTCATTATCTAAAAAATGAGATAAGTATCTTTTAAGATAAATTCGCAGATATGGTTGGTCACGTAGTCAGTTATGGATGGTATGAGCGTGCTCAACAACAAGGAGACTATATTATGAGTTCCTCTTCCACCCGCTATTTCAGCTACGTCGACTGGACGGGGTTTTCCTCTGAAAACGCATTGGCCGAAGCAATTTTCCATGAGCTGGCTAACGAAACTTCCGACGAAGAAGGAATCACTCGAGAGTGCTACTCTAGCGGTGAAGATGCCGCATTAAAGATTTTTTCTGCCGTGGCTACTGCTCATCAGTTGGAAGTTTTATCCGATAGTGCAAGCAACATTGTCGTCCGAATGCCCGAGGATGATGGACATCGTGCGGGGCACTATATAGGCTCCCATGCCGACTCAGTACCCAAAGGCGGAAACTATGATGGAGCGGCGGGAATCGTCGCGGGGCTGCTTTGTCTCATTCGCCTTCAGCAGGTGCAACCGCCATTGGCCACCCCTGTGCGCTTATTAATGTTGCGAGGAGAAGAAAGTGCTTTTTATGGGCGCGCCAATATAGGCTCACGCGCGCTTTTCGGCATGCTCGACGAGCATGACCTGTCTGCGAAGTCGAGCGGCTCCGGTAGCACTTTGGCCACCGCAATGGAAGGCGTCGGTATCAATCTTGCGCCTATTCAATTAGGAAAATCCTTATTCGACCCGCAAATTGCCAAAAGCTATCTCGAGTTACACATCGAGCAGGGACCAGTGATGATAGAGCAGCAATGGCCAGCGGCCATCGTCTCCGGTATACGCGGCAATGTGCGCCACACTCGTATCGTGTGCCAAGGCGAAGCAGGACATTCAGGCGCTATCCCACGCACTTTGCGAAAAGATGCGGTGTTTGCCTTCGGCGATCTAGTGAACCGCTTGGATGAACACTGGCGCGCCTTTCTCGAAGAGAAAAAGGATCTTGTCGTCACCATTGGAATGGTGGGTACCGATCCGAAAGAGCATGCTATCAGCCGTATTCCGGGGATGTTGACGTTCGCTTTTGAGGCACGCAGTCAGGCAACTGATACGCTGGAAACTTTCTACCAACGTTTCCGTACGGAATGTGAGGAAGTTGCGCACCAACATGGGGTTACTTTTACCTTCGATGATAGAACCGATACCGCACCAGCCCGCATGCATGACAACGTCATCGAACGTCTCTCTCTCGCCGCCGAAGATTGTGGCATCAAACCACATAAGCTGCCTTCTGGTGCTGGACACGACGCCGCCATATTTGCCAATGCCGGTATTCCGTCAGGCATGGTCTTCGTACGTAATGCCCATGGTTCTCACAACCCACGAGAAGCCATGGATGTGGACGACCTTATCAAAGGCACTGATATTCTCTTTAAAGCGATCACTGATTGGTAAGCACTGCCTGGCTCTCCACTGGGCTGCTTCTCGGCTATATTAATACAGGGTCGAAGTCCCCGCTCTAACGCCCGAACAACTCATCGCCCAAACTCAGGGTAAATCATCGGAAGCCGTGCGCGAGCGAGTGATGGCCGCAAGAGAGCGCCAAATGGTACGCGGCGCACTCAATAGCCAGTTAAGCGGTAAAGCCCTGGAAGCCGCCTGCGACTTGAACGACGAGGAACGCGCCTGGCTTGCCAGCATTCTGGAAAAGCTCAAACTCTCCGCCCGCGTCTACCACCGCGTGCTGCGCGTGGCGCTGACGCTGGCGGATCTGGAAGGCAAACCCAAACCTGCCCAGCCGCATTTAATTGAAGCCATTGGCTATCGACAGTTGGACAGGCTGTTAAGAAAAAGTTGAAAGCGTATGAAAAAAGGCCTGCCATCAACCCTCGTGGCGGCCGCTCATCACCCACGCCGTCCATGAACCATCGAACAGCGAAAGGTGCTCGTACCCGGCCAACTCCGCGGCTACCCACACAATGCAGGCGGTGATGCCGGAGCCACAGCTGAAGGTCAGGTGGTCCGAAGGGTAAAGCTCTTTGCTGCGCATGAGCTCTGAAATCTCTTCCCGGCTCTTGAAGTATCCGTTATCCAAGAGCTCGGTAAACGGCAGATTAAAAGAGGACGGGATATGCCCACTGGGAAATTCCGGACGGGGCTCGGGGCCGGCCCCTGAAAAGCGCTCGGCACTTCGGGCATCCACCAGCTTAAAGCGCTGCTGCGGAATATTGTCGTAGACCTCGTCCACACTGACCACGCTTTCGTTGGCCTTTAGCACAGGGCGGGAGGACAGCGGCGCTGGCACGGAATAACCGTGCTGCACCGGCAGCGACAGCGAGAGCCAGTGAGGCAAGCCACCATCCAGCAGCTTTACATGCTTGAAGCCCGCTTGAGTGAGCAACCAATAGGCACGCGGGGAGGAGTAAACACCCCGATTATCATAAATCACTATCTCATCATCAGGGGTCAAGCCGAGGCCTTGGCACGCCGCTTCCAGTGCCTCTTTCGAGGGCAGCGTATGCGGAAATACCGCCTCCCGGTCGGAAAAGACCTTCTCGATATCAAACTCAAGTGAACCGGGTATTTTTCGATCATCTTCCGGCACATGAGCCGCAACGGGGCTATTGGGCAGCGACGCATCCAGCACCGTGGGTGGAACATCACTCGCCAGGCGGTCCAACAGGTCATTGGCACTCATCAGAATATCTGACATGCGTAAAACTCCCTTGAGACAGTTGGGTAGGCTATTGAAGGGTGCCTGGTTGAAAAGGCTTATTTAAAATAACGTAGCTAAAAAAACCTAATCCTTCACACGCGCCAGAATATCCACCAGCCGCTGGCAGAGCGCATCCAGTTTTTTGCTATTAGCTTCTTCAATAAACGTACCCGTTTCATCAAAAGCCGTGTGCGCTTTGGAGAGCGACATGGGTTGGGGCAGTACGATCAAGCCCAGATTGGCGAGCAGCTGTTGGGCCAGCGGCATCGCGCGAATGCCACCTAACCCACCAGGCGAGGCCGAGACCAGCGCGGCCCATTTGCCTGAGTAAAGTGCCAGGCCCGGCGTGTCTTCATAAGGGCGTGATAGCCAGTCCAGCGTGTTCTTCAAAAGTGGGGTGATAAAGCCGTTGTATTCCGGCGAGGCGATAATCAGTGCCTGGTGATCAGCCAGCAACTCGCGCAGTTTAAGCACGTTCTCCGGAACGCCTTGGGTTTCAATGTCCTCATCAAACAGGGGGCACGGGTAGTCTTTCAAATCCACAAACGTGGCGACGCCGCCCAGCGCCTCAATACGCTTGGCCGCCAGCCGCGCCAGCTGTTTGTTAAGTGAATCCTGACGACTGCTTCCAGCAAATACTAATACCTTGGGTACTACGCTCATTCGATGGGCTCCTTAATGACAGGCTATTGAGGGTCGGCAGGCGCGTGCGGCCCGTCAGGCATCTGGTCAATAAATATGTTGATAGCGCTAAACAAGGCCTCGCGGATCGGCGCTGCTTCGTTAACTAAATGGTGGCGTGCTTCCGGATGGTAGTGAATCTCGGCGGCGGTAAATTTTTGTGCTAAAACGGTCAGGTTCCACTGCCAATCAACCGTTAAATCCTGCTCACCCTGCAAAATCAATGTTGGCACGTCGACAGGCTCAAGCGCGAGCAGGCGTGGCATCCAGCGCCGCATGGCACTTACCCACGCCACACTTAAGCGCTCGGGCTGCAGTGGGTCGTGATCACGCAGAAATTCGGTAAACGCTTCGTCGGTTGAGTTGGGCCGAAATTTACGCGGAATATCCTTCAAGAACGGGCTAGCGATAAGGTGCATCCAACTCGCCTGAGTCCACCGCCAAGGGCGTACCAACGGCGCGAGCAGCACCAGGCCATCCCAACCGGCCTCTTCGCGCCGGGTGAGTGCGTCGGTTGCAAGAATCGCCCCCCCGGTACTCTGCCCAACACCCAACCACGGCCTGGGAGCTATGCCTAGCGTGATCAGGGTGTTTTGCATGTAGGTGAGGCAGTGCTGATAGTCGTCAAAATCTTCAATCTCTGCGCGCGGGCCACTCGAAAGCCCATGACCCGGCAGGTCCCATAGCACTACCCGCCAGCCCTTGGCCAACAGGTGCGTTAACAGGTGACGATAAAGGCCTAAATGGTCAAAGTAGCCGTGCACCACAAAGGCTGTTCCTGATGGATTGGGTGGGCTCCACACCTGGCACCACAAGGCAAAGCGGCCAGTATCGATAAAACCTGCATGTACCTCATCGGTGCTTTCAAAGAGTGCTTCCAGACCATAATGCAGAAAATAGCCCTTCACGACGTCCCACAGCGCTTCACCCGGCACTAATCGGGAAAAGACTGATTCGCCTGCCGTTTGCCGAAACAAACTTTCCATCTGTTGGAAATCCTGCATCCAAACCTCTCTATGAGCGCCCTGTTTTCTTATCATTTGGTCGAGCATTGTGCCGCTTTAACGTCTACGCTGTTTACATGCCTGCACAGTTGTGGAAGTATTTTCCATAAATGTATTTTGCGCTTATTTTACTCTGGCCGTGGCCATTCACCACCCACGGGCACCTTCACAGGAGAAACCCCATGAGCGAGCGTATCACGCGCCACCGTTTGCAGGTGGCCACCGAGCTGGACCGCTTTATTAACGAGCAGGCACTACCTGGCACGGGCGTTGATGAAAGCGCCTTCTGGGCCGGTGTCGATGCCCTGTTCCATGATCTGACCCCAAAAAATAAACAATTGCTAGCAGAGCGTGATGCGCTGCAAGAAAAAATTGATGCATGGCATCGTGAGAACCCCGGCCCCGTTAGCGACATGCCAGCCTACCGGGCGTTTTTGAAAGAGATCGGCTACCTGGCCGACCTGCCTTCCAACGTAAAAGCGACCACCGCCAATGTCGACCGCGAAGTTGCCATACAGGCAGGTCCACAGTTGGTGGTGCCGGTAAGTAACGCCCGCTATGCCCTGAATGCGGCGAATGCGCGCTGGGGCAGTCTTTATGACGCGCTCTACGGCACCGACGCTATTTCCGAGGAAGACGGCGCGGAAAAAGGCACACGCTTTAACCCCAAGCGCGGCGCTAAAGTCATTGCCTATGCGCGAGGCGTTCTGGACCGTGCGGCGCCCTTGGCCACCGGTTCCCACCGCGACGCAGTTAAATACGCGATTCGTGACGGTCATTTGGTCGTTACGCTGGAAGGCGGCCGGGAAACAGGCCTAAAAGATTCCGGCAAGCTGATTGGCTTTACCGGTGAAACGTCCGCTCCTGAGACGATTCTGCTAGCCAATAATGGCCTGCACCTGGAAATCCAGATCGATGCCAGTCACGCCATTGGCAAAACTGACCCGGCGGGCGTAAAAGACGTCGTCGTTGAAGCCGCGCTCACCACCATTATGGACTGCGAAGACTCCGTGGCTGCCGTGGATGCCGAAGACAAGGTAGGCGTTTATAGCAACTGGCTCGGCCTGATGAAGGGCGATCTGGAAGAGAACATCGACAAGGGCGGTAAAACCTTCGCCCGTAAGCTGCACGCTGACCGCACCTGGAACACCACCGAAGGCGGCAAGGTGACCCTACCCGGCCGTTCGCTGATGTTTGTGCGTAATGTGGGCCATTTGATGACCACGCCCGCGATTCTGGATGAGGAGGGCAACGAGTTGCCGGAAGGTATTCTCGATGCCGTGGTTACCTCGCTGCTGGCCCTGCACGATCTTAAAAAAGATGCCGACCAGCCGCGTAACTCGCGCACCGGATCGGTGTATATCGTCAAGCCGAAGATGCACGGTCCTGCCGAGGCTGCATTTGCCAACGAACTGTTTGGCCGCGTAGAAGATATCCTTGGCATGAGCCGCGACACCCTAAAGATGGGCATCATGGACGAAGAGCGCCGCACCACGGTCAACCTCAAGGCGTGTATTGCCGAGGCCTCTTCACGCGTGGCGTTCATCAACACCGGCTTCCTGGACCGCACCGGCGATGAGATGCACACCGCCATGGAAGCAGGCCCCATGGTCCGCAAGGGCGACATGAAATCCGCCGCGTGGATTACCGCCTACGAGAAGAGCAACGTACAAGTAGGCCTTGCTTGCGGTCTACGCGGTCGCGCCCAGATCGGTAAAGGCATGTGGGCTATGCCCGATTTAATGCACAACATGCTGGAACAGAAAATCGGCCATCCAAAAGCCGGTGCCAACACCGCTTGGGTACCTTCACCCACGGCCGCTACCCTACATGCGTTGCACTATCATCAGGTAAATGTCACCGACGTTCAGCGCGAGCTTGAAGCGCTGGGCGAGCCCGACTTCCTGGACGACTTACTCAGCGTCCCAGTGGCGGAAAACCCTAACTGGTCAGATGACGAGATTCAGCAAGAGCTGGATAACAACTGCCAAGGCATTCTGGGTTACGTGGTACGCTGGGTAGAGCACGGCGTGGGCTGCTCCAAAGTGCCGGATATTCACGATGTAGGCCTGATGGAAGACCGCGCCACGCTGCGTATTTCCAGCCAGCATATTGCCAACTGGCTGCATCACGGCATTGTCGATGCGCCGCGCGTAGAGGAAACCCTCAAACGCATGGCGAAAGTGGTCGATGAGCAAAACGCAGGCGACCCCACTTACACCGCGATGAGCAGTCACTTTGAGGACTCCACCGCGTTCAAGGCAGCATCGGATTTAATTTTCAAAGGCCGCGTACAGCCGTCGGGCTACACCGAGCCGCTCCTTCACGAGTGGCGCCAGGTGCATAAAGCGAAGTAAATTCGTTTTATGGTACAACTAGCCCTAAGGCATATGCCTTGGGGCTTTTTTATGAAGGACAACAACAATGACCATCATGACTGTCGAACAGATCGAGCACTTTCTGGATGAGGTGTTTCCCCAGCGAATGGGCAGAGTTGAAAGCGTAGGCGAGATGTGTGCCACGATGCGCTTAAAGGTAGGTTATGAACACCTGCGCCCCGGCCCCCGAGTAAGCGGCCCTACGATGATGGGCTTTGCCGATGTGGCGCTGTATGTGGCGATCCTTGCTCAAATCGGCCCTGAACCCATGGCGGTGACCAGCGACTTAAACTGTCACTTCCTGCGCGCAGCTTCAGGCGAACACGACATTATCGCCCACGCTAAACTGATCAAGCTGGGCCGCCGTTTAGCGGTGGGTGAAGTGCAGATATTCTCCGCAGCCGATGAACGCCGCCCAGTTGTGCACGTCACCGCAAGCTATGCCTTGCCCGCTACGTAGCAGCCGACAAACGGGGTAAGCAGCGATCGTAGAGAATAGCTTGCAAAAAAACGCCCCGGGCCCTGGCTATCAAGAAGCCAGGGCCCGGGGCGTTTTGGCGGCTAGAACGCTTAGTAAGCGGCTTCTGGCTCGTAGTACTCTTCTACATTGTCGAGGGTGATCAGGTCAGCGTTAAGGATGAGCCGTGAAGGTACGCCGTGGTACATATCGCCCAGATGCTCGCCTTTCACGCCGTGTACCGCTAGCGCCATGGCAGAGGCAATCATGTTCGGCGGATAGGTAACGGTGCCTTTAACCATCGGGTGCTCGTCACGGATCATTTCAATCACGCGCTGAGAACCGCCACCGCCCACAATCAGTTGGATATCGTCGCGGTTGTTTTCATCAACCGCCTGAAGCGCCGAGATCAATACGTCATCGTCACCCGCCCAAATGGCATCTACTTCCGGGTTACTGCCCAGCAGGTCTTCCGTTACGCTAAGCGCCTGCTGTGGGTTCCAGTTGGTCGTTTGAGAGGCCAGGATATTGATGTTGGGGTAGTTTTCCATCACCCGGTTAAAGGCATCGACACGCTGGCTGTTGATGGGGATGGGCGGGCCTTCCAGCACCAGAATATTGCCCTCGCCGCCCAACTCTTCAGCGATATAACGCGCGGCGTGCTCGCCTAAGCCTGGGTTATCGCCCGCAATAAAGACGTTTTGCGCAGGCGTTTCAAGCTCGCGGTCCACCACAACGGTATAGATGCCTTCATCGTAGGCTTCAGAAATAACCGCCTGAAGCGTTGCCGGGTCGTGGGGAAGAATGACCAGCGCATCCAGGTTGCGGATCATCAAATCTTCCACGTTAGAGACCTGGGCCGTGCCGGAGTTGGCGGAAAGTACCGTAAAACTGACATCCGGATACTCCTCACTTAGGTCGTTGGCGGCTTGCTGTGCCCACCATAAAAGGCCTGCGGTCCAGCCATGGTCAGCGGACGGCACGGTGACGCCAATATGGTAGTCATCGGCCAGCGCCAGGCTGGACGTACTCGCTATGGCCGTTGCCAGCGCGGCAGTCTTGAAAAGGCGTGATAGTGTCATTGTTATTGCTCCCTTTCTAACGTACATCGTGGATGGGCGAGCCAACCCCGCCCAGTGTGATCGTCGGCCCTGTTTGGGCATAGCGACCGAAAAGACCGTTTTTAACGTCCGCTTTTACAAGTCAGGCACGCTTGTACTGCAGCAGTACCGCCAGCAAAATGACGCCGCCCTTGACCAGCCCCTGCAAATAAGGGGAAACGCCGGTCAGGTTAAGCATATTGTTGATAATGCCTAGAATCAGCGCGCCGATGACCGTGCCCCATATCGAGCCGCGCCCACCGGAAAGCGCCGTGCCTCCTATGACAACGGCGGCAATAGCATCCAACTCATAAAAGTAGCCCGCATCACTCGGGCTTACCGAGTTGAGCCGCGAGGTCAGCATGATGGCCGAAAGCCCCACGCAAATGCCCGCAATCACAAAGGTGGAGAGCACAATGCGCTCAACCCGGATGCCCGAATAGCGTGCTACCTGAGGATTAGCGCCCACCGCGCACACATGCCGCCCGTAAGGGGTATGAAACAGCAACACATGAGCGATGATCGCCAAACCAAAGAACACGATCACCGGAACCGGAATGCCCAGCAAAAAGCCGCCGCCCACGCTTGAGAAGTGCGGATTGGGGGTAGAAACCACTGCTGCATCGGTGAAGTAGAGCGCCAGCGAACGAAAAATCGACATACTGGCAAGCGTTACCACAAAGGCCGCTATGCGCCCTCGGGTGACTAACAGGCCGTTGAATAGCCCTAACAACCCGCCCGCAGCGATAGCGGCCAACAGGCCGAGAAGCACCGCCTGAATGGGGTCACTAATGCTATTGACGATATACAGGATAACCACGCCCACCAGCGCCACCATCGACCCCACCGACAGATCGATCCCGCCGGCGATAATCACAAAGGTCATGCCGATAGCGATAATGCCGGTATAGGAGACCTGGCGCATTACGTTGGAAATATTGCGCGTATTAAGAAAATATTCGCTGGCGATGGACGACACCACGAACAGCAAAATCAGCGCCACCAGCGGGGCCAGAATCGTCGCGTTAAGGGGCAGCCTGCGCAGGCCTTGGCGTGCAACGCTCCCCATTGTCTTGGTATTAGGCGGTTGAGCCATCTTGATTCCCCACTTGTTCACGGTTGGCGTGCTGCCGTGCGCCAGCGGCATACAGCATTATTTGTTCTTCATTGATCTCGTCACCGTTAAGCTCAACGGCTATTTGCCCCTCGCGAATCACTAACACCCGATCCGCAATACCAATGACCTCTTCAAGCTCAGAGGAGATCACGACAACAGCTTTATTTTGTTCGGTAAGGTCGCGAATCAACCGGTAAATCTGCTGTTTGGCGCTGATGTCGATGCCGCGGGTGGGCTCATCGAGCATCAGGATATCGGGCTCAATATCAAGCAGCTTCGAGAAGTAAACCTTCTGCTGGTTACCACCGCTCAACAGGCTCACCGGCGCCGCGAGGTTGGATGCCTTGATGGCCAAGCGCTGCTGGTAATGTTCAGCTTGACGCCGTTCAGCGCGATGTTTGATAAACCCGCGCACATAGCGTTTCAGGCTAAGGGCGGTAATGTTCTGCATGACGTTAAACGAGAGAATCAGCCCCTTACCCTGGCGGTCTTCCGACAGATACGCCAAGCCGTGGGCGTGGGCTTCGCTGGGTGACCGAAGATCAACAAGCTCGCCATCGATAAATATCTCGCCCTGCTCTTTACGGTGCAGCCCCATGATGGTTTCAGCAATTTCGGTGCGCCCCGCACCTACTAACCCGGCAAGTCCCAACACTTCGCCACGGCGTACTTCAAGGTTGATGTCCTTGAGCTTGCCTTTAAGGCTTAAACCCTGCACACGCAGCGCGGGCGGCGTATTGTCAGCACGTTGCGCAAGCTTCTCAGGGTAAATTTGTGACAGCTCACGCCCAACCATTTTGCGCGCCATGTCCTCTTCATTAAGCGCCGCGGTCTCGCACAGTTCTACTTGTTGGCCGTCCCGTAAAATCAGCAGCCGGTCACAGAGGTCTTTGACCTCTTTTAGCTTGTGAGAAATAAACAGAATCGTGACGCCCTTGGCGACCAGCGCGCGCACCACGTTAAACAGCACTGCGACTTCGCGGTCGGTCAGCACCGTGGTGGGCTCATCCAGAATCAGCAGTCGCGCGTCGTTAACCAGCACCCTGGCCACTTCTACCATCTGCTTTTGGGCAACGCTTAGCCGCTCGATGGGAAGTTCAGGGTCCAGGTCCACTTCTAGCGAGCTGAGCAGTTGCTGGGTGCGTTTACGCATGCCTGCGTGGTCAAGAAAACCATGACGGCGTACTTCCTGGCCGAGAAAGACATTTTCGTAAACACGCAGCGTGGGGATTAAATTGAATTCTTGGGGGATCATCGCCACGCCGTGAGAACGCGCCGTAATCGGATCCAATGCGCTGAATATCTGGCCATTCAGGTGAATCGCACCCACCGTTGGCGTGTAAATACCGCTGATGATCTTTAACAGAGTGGATTTTCCGGCGCCATTTTCCCCCAGAATACCCAGCACTTCGCCCGGCATAACGGAAAGGGAAATATCATTCAGTACTTGAACGGGGCCGAAGGCTTTACCGATCCCTTCAAGCTTTAAAATAGGCTCACTCATGGGGCGCCCCCAGAAGCGCCTGACGCTTTACTCAGATGCAGCGGCGTCCAGCTACCCTCCGCCTCGTGTGAGGTAATCGCGGCGGCAATAAAGCGCATGCCATCCACACCGTCTTCAATGCCGGGCAACCAGGATGGGTACTCGCCTGATGTGTACCCATCGGCCAGCGCCTGATACAGGTTGGCAAAGGCTTCAATGTAGCCTTCCGGATGCCCGCCCGGCACACGCACGCCTTGAGCGATATTCGCGCTTAGCCAGTCATCGCGCCGCGTTAAGCGCTGGCTTGGCCCATTAAGCGGTTTCAGCCACAGCTCGTTGGGCTGCTCCTGAGCCCATTGCAGGCTGGCTTTCTCACCGATGATGCGAATGGTTAGCGCGTTCTCATAACCAGCGGCCGTCTGGCTTGCCCACAGCATGCCTCGCGCACCGCCATTGAAGCGCAGCAGCGCCTGAACGTTATCGTCCAACGCCCGCCCCGGCACGGCGGTCACCAGCTCAGCGCTGACCTCACTGACGCGCTGGCCGCTTATAAACTGGGCCAACTGAAACGCGTGCACGCCAATATCACCCAAGCAGCCCGCCGCCCCTGCCTGAGCAGGGTCTAGCCGCCAGGCAGCCTGGCGGTTATCAGCTTCCGGGGGTTCGCTTAACCACTCCTGAATATACTCGACCTGTACATGGCGAAGCTGCCCCAGCACGCCTTCGGCAATCAGTTCACGGGCATGCTGAACCAGTGGATAACCCGCATAGTTGTGCATTAATACAAAGTGGCGAGCGCTTTTCTCAGCCGCTTGCGCCAGCTGTTCGGCTTCCTCAACGCTGAACGTCATGGGTTTTTCACACACCACGTGAAAGCCCGCTTCCAGGCTTGCCAGCGCCGCCGGGTAATGCAGGTGGTTAGGCGTCACAATCGCCACGACCTGCGCACCATCTTCACGAGCGGCTTCGCCTGCCAACAGCGCGGCGTAGTCGGTATAGCAACGCTGCTCATCAATACCTAACTCGCTGGCGGTCGCCAGGTTGCGCTCGGCCTGGGATGAAAAAGCCCCGGCTACCAGCTCAAAACGGTCGTCCAGGCGCGCCGCCATACGGTGCACACCGCCGATAAAAGCCCCCTGGCCGCCGCCTATCATGGCGAGGCGAAGTCTGCGCGGCGTGTTATTGATTATTGTCATGAAGTAATCCCTGAGCGTTAATTTAACCGAGGCCCAGCAGCGTGCGGTTGGCCTGGCGATCCGTTCCGGTATCGGCAAAATCATCAAACGCGCGGTCGGTCACCTGAATGATGTGCTCGTTCACGAACGTGACGCCTTCCGCCGCGCCCTGCTCAGGATGTTTGAGCGCGCACTCCCACTCGATGACTGCCCAGCCATCAAAATCGTACTGGGCCAGTTTCGAGAACACCGCTTTGAAATCCACCTGCCCGTCGCCCAAGGAGCGAAAGCGGCCTGCCCGCTCGACCCAAGAAGTGTAGCCGCCGTAAACGCCCTGCTGGGCGGTAGGATGAAACTCGGCATCCTTGACATGAAACATGTGGATATAGGGGTGATAGCGGTCAAGAAAGGCAAGGTGATCAAGCTGCTGGAGCACTAAGTGCGAAGGGTCATACAGCATGCAGCAGCGCGGGTGATGGTCCACTGCGGCTAGAAAACGCTCAAAGGTCGCGCCATCGTGCAGGTCTTCACCGGGATGTATCTCAAAACATAAGTCCACACCCGCCGCATCGAAGGCATCCAGAATAGGGCGCCAGCGTTTGGCAAGCTCGGCAAAACCCTCTTCAACCAGCCCTGCGGGGCGCTGCGGCCACGGGTAAAGAAACGGCCAAAGCAGCGAGCCGGAGAACGTGGCATGGGCCTTCAAACCCAGATTGGCGCTGGCCTGGGCAGCAAGCTTTAGCTGTTCGACAGCCCAGGCTTGGCGCGCGACCGGGTCGCCGTGCAGTTCAGGCGGGGCGAAGCCATCAAACAGGCTGTCATAAACCGGATGCACGGCCACCAATTGGCCCTGCAAATGCGTCGAAAGCTCGCAAATTTCCAAGTCATATTGCGCTAGAAGCGCTTGGACTTCCTGGCAATACACCTGGCTTTCTGCCGCTCGTTCAAGATCAAAAAACCGCTTATCCAGCGTGGGCATTTGCAGCGCTTTAAAGCCCAGCTCCGATGCCCAGCGAGCAATATTTTCCAGGCTATCGAAAGGCGGCTCGTCACCAATGTACTGGGCTAGAAAGAGCGCGGGCCCTTTAAGGGTCTTCATCATCGACCTCATTTGTTTTGTTGTTTTGGCGTCAGCAATCAGTGCTGAAAGACACAATGTAATGGATTACATTTCAGCAGAGCAACGCACATCGGTCAAGCGCGTCAAAAAGGGGGATATAAAATGGATAACGCACTGCTGTAAAAGGGCTTTAAATCTTAAACCTCTCGGTAAGCGCTTATATTTTAGACTAAAGAATAAATAAAAAGAGGGAATAAATAGCCGCATAATTAACGCGCTAATAGTAAGGATGCGTTTATATATTGTGGTTAACACTGCTAGAATTTGGATGTAAACATTTACATTCTAGTTAGTAGTGCGCCAACACTGTCTTTAACCGCCCACTTTCAGGCGCGTTTTTTCAGGACCATCGTTCAATGCTTAACACCCAGGTAACGAGCAAACAGCCGCATAGCGTGCCGACGATTAAAGACGTGGCGAAAGCGGCGGGCTGTTCGACAGCGACCGTATCACGCGCCCTGGCAACGCCTGAAAAAGTCAGCGATGCCACTCGCAAGCGGGTGAATCAGGCAATTGCTCAGGTGGGCTATTCGCCCAACATTGCCGCACGCAACTTGCGCCGCGCGGAGTCCAAAACCATCGTGGCGCTCTTGCCGGATATTTCGAATCCGTTCTTCTCCGAGATTATTAGCGGCATGGAGGATGTTGCCCATCAGGCGGGTTATCAGATACTGATTGGCGACTGCGAACACGACCCTGCGCGTGCTGAGGCCTACTTTCGGCTGCTTTCCACCAACCAGGCCGATGGTATTGTGCTGTTGACCTCCGAGATTCCCAAAGCGCTGGTCAAGCAAGCGGATAATCAAGCGGACTTTCCGTTGGTCATGGCGTGTGAATTTTTTAGCGATATCGACCTGCCGTTAATTGCTATCGACAACCATCAAGCCAGCTGTCAGGCGATTGATTACCTGGTGTCGCTCGGCCACCGACGTATTGCCACGCTTTCCGGCCCGGCGAACAACCCTATTTGCGAGGAGAGAAACCGCGGCTACCGCGATACGCTCGCGGCCCATCAATTGAGCAATGAAGCGCGTATTGCAGAGGGTAACTTTGGCTTTCGCTCCGGGTATCAGCAGGGGCTAGCCCTGCTGGAGGGGAAAACGCCCCGACCCACCGCAATTTTTTGTCATAGTGACGAGATGGCGGTTGGTGTGCTGAAAGCCGCCCGCCAGTTGGGTATTAGCGTGCCCGACCAGCTGTCGGTTGTCGGCTTCGATAATATCGGCCTGAGTGAATACTGCGACCCGGAACTGACGACCATTAGCCAGCCGCGCAATGAAATCGGCCAGCAGGCCATGCAGTTGCTGCTCCACCTTTTGCGCGGCGAGCAGCCCATTCGGCATCAGACGCTAAGTAGTCACTTGATCGTGCGTAAAAGCACTGGGCGGCTTAAAGGTCAGCCGTAAAAAGTCTACCGGGGCTTCTTGATTAAGGGCTTCTGATCACCGCTACCGCCAGCATCAGCCACCCGGCAATCAGTAAAACGCCACCAATAGGCGTCACGATGCCTGCATTCAAACCGGCCATCGCCATGGCATAAAGCGAGCCGGAGAAGCCCACGATTCCCAAGCCCCACAGCGCAACTGGCCACTGCCAGCCCTTGAAACCGAACACACGCTGACCGACCAGTACCGCCATTATCGCCAGTGTGTGCCAGGCCTGGTAGCGCACGCCGGTTTCGGCCGCGTGCACCAACTCCGCCGATACTCGCGCGGCCAGACCATGAGCAGCATACGCGCCCACCATGACCGTGATAGCTCCAGAGAGCGCTACCAGGCACCAAATGATTCGTTCGCTACGTTGCATTATTGCTCCTTTCAAGGTGTTAGCGCGCCTGTGTAAGCACGCGTACGACTCGGCATACCTTGCGCCGCAGGAAACCGCTACAATAGAGGCACTTTTTGGTATTTCGCTAGGGTTAGCCCTAACTCTTATAGACCCCATGCCTCGATAGACGAGACGCCCTTATGCAAATTCAACTCAATGGCGAGCCTTACGCGCTGGAAGCGGGCCTGACGGCTGCGGATCTAATCGATCAATTGGCGCTTACGGGTCGGCGGGTCGCGGTAGAGATCAACGAAGAGATTGTGCCACGCAGCCAGCTAGCGATCACTCCCTTGGCCGAGGATGACCAGGTTGAAGTGGTGCACGCCATTGGCGGTGGCTAGCCCGCAGCTCTCATGATTCTTCCACTGGCTACGCCCTATTTCTTGCGCTTTATCCAGGATTCGCTATGACACTTCAAAACGATGCGCCGTTTACTATCGCCGGACGTAATTTTAGTTCTCGCCTGCTGGTCGGCACCGGCAAATATAAAGACTTCGACGAGACCGGTGCGGCGATTGCCGAAAGCGGCGCCGAGATTGTGACCTTTGCCGTACGCCGTACCAACCTAGGCCAGGAAGCCGGACCCAACCTGCTCGACGTGATTTCGCCGTCGCGCTATACCCTGCTGCCCAACACGGCAGGCTGCTACACCGCCAAAGACGCCGTGCGCACTTGTCGCCTGGCCCGCGAACTGCTGGATGGCCACAAGTTGGTCAAACTGGAAGTACTGGGCGATGAGACCACGCTTTACCCCAATGTCGTCGAAACGTTAAAGGCTGCCGAAACGCTGTTGGCCGATGGCTTTGACGTCATGGTGTACACCAGCGACGACCCCATTGTGGCACGTGAGCTTGAAGCCATGGGTTGCTGCGCCATCATGCCGCTGGGCTCGCTGATTGGTTCAGGCCACGGCATTCAGAACCCACACAACGTGCGCCTGATTGTGGAACAAAGCAGCGTACCGGTGCTGGTGGATGCCGGTATCGGCACGGCGTCCGACGCGGCCATGGCCATGGAACTGGGTTGTGATGGCGTGCTGTTGAATACCGCCATTGCCCACGCTCGTGAACCGCTGCGCATGGCGCGCGCTATGAAGAGCGCCGTAGAAGCCGGGCGCGATGCTTTCCTGGCCGGGCGCATGCCGCGCCGCCAAACGGCAGACCCTTCATCACCTTTTGCTGGCCGCATTAACGGTTAAGAGATCTTATGACTGATATTAAAAGTACCGACGAGTCCTCAACCGGGCCAGAAAGCGCTGAAGCGCCGCTGCATCGTCGCGGTATTAAAAGCTATGTAATCCGTGCTGGGCGCATGACTCAAGCCCAGAACCGGGGCCTTGAAGACGTATGGCCACGCTTTGGCCTAACGATTGACGACGGCCTGCAGGACCTGACCGCACTATTTGGCCGGGAAGCCCCCCGCGTGGTTGAAATCGGTTTTGGCATGGGTAATTCGTTGATCGAGCAGGCCGAAACCCACCCGGACACCGACTTTATCGGTATCGAAGTACATTCGCCGGGCGTCGGCAAGCTGCTGGATGAAGTGGACAAGCGCGGCCTGACCAACCTGCGCATCTACAAGGAAGACGCGCTGGCCGTACTGGAGAAGTGCCTGCCGGAAGGCTCAATCGACACCGTGCAGCTGTTTTTCCCCGACCCTTGGCCGAAGAAAAAGCACCACAAGCGGCGCATTGTGCAGCCCGCGTTTGTCGAACTGATTCGTACACGCTTAAAACCCGGCGGCACCTTCCACATGGCGACCGACTGGGAAGCGTATGCCGAATGGATGGCCGAGGTAATGGAAGCCGCTCCCGGCTACGCCAACACAGCCGATGCCGACACGGCGCCCTATGTACCCCGCCCCGCCTTCCGCCCACTGACCAAGTTTGAAGCCCGTGGCGAGAAGTTGGGCCACGGCGTGTGGGATCTGATTTATCGGCGCGAGGCGTAAGTTACTGCTTTCGGCCACCTTCGCCTGCCAGGCGTAACATTGGGCAAGTGATGCTTCCCATAAAACGTCGGCAGGTGCCCCGCCAGTGGCTTCTCTTTGCCCTATATTTCCCTTTACTGCTTTATGTTTCCCTTTTTACATTAAGGGACGTTAATATTTCCATTTTATGCAAGCTATCGATTTCGGCGTATATTTCTTCGCAGAAGGATTCGGCTACGTTGCTTAACGGCTTGTGTTTAGATTTAAGCAAGGCAATTTCCCATTCGATGGTGGGTTCCATCGCCTTTGACACGACGGCTGTTCCCGGCAGCAGTAGTTCTGCAACAGGATCAATGACGGCGACGCCAAGTCCTCGGTCAACCAATGCACACACCCCTCGCATATGGCGCATTTCAGCCGCCATATGTCTTTTGATATTCACTGTTTGCATCATGTAATCCACACGGGCACGCAGAGGGCTATCTGCCATCAGCTCAACAAATGCCTGATTCTGCAAACTAGACAGCGATATAACGTCCTGCTCCGCGAGTGGATGGGTGCGGTGCATGATGCAGCGCGCAGAACAGCGCGCCAGACTTGTGACCTTTGCGCCGTAGGTATCCGCTTCAAGCGTAATTCCCAATGCTACGTCGCAGGTATTGTTGTCGATCATTTTAAGCAACTCTTGTAAACCTGCATCAATCAATCGCACGCCTACATTAGGGTGTTTTTGTTTAAAGCGCTTAATAACGTCGAGTAAAAAGGTATCGCAAAAAATGGGTTGAGCAGCGACGACAATACTGCCCAGCTGATTGTTGGAAATTGCATCCGCATCTTTCTGAGTATCTCGAATACTCGCCATAAGCCTTAAGACAGAGGCGTGGTATAAAAATGCTTCGGATGTGGGTGAAAGCTGATTACGCGTTCGTTTAAATAATGCAAAACCCAAGAGGGTGTTCAAAACTTTGTGTCAGTTTGGTCATTATAGGTCGATATGACCGTCCAGGCGTTTTGGGAAATGTATCGCCATTTGCGACAGCGTCAGGTTCCAATTTTGCACAGGGTGAGTCCAGCGTTCAGAGGCCTTGAGAATACCCGCATACAGCAGTTTCAACAGGCTATTTTCGTTGGCAAACCCACCCTTGGTCTTGGTGAGTTTTCGGAACTG